>QHXW01000031.1 GCA_003223115.1 Acidobacteriota bacterium
CTGTAAAAAATTAAGTACGTAACAGTACAATTCAGTGAAGGGCCAGTGCCAGCCACCCGCGAAGGGATGCAGCATGGCTTGCAATTGAATGAAATCGTGGGATTTTGCGCGGTTGTCTTCTGTGGGGAAAAAGCGTAACATTTGGCACGCGACATGCATATCGCCTGTACTGTATGACGCGCTGGTTGGCTTGGGCGACGCTCGGAGCGTGAATGTTCTCGCTTAACAGGTGCCGCCATACCTGCGATCGGGAAATTTACCGAGACGCAAAGCTGGAATCCGCAGAGATTGAGGGGAATTTTCTAGTGCCCGGGTCTCCGCAGCCCTCAATCCGTTTGTGAGTTAGAATGGAGAAAGTTATGGGAACGAGTCCGACGACTTCAGCAGTACCGCAAAAACAATTGGAAGATCCGCTGGCGCACTTGCCTTGTTCCAGTATCTTGGAATACAAGAAAGGGCAAGTGATTTACAGCCAAGATCAGCCGTCCACAAGCCTCTATCTGGTCATCGATGGCAAAGTGAAAGTCTGCCGCATGGCTGACGACGGCCGCCTAGTGGTCGTGGATATCTACCAAACTGACGAGTTCTTCGGCGAGTCTGCTTTTCTCGGCACGCCCACGCGCGACGAGCAGTCTTTGGCTCTGGAGAACACGAAAGTCATGACCTGGACAGCTTCAGAGATCGAGGAGATCGTGATGAAGCGTCCACGGCTTGCAGTGGCTTTGCTCCAGATCCTGGTGCAGCGGTCTCTTGATTTTGGCCACCGGATCGAGAGCTTCTCGGTGGACAACATCGCACGGCGCCTGGCCCGTACGCTGATCCGTTTCTCTGAGCGGCTTGGCGAAACCAGCGAAGATGGCTCCGTTCAAATGATGCCCTTCACGCACGAACTGCTGTCTCAGTATGTGGGGACGTCGCGAGAGATTGTCACCCACTACATGAACCAGTTCCGGCGGCAAGGTTATCTGCGGTATTCCCGCAAAGGCATCCTGCTGTACCGCGATGCCATGAGAGACTGGCTGCGCCAGCAGGCCGCCTGATTCTCGTGAGCCAGCCACGTCCGCGATTTATACTCTAAATCGTGGACCAAGAACTGAGCGGGAAAATCGCGCTGGTAACCGGCGCGTCGCGCGGAATCGGGGCCGCTACGGCGATTGCCTTGGCGAATCATGGCGCGAGCCGGGTGATTCTGCACTTTAACTCTTATAAAACGGGCGTTGAACAGGTGCTCGCGTGCGTCGAGCGGGCGGGTGCCAAAGCCCAGGCCATTCAGGCGGATCTCGGCGATGAAGCCGGCATCCAGTCTTTTCTTAAGGCGCTCGAAAACTCAGGCGCCGCAATTAACATTCTCGTTAATAATGCGGGGTCGCTCGTTGAACGCGCGAAATTGGCGGAGTTCACCCCGGAACTGTTCGATCGGGTGATGAACCTGAACATGAAGAGCGCCTGGTTTATCACGCAGGCTGTGGCGCGGCACATGATCGCCAACAACGGCGGCTCAATCGTCAACGTCAGCTCCATTGCCGCGCGTAACGGAGGTGGGATTGGCGCTACCGTATACGCCGCGGCCAAAGCGGCCATTTCGGCCATGACCAAGGGGTTGGCCAAAGAACTTGCGCCCCAGGGAATTCGTGTGAACGCGGTATCTCCCGGTACAGTCGACAACAATTTTCACGTTCAGTTTTCAAACCGCGAAATATTGAAGACCGTGGTGTCTGCGACGCCCGCCGGCCGGCTCGGCACGAACGAGGATGTGGCGGAAACCGTCGTTTTTCTGTGTTCGGAGGCGGCCCGCTATATCCACGGGCAGACGATCGAGATCAACGGTGGAATGTTCATGGTGTGAATCTGATCTTGCCGGTCTGGATGGTTCCCGCCGAGTTCACCAGTCCGATGTCGACACTGTCCACCAGCGTTGAACTCCCAAACACCGGGAAAAATGCGTGGAGTCCGAAGACACCGCCCAGGTCTGACGAACTGAAGTACTGCTGAAAAGCGGCTGAGCCGTCGACCACAATGGTCCCGGGCTGCAAGATGCTCCCATTTTGATCGTAGAACGTGAATCTGAGACTGGAAGCTGAGCGGGTATTGTCGAATCCGGCGACGCGAAGGTCGAGTCCCGCCGAGGTCCATTGTCCCTTCGCCGAATCAACTCCGACGAGTTCGGGCGCAATGGCCAGCGTAGCTTGTGCGGTGAACTCACCCAGCTTGACGGTAAAGATAATGCTGCCTGCCGTAGTGCCGGTTTGAAAGACGATGTGATCGTCCGAAGCGAAGTGGCCCATGACGTCGCCTTGGAAGGCGGCAGTTCGATTCCCATTGGCGAGAAACTGAATTGCCGGGTCCGCGCGAACACCGGCGCCGGCGGGCTGAAATTCGATGTCAACTTCGCCCGGGCCCGTGGCTTGTGACGCACGCGCCAGCGTGATTTTCAGGTCGCCTTGTTTCGAGCTGCGGCGCGCCGCGATGTCGATCTCAATCCCTGGCTGGGGAAAGGGCGGGTCGACCGCCGTACCCAAAAGCACGATGCGCCGTTGTTCGATTTCGAGCGCGACCGACGCGGCGCGCGCCAGAATGACCGGCTTAGCCGAGGCTTAGCCGGCCCTTTCAGTTGAAACTCGGCGCCCAGAATCGCGATGTTCTTGATCACCAGCTTGTCAACGGTTTGATTGATCAGACGCGGCGGCTTGCGGTTGTGCCGCGCACGATCTTGCCGAAATCAATGCTCGCTCCGGCCGTTAAATTAAATTAAGGCCTGTAGCCCGCCACCAGTGTCGAGTGCAACCGTGGCCGCAGCGAGTACGCTCCCGTGAACGATGGCTGAGACTCCATCAGCAGTAAAATTCGCGCTGTAAAATCCCGACTCATCCAAGTTCGGCCCGGTTTCGGCTGACAGCGCGCAAAGCTACCAGGTCTTCCGCGAGCGCTTCTGGCTCGAGCGCAACTTCCTGATCCGTTTCCGCGCGGACCTGGCGCAATTGGGAGTTTGCGGAAGAAAAATAGAGCGCAGAGAGGCTGTTCCCGGAGCGAGCAGCGTGTGGCCCTCCGGGGCTTTGATCGATCGCGTAATCCTGCCGTTCGGGTCCACGAGCAGCAGCGCCGATCGCGTTTGGACCAGGCCGCCGGCTCGCGTAAAGGCCCAGCTCAAGATATCTTTCGCGATTACGTCCCTGAGAATGAAGTTGTCCGCGACGCCATACACCAGACGGAGTTGCTTGACGTCGTCGCATGCCACAGAGCCACCAGCGTGGCATGGCATGAAAGTTCGATTCAGCCAGGGCGCACACGGCACTGATTATGGAAAGCAGGATCGCTTTTCTCATCTTAAGGATGGCCGACGTTGATGGTGGGTGCGCCAATGCTCACCGGGGCGCTTGAAGCCGCGGCTGCTGCGGGCGCCGCCACTCCGGAACCCGCTCCCGAGACCATGGTTCTGCCGGCAAAAGCGCCGGCCGCGCTGCCAGCCGCCAGAATGGTCAGTGGCACCCACTTCTTGTGCGATTTGGAAAGTCTCACAGCGGGACCGGACACCGGGTCTGAGTTTCTGCGGGTAATGGTGGCTTCACTGACGGGTTGCCGCTTGACCGCCGGCCCCGGAGGGCGCGCTACGACGTTCCGGCTCCGTGCTTCAACTTGCGTCGTCCGCGCCTCTCGATGCCGGAAACCTTCGCGACCCGGTCACAGGCTTGGCGGGGCCTGCCGCCGGCGGTTTTTCTGCTGCAGGAACGATCTCTACCGCTGGAGGCGCTTTTTCACCCTGGCGAGGCGCGGAAGCCCGGGTGCTCGCCCACCTGGAATCACGACGTACAGCTTCACAATCGCGCCCGCGCGTGCGAATTCCTTCGCCACAGTGATCCGAAGGCTCAACGCTCCCGGAATCTGATTGAGCTGAAATGTGCGCACCGATGCCCGGCCCACGGCGTCGGTGATGGCAAGTTAAGTTATAAGTTAAGTTCGGTTCGCAAGCCATTCGCGAACACACCGCTCGGGCCATCCCCTGGCAATTGAAAGCTGACTCTCGAACGCTCGGCTACCGCCCGCCCGACGTCGTCGTCACCTGTATCGTCAATGGTTTCGATACACGGGAACCGGCCACATGTTCAGCGCCCTCTCCGGGCCACCACGGTGATGCGCAGACCGGTGGTTTGGGCCGCGAGTACAGCGGGAAAGAGCAGGGCTAGCACCCTTGAAATTGAAATTGAATTGAATTGAACGGATAACTTATGCGTTTGAACCCCTGATACTACCGGGGCCTCACTAGCACCGGACGGTCCCTGGCGGGAACGTCTCTGGCGGCAGAAACCTCTGTTCGACCGGTTCTTTGTTTCCAACGACTTGCACCGAGGTTTCTGGAAAGTTTTTCTGGTGCCTTTGGACTAGGTAGGTAGCAGAGCCTCGGTCGGAATCCCACGGTCCATCAACCACATCCGCCGCGCTTTGCCGTACAGGTTTTCGATGCGGTCCAGAAAGCCGCGCCACGTCGTCTTCTCCGACGTGTTGCCGGCCATCACTTCGTAGGCCAGCGGAAGTCCCGCCGGCGTCACGATCAGCGCGATCACCACCGGCTTGCAGTCCGGCCGCTTGTCGCGGCTGTAGCCGTATCTGGCTTTGGGATTCTGTTCGGCTTCTCCTTCCACATACGTGCTCGTCAGGTCATAGAGCAACAGATCGAATTCCGCATCGAACAGATCTTTCCAGCGCTGCTGCAAATGCACGAACAGATCCTGCTGATGCTCCAGCACCCGATCCAGACACCGGTACAGCCGATCTTTCTCCGCAACCGCAAAGTCCTGCCCCAGCAAAACGTCCCTGGCGCTGTGATCGAACCACTGCCGGTGCAGATGAAACTCGCTGCCCGGATCGATCAGCCGATTCACCACCAGCAGCTCCAGCACCTGCGGCCAAGCTACGCCTTCTCTCCCTCTCGGCAGTTTCCCGGACCAGAACCGATCCAGTTGCAACTGCCGCCATAGTTCGCATCCCAGCCAGCAGTTGCCCTACGGCCGCGCTCGCTCCAACTTCATCTCGCTGAGCTTCACCTGCACGCTGTCGATGGCGTCGGCGGGAACCGGCCGGTCCTCCGCAAACAGACTCAGCGGCGTAAATCGGTCCTGTTCCTCATCAAACACCGCCAGCGTTTTGCGCCATGCCGCTTGTTGGCTGTCGTTGATTTCGCCCAAGTACAGCACTTGCCGCTGCGCTACTTTCCCCGATTGCAGACGCCGGCTTTCCACCACCGTGTAATAGCGGTGTTCCTTCCCGTCCTTGATCCGCGTATTGCTGCGCAGAAACATTCTCTGTTGCAGAATGCCAGAAACTTACTCCCCTGCATAGAGGGTAGGTCTCCACTACAAAGACTTGCGAAAATGTTTTATTCAACGCAAAGAACTTGCCTCGACGATTCACCCGAATTTCGCGCGAAATCCGCCTCAACTGCGAAGGTTCGGTTAGGATAAATTTTGCCGGTGCGCTGCCGGCTCGACCATGTGGCTATGAAAGGTGGTGGCTCCAATGAGGAAGTGGACGATTTTTGCCGCTCTTGCTAGTGCGGCCGCTCTGGCAGCGGTCCAGGCTCTTTGTCAGGCGCCAGATTTCAGCCAAGCCGAAAAACAGTTCGCGCAGCGCTGTGAGGGTTGCCACGGCGAGGGCGGAGAAGCCGGGGATCGGGCTCCCGCGCTGATCAACAGCCGTAGCCTGCGAAGCCGCAACGAAAGTCAAATTCGAGACCTGATCAAGAACGGAACACCAGGCGGGATGCCGGCGTTTGCTCTCGCCGAGCCGGAACTGCAGTCGCTTGCAGCGTGGGTACACTCTCGCAATCTGTCCGCATATAACACCAGACCCGGTGGAGACGCGGCTGCCGGGGAGCAATTTTTTTTCGGCGGCGGCCAATGCTCGATGTGCCACATGATCCAGGGGAGAGGAAAAGCGAACGGTCCGGACCTGTCAGATGTTGGCTTGAAGTCAACGGTATCCGAGATTGCATCGGCTCTGGAGAATCCAACCGCGCAGATGGGAATGCACACCACGGCGAGTTGTCCGAGTTGGGCTTTCTGTCCTGACGAAGCCTGGGCGGTGGTTCAAGTGCGGCTAAGAAACGGGTCCGCGCTGCGCGGCTTTGCCCGCAACCGGGCGGAACACGACCTGCAATTACAGACTTTCGACGGCCGTATCCACGTTCTTACGGACACTGACTACGAGGAGATCACGCGCGAGCGACAGTCGTACATGCCGACTCTCAAGGCGACCGCTAGCGAACGCCAGGATCTACTGGCGTACCTCAGCAGTCTCGCCGGAATTTCTCCCGGCCCGCTGTCGAACGAAACAGAGCCCATCTCGCGAGAGTCCATTCAAGCCGTCACCACGCCGAAGCAGGGAGAGTGGCCGACCTATAACGGGGTTCCCGGAGGGAATCGATACAGCTCACTGGATCAAATCAACACGACGAACGTGAGCCGCCTGCAACTGCAATGGGTGCATTCGCTCAACGGCGCCGGATTGGAAACGACGCCTTTGGTCAGCGACGGCGTGATGTATGTCACGGCGCCTGGTCAAGTGTGCGCACTCGATTCGCAGACAGGGCGTGAAATCTGGTGTTATGCGGGATTGGCCGGCGGCCGCGGCGGCTCCTCTCCGGCAAACCGCGGCGTTGCCCTCCTTGGCGACCGCGTCTTTTACGCAACGGGCGACGCTCATCTGATCTGCCTCAATCGCTTGACCGGGGCCGTGATGTGGGATGTCAACATGCCTGTAACGCCCGGAGCATTCAGCGCATCATCTGCTCCGCTGGTGGTAGGTGACCTCGTGATCTCTGGTATCGCGGGCGGCGATGGTCCTCTGCGCGGCTTTCTCGCAGCCTATAAAGCCACGACCGGCCAGTTGGCGTGGCGTTTCTGGACCATCCCACAACCTGGAGAACCCGGATCGGAGACGTGGACGGGCAATGCGATCGCAACCGGGGGTGGTGCGACATGGCTGACCGGATCCTACGACGTCGAGACCGATACCCTCTACTGGGCCGTCGGGAACCCGTTCCCCGCCACCAACGGAGACCAACGCCAGGGCACGAATCTTTACACCAACTGTGTCCTCGCTTTGGACCCGAAAACAGGAAGGCTGCGCTGGCACTACCAATTCACTCCTCACGATCTTCACGATTGGGACGCGACGGAACCATTAGTCCTTGTGGATACGATGTATCGGGGGCGGGACCGGAAACTGCTGTTGCAAGCCAATCGGAACGGATTCGTCTACGTTCTCGACCGGACGAACGGCGAATTCCTGCTCGGAAAACCCTTTGTAAGAAAGGTGAATTGGTCGAGCGGCATTGGTGCGGATGGCAAACCACTGTTGCTCCCGGCCAACCAGCCAACAAAGACCGGAGTCAAGACTTGTCCGTCGGTGAGAGGAGCGACTAACTGGTATTCCACATCGTTTCATCCTGGGACCAAACTCTTCTACGTGATGGCGGTTGAGGATTGCAGTATCTATACTCAGTCGCAGAGAGGCGGTTATGAAGGTTATCGCGTTCCGTCCGATTCTGGGCTGAAGTATCTTCGCGCTTTGAACATCGCGACCGGCGAAATGGTATGGGAGATACCGCAGCTGGGACCGCAGGAGGCGAACTACTCAGGCGTGCTCTGAACGGCGGGCGGCCTTCTTTTCTACGGTGAGACCGGCGGCCGCTTTGCGGCCGTGGATGCAAAGACGGGAAAGACGCTGTACACCTTCAAGGCAAGCGAATCATGGAGGGGCTCTCCCATGACGTACATGGTGAATGGACGGCAGCACGTCGCGATCGCGTCAGGCAACAATATTTTGTCCTTCGCACTCGGCGAGCGATAGAGCGAGACCTAGGGCGTGTATAATGCCCGGCATGCGCGCGCGAGGGTCGGGCTGCACTTTGCTTCGCTTTCTGCGGACTCGCGCTAGCGCAGCAATCGCAATCGTGGACCAGCCACGATCAGCTGGCGCTCACTTACTACTTTTACTGGTATAACGCGCATACAGGCCAACACATGGGCGACCAACCGATCACCCGTTTGACCCTTCTCCTCGCGATTCATACCTCAGCACCTACAGTCATACTGACGTCATCTTTCACCCAGCGGGAACTTAGCGATATGACCCCTCCGGTATCGACGTAGCGCTTCCGGTTTATTGGGGCGACCCGCACAACGTCGCAGAATGGAGCGTTCCAGGTCTCCAGGTGATGGTCCAGGCGGAGCAGGCCGTGGCACAGGCAGGCCAGCGGGCGACGAAAATCGAGATGTTCTTTGACACCACATCACTCATGCCGGCCAACAACGGCGTCCGTCCTGACCTGACTACGGCGGCGGGCAAGAGCCTTTTCGGAATGATTCACCAGTTCTTCACGGTGGTCCCGCGACAGTTCTGGGCCACAATCGACGGGCGGCCCATTTTAGTGCTCTACTATGCGCAGTTTGTTGCGGCCTACGCGTGGGGCGCGTCCGTGTTTGGTCCTATGATCATCGGGGACGTGGCGGCCATCGGCCCCGGCATCGATAACCTCGCGGTGGCCGAGTCCCAGGGCCGGCACATTGTCGTAGACCGCAGTTGCGGCGATCTCTATCAGCGGGAGTGGAACTAAGTCGTTTCACGCGGCGCCAGGTTGGTCATGATCGAGACATGGAACGAGTTGCACGAAGGCACTGGCATCTCGGCTACGAAAGAGTACGGGCGGCGCTACATCAACTTCACGGCGCAGAACACCGCGCACTGGAAGGCTTCAACCAGTTCACCGCCGGCCATGGTTTGGGCGAGCCTGGGGCCGCAAGTTTACGAATCCGGTTTGCATCCGGCGCTGAACGCTGGTGACGGCACGTGGCTCACGACACGTATTGCTGGCCACGACGCGATATACACGGACCGGTTTGGAGTGCGCCCGGCGATTACCTTTACCTTGCCGTAAGCGATCGCGTACTGCCCACCAAGCCGTCTGCAGCATGGGTGACCGTCGAGTATCTCGACACGGGCAACGCGCCATCGCGCATGGAATATGACGGCGCGGGCAACCCGTACACCCCGACCGCGGTGGTCAGCCCACAGAACACGGGCTCATGGAAGCTACAAACCTTCTACTTGGCTGATGCGATGTTCCAAAAGTGGAGAATGGCGCGAGCGATCTGCGGATAGACGACCACAACACCCAGGGTATCGTGCACTACTTCAACAGGGTCTGGATCACGAAATCCCCGCCCTCGGGCCAGCCGCCACAGATGCCGCCGGTTTCCGACGTCATCGTGCAGGTGGGCAATCCGGTGGATGTGCCTTTGAGCGCTTTGGATTCGTCCGGCGGGCCCCTGCCGCTTTCGTTGGCAATGGGTCCAGCATTTGCCTCGTTGGTGGAGAACGCCGGGATACAGGGGCTGCGACTTGCGCCATCTTCCGCCGACGCCATATGCGCCCATGTGAAAGCCCGGGTGTAACGAGCTCACCTTTGTATAGCGTCGCCGCTGTTGCAACGATCCCAACAGCCAGCCGCCTTCTGGGGCGACTACGTTCCGCGTCACGGTGAGTCTTCCGCTACCCGTGGTCAGTGCGGGCGGAGTAGTCAATAATGCCAGTTACACTCTGGCTGGACCCACTGTGGCGCCGGGCGCCATCGCCGCTGTCTTCGGAACCAATCTGACGGACGGCACTTCGTGCATCCCGCCGGCCTGCAGCCCCAGTTTCGAAGGCGGAAACTCAAGACCACCATGGCGGGCGCCCAGGTAATGATCAACGGTGCTCCGGTTCCCATGTTCTACGCCACGCCCAGCCAACTCGGAATCCAAATCCCGGCGGAGCTTCCGGGCGGCTCTGCCACAGTACAGGTTATCGTCCGGGATCAAACCAGCGCTTCGCTTTCGATCGCCGTGGACCAGTGTCTCCCGGCATTTTCAGCTTTAGTGCAGACGGCAAAGGAGCCGGCGCCATCACGCATGCCGTCGGGACTCCGGTCAGCCCTCAGAAACCTGCCCAACCAGGAGAGATCGTGGTCATTTAGGCCACTGGGTTGGGACAGGTATCGCCGCTTGTGGCGACCGGAACGTTACCGCGACGGTGTCAGCACGGTTTCCAAGGTGACGGTGACAATTGACGGAACCCCAGTGTTCCCGGCCTTCGCCGGATTGGCGGGTTGCTACGTAGGCTTGAACCAAAATCAACGTAAAGATACCAGCGGCGACGCGCGCAGGGGATAACATTCCGGTTTTCCTCAGCATCGGCGGCAAACAAACCAATACGGTCACTCTTGCGGTGGTTCACGTTAGTGCCCGAGTTGATCGTGGACACAGTGCGCTACGTGTTGAGTTCTGGTCAGTGAATTGACAGCGCGGTCCTCGAGCGCTTTTGATACACTCCTGCCATGCGAAAGATAATTGCAGGCTATCTTCTCTGGGGGACTTTCGGATTATGCTTGCAGGCGGAAGCTCCAACCGAGCAGCAACAAAAGGAGCGCTGGAACAACGTATTTGCGATTTCAGACATACCGTTTAACCGCCAGCCGAATGCGTTTCTCTTGAAGTCGGTGCAGGGCAAGACTCCGGGCATGGCGCTGGAAATCGGCATGGGCCAGGGTAGGAACACCATTGCCATGGCCCGGCTGGGTTGGGATGTAACTGGAATTGACATCTCAGACGAGGGAATCCGGCAGGCCGCCGCGGAAGCCAAGAAGCAGAACGTGAACATTCGCGCAATTCTGGCCAGTGCGAACGACTTCGATTATGGAATGGCTCGATACGACCTGGTTTATGCGACTTTTGAACACCAGATTGTAACTGACAACGCGGCCAAAATTGTGGCGGCTGAGAAGCCAGAAGGCATGGTTGTCATTGAGGGATTTCAGGAAGACATGTCAAAACAGATTGGCCGGCCGCTTGGGCATCGGGTCAATGAGTTGCCGCGCGCATTCGATCAACTGCGGATTGTGTACTATGAGGACACTGTGGGACCGGCCGATTGGAACGACGGAAAGCCTGCGCCAATCGTTCGGTTTATAGCTCGCAAAGAACAAAAATAATCAGCAGTTTTTGGCCGCTTGCTGCGCGCGCGGTTCAGATCCTTCCGAGTCACGACCGTAAGCGAGTGGTTAGCAAGCGTTTTTCAACGAGCGCGCCATTCTCCAAAAGCCGATTTGAGGGGCTTTTGCTGAATCATCTTGTTAGGCCGCGCTGCCAGCCTGCTTTCTCCTGGCCTACTCTTCCGCCCCTGCCGGAGGTTCCCCTGCCGGCGGCTGACTGCGGGGAGAACGGCGCGGTGTGCGCGTGGCGGTGCGTCTGGGTCGCGGCCTGCGGGTGTTCCCGTCCGCTCCCGCTGTCGCCGCTTTTCGTCGAACAGTCCGCCGCGGCGCTTTGGTGATGCGTTCGAGGGGCTGGCCGGCCACTGTTGGCGCCGGCTCTTCCTTGGGCTGTTCCTCACTAAGGGCTTCTTCGGGCGTCGGCTCCGGCAGCGCCGGTGGATGAAACTCCGGACCCAGGTACACCAGCAGGCCCTTTTCCTCGTGCGGCTCCACTCGAACCACCATCTTGTCCTGCGCGTAATTCAGCAGTTCGCCGAATTCCTGGAATCCATATTTCTTCCAATCAAATTCCGGATGCTCGGTTTTCACCCAGGCGGACAGGTCTTCGGCGGCCGCGCCATTGTCCAGCTCCAGGCGGTGGGTTTCGAGCACGTCACGCAACACAGGCAGACCTTCCTCGGGCCTGGCTGTAACCTGCTCAGCCGCGAGCGAGCCCTTGCGCCGGATCAAATAGCGGCCTTCCCCGCCCGAGATGTGCACCAGGTTTGCCTTATTCAGCTTCTCGACGAAATCACTGAATGAGCCCGCGCCGTAGGCCTTTTCGCTGAAGGTGGAGTCGAGTTGCAGCATGGTGGATTTGAGCAGGCCGAGTTGGGGGCGCACCTCGCGCCGTTCCAGCACTTGCAGTGCACGCTCCACCAGCGGCATAGACAGCGTCAGTTCGAGCGGCGGCGGCCTGCGTTGTCCGCGGCGCTCATGTGGCGAGCCGCCCTGGTTCGGCGGCTGCGATTGGCCCTGCGTCTGCGTCTGTGGGATTCTCTCCGGCCGGCTCTGCTTCTGCGGTTCCATCAGCAGCGATTCGTAGCTGACAAATTCGTGGCAGTTTTTTTGCAGAATGGTGCTGGTAAAAGCCCGGCCGCCCACGACGAACACGCGCTTGTCATACTGCTTGAGCTTGTTCACCAGCGCAATGAAATCGCTGTCGCCGCTGACGATGGCGAAGGCATTGATGTGATCGTGCGTGAAGGCCATCTCGAGCGCGTCGAGCGCCAGGTTGATATCGGCACCGTTTTTATCACCACGGGGCGAGGGGTCGCGCTGCACCATCTGAACCGCGTGCTCGGAGAGCTGGCGCGTAAAAGTGTCCTGCCGGCCCCAATTGGCATAGGCGATCTTGGTGACAATCTCGCCACGTTCTTTGAGCGCGTCCAGAACGGCGGCTACATCGAATTCGCGCTGCAAAGTGGATTTCACGCCGATTTCGATGTTATCGAAGTCAATGAATACGGCTATCTTGAGCCTTTCGTCCATTTCCGGCTTTCCCGTTCGACGGAATGACATTTAGGCAGGTACCGTCGCGCGAACAAAATCGACGATTTGTTCGAGCGATGCTCCAGGTTGGAAAACCGCCGCCACGCCCTTCTTCTTCAGGGCTGCAGCATCTTCATCCGGGATGATCCCGCCAACGATGACTTTCACGTCGTCCATGTCTTTTTCATGCAGCAGTTCCATTACGCGCGGCACAATGGCGTTGTGCGCGCCCGACAGTATGGACAGCCCGATCACTTGTACATCCTCCTGTAATGCGGCATTCACAATCATTTCGGGCGTCTGGCGCAAACCGGTATAGATCACTTCCATCCCGGCATCGCGCAGAGCGCGGGCGATGATTTTGGCGCCGCGATCATGGCCGTCCAGTCCTGGCTTGGCCACCAGCACTCGTATGGGCACTCTCATGAATCAGACGAGGCTCGTTTCCTGGTACGAGCCGAAGACCTCTCGCAGGGCGTCACAAATTTCGCCCAGCGTTGCATAAGCGCGAACCGCATCCAGTATGAACGGCATCGTATTGTCCGTTCCCTCTGCAGCCCGCTTAAGGGCACCGAGCGATGCCCTTACCCGGCCATTATCGCGCGTGGCGCGCAAACCTGCCAGTTTTTTCGATTGGTGAAGTTGCGTACGGTCACCGATTTGTAAAATTTCGATGGGTTGTTCGTGGTCCGACTGAAATGCGTTGACGCCCACGATGACCTTTTCTTTGCGCTCTACGGCCCGCTGATATTCGTAGCTGGCATTGGCGATTTCCCGCTGTGGAAAATTCTTTTCAATAGCCGGGATCATGCCGCCCATCTCGTCAATGCGGCAAATGTAACCGCGGGCGGCGGCTTCCGTATCGAGCGTCAGGCGTTCCAGAAAATAGCTGCCACCAAACGGGTCGGGCGCGGCCGTAACCCCCGATTCGTGGGCGATCACCTGCTGCGTGCGCAGCGCGATGGTCACCGCGTGCTCGGAAGGCAGGGCGTAAGCTTCGTCAAGCGAATTGGTATGCAGCGATTGGCAACCGCCAAGCACTGCGGCCATCGCCTGTAGAGTGGTGCGCACGATGTTGTTGTACGGCTGCTGGCAGGTGAGCGAGCAGCCGGCGGTCTGTGCGTGAAACCGTAGCTTCAGCGAGCGTTCGTTCTTCGCGCCGAAACGGTTGCGCATGGTATCGGCCCAGATTTTACGGGCCGCGCGATACTTGGCGATCTCTTCGAAGAAATCGTTGTGCGCATTGAAGAAGAAGCTCAGGCGCGGTGCGAATTCATCGACGTTCAAACCCCGTTCGAGCGCCCATTCGACGTACTCGATGCCGTCGCGTAGCGTGAATGCCAGCTCTTGCACCGCCGTCGAGCCGGCTTCGCGGATATGATATCCGCTGATCGAAAGCGGATTGAATTTCGGTGTCCGGCGGGTGCCGAATTCGATGGTGTCGGTCACCAGGCGCATCGAGGGCCGCGGCGGAAAAATATATTCCTTCTGCGCGATGTATTCCTTCAGAATGTCGTTCTGGAGAGTGCCCGAGAGACTGTTCCAATCAACGCCCTGCTTTTCCGCCACGGCCAGGTACATGGCCCAGACCACCGACGCGGGCGAGTTGATGGTCATCGAGACCGAGACATCACCTAGCGGAATGCCGCAGAACAGCGTCTCCATGTCCTCGAGCGAGCTAATCGCGACACCGCACTTGCCCACTTCGCCTTCCGACATTGCATGATCGGCGTCGTAGCCCATTAGGGTCGGCAGATCGAATGCTACGGAAAGTCCGGTTTGCCCCTGCTGCAGCAGGTACTGGTAACGAAGGTTGGTTTCCTCTGGCGTCGCAAAACCCGAGAACTGGCGCATGGTCCAGAGCTTGCCGCGATACATTGTTTCGTGGATGCCGCGGGTGTACGGGAACTGGCCGGGCGCGCCGAGATCGCGGTCAGGATCGAAATCAGTGAGCTGTTCAGGACCGTAGAGCGGCTCGATGGGCACGCCGCTGATGGTGGTGAACGGGCGTTCCGTGCGCTTGGGCGCGGCGCTCCTGGAGGGAGGCTTGGTAAGGGCGGGAACCTTCATCCCACAACCAGTTTAGCGCGGGACACGGTTGGCGCCGGCAGCGGGTCTCAAAGCGTAATTCTGAGCCATTCTGAGCAAGAGTCAAACGTCCGAATCGCGGCCAGCACACCTCCGCCAGCGTTATACTTCGACTGATGCTCAAGCCCACTATTTTTCGGGAATACGACATTCGCGGCATCGCCGATGAGGAGCTGCTGGACGCCGGTGTAACCGAGCTCGGTAAAGCTATCGGGACGTATCTGCAGCGCAACAACGGAAGGAACATCAACCTTGGCCGCGATTGCCGGCTGAGTTCCACACGGCTGCGCAACGCGCTTATCCGAGGTCTCACTGCGACGGGCTGCCAGGTGACCGACCTGGGCGTCGTTCCCACGCCGTTGCTGTACTATTCGGTGTTTCATCTTAAGGCCGATGGCGCAGTAATGATCACCGGCAGCCATAATCCCGCAGAGTACAACGGCTTCAAAGTGGTCTCGGGCGCCTCGACCATTCATGGAGAGGAGATCCAGTACCTGCGCGAAATGATCGAGCGGCGCGATTTCATGCAAGGCAAAGGCGGCGAGAAGACCTACGATATCGTCACCTCCTATGTGGACGAGATCAGTTCGCAGTTCAAGTTTGAAAGGCGCGTGAAGCTGGTGGCCGACGGTGGAAACGGAACCGTGGGCCCGGCCATGCATCGCATATTCCAAAAACTGAATTGTGCAGCGACGGAGTTGTTCTTCGAGATGGATGGCCGCTTTCCCAATCACCACCCGGACCCAACCGTACCCAAGAACCTCGCGCAGTTAGTTCAGACGGTGAAATCAAAAGGAGCGGAGCTGGGGATTGCGTTCGATGGGGATGCGGACCGCATCGGGGCCGTGGATGACAAGGGCAATGTGCTTTATGGCGATCAACTGATGATCATTTATTCGCGCGAGATCCTAAGCCGTAAACCGGGCTCGACCATTATTGGTGAAGTCAAATGCTCGCAGACGCTCTACGACGATATCGCCAAACACGGCGGCAACGGCATCATGTGGAAGACCGGCCATTCGCTGATTAAAGCCAAAATGAACGAGACGCACGCGGACCTCGCGGGCGAAATGAGCGGTCACATGTTCTTCGCGGATCGTTATTACGGGTACGACGATGCGCTTTACGCGGCCTGCCGGCTGATCGAGATCGTCAGCAAATCAGGCCGTCCTCTCTCGGCGCAACTGGAAGATGTGCCCAAGACAGTCTCCACTCCGGAAATCCGCGTGGATTGTCCCGATGAGCAGAAATTCGAAGTGGTGACGCGAGTGACCGCACATTTCCGCAGAAAGTATTCGATCGTGGACGTGGACGGCGTTCGCATTCTGTTTCCCCACGGCTGGGGCCTGGTGCGCGCCTCCAACACTCAGCCCGTACTGGTCATGCGCTTTGAAGCCTTGACTGCGGAACTGTTAGCTGGATATCAAAAGGAAGTCGAAGCGGCCGTTGCCGAGGCTACGCTCAAACCGGTGGTTTGAAAACGCGCAAAAAAAAGGCCGGCCCAAATTGAGCCGGCCACGCTGACCAGACTGAATAACGTCCCCCCGAATCGTTCTTCAGCCTCGTCTCAATCAATTCGATTCTCCCAGTAACCCATCCGGGTGACAATTTTCCACCGTGAGATTTCACCCAATACAACAAGTTGCCATGGGGCATTGGGCTCGCGGCGGGACCAAGTTCTGCCGATAGATCAGTAAGGATGGAGTGTCTCCACTGCGGCAAGAACATCGGCCGGCTACGCAAGTTCCTGGACCAGGAATATTGTTAAGACGCTCACCGTGAGCACATCGCAAGAAGCAGAACGATCTGGCGCTCGACTTTCTACTGAAAACAAAGCCCCACTTTGCTCCCGAGCCAGGCGCCGACGATCAACCGGATCCGGTGGAATCAACGACCGCTGAGTCAGCGCTGCCCGTGGAAATTGGTCTGCCTGTCGAGATTCCCCAGCCTGCCGAATTCTGGACCAGCTACATGCCCTATGCGGTACCGAGTGCCGGCCAGCCGCAATTCTACGATGCGATGCTGCTGGTCTCAGCGACCGCTCTGCCGGAAGCGGAAGCCACTGCCCCGCGCGCGACAACCTCTTTTGAATTGCTCCTGGTAGTTTCACAAACACCACCCGCAGTGGTTTCGATTCCTCGAGAAATATGCGCCGTAAAATCCACGTCGGCTGGATTCGCCTGCCAGGAGGTGCGAGTAGATACACCAGGTGCTCTGGCCCGTCCTTTATGGCTGGGGCTCTCGAGACTCGAGCCGGGGCGAAAGCAAACGGGAATGCCCGAGCCGGCAACCTTTACCAAAATCCGATCGATTGGAACAGCCCCCCACGCCTGGACCTACCTGTGGGCGGACCGCCGCGCGATTTGAGCAAGTCGTGACAAGCAGCGCCTTGGACTTGCCGAGCGCCCGGCCGGCGTTTGGCCTCGCATCCTTTCTGCAAAGTGTCCAACCCATGTGCGCTCCGCTCCCGGCCGTGAAGACAACAGCTTCGCAGCAGCCTGGCAATTTACTTTTGCAACGCACGAGTTGGCGTGGGCGCCGGTTTCTCAGCACCGTGCCATCGGTTTTCCACTTTGCCCTGTCAGCGCGTGCGTCTCGCTACAGGCCAGTTTTCCGCCCGTCGAAAAGACGGCCCACGTGCCGGGTCCTGTGGCTTTTGAACTGAAGGCTCGTTGAAACAACCGCGGCGGTCATTCTGCGGCCACCCGTCTTAGCCGTGAGAAGTTCGCAGTCTATTCGGCCTCCGAGCCGCTCGCGCCGTGGCTCGAAAAACCGGATTGCCCGTGACACATCCGGCCGAGTTTCACATCCGACTGGATACGCCTCGGTGCAGCCCCTGCGGCCGAAGAATTGCGCCCGAGTGCCCGCTGGCAGAGCCACCGAGCCGGAGAACATTATTAGCCTCAAACCGGCTATCCGCGGACCATCACCTGATTTTCGCTTGCGGGCAGCCACATCCTGGCACCGGGTCCCTAGGACCGGCGCGGCGCATGGTGGCGGCTGCAGTATTGCTAGGGGTATGCGGCCATGCGGTTTCAGCGTATGTCCAATCGTCCGCTGGAATGCGTCATCGCCTGTCGAGCTGGACGATGATTTCCGTGGGGGGTTGAGCCGCTGGACTGGTTCCGCGGGCGGGGCTTCGAGCTAGTCATTCGACGGCACAGGCACAGCACGCTGTGGAAGCTGGCACTCTTTGAACCTTCGCTCTCACTCACCGATTTATCGCGTTGAATTCATGGGGCAGATCGAAAAGCTCGCGATCGCGTGGGTGTTCCGCGCCTCCGATCGAAACAATTACTATGCGACGAAGCTGGTAGAAATGGGGCGCGGTCCCGTGCCGGGCCTTTCACTCCTGCGCTACGCGGTCATCAAGAGCCACCAACGGATGAAGGTGCAGTTGCCTCTGCCGGTGCTCCCTGGAGGAAAATCGATGCATCGGATCCGGCAGGAAATCCGCGGCACTCAATTTACTGCGTTCCTGGACTGCCGCTTGATCGATAGCTGGAGTGACCCTTCGCTGGGCTCGTGGCGGTGTGGCCTTTTCAGCGACCCGGGCGAGGTTGCATGCTTCGCTGGGTCACGATTGCATCAAGACGACGCTCGGCCGGATCTGTGCCTGGCTTGCGCCGCGCCTCCGGTGAACCGAGCTGCCCGCTCATCTCATGTTTTTCGGAAATCCACCGATGGATTTAGAGGGAATGCCCGCGTGAAGTCAAAATCCAAACAACCACCGCCCGTCTCCCCGGCCGCCACGCAAGAGGGGTTCGGGCGAGCCGTGGCCTTACATCTGGATGGAAAATCAGACGAAGCTCTGGCGGAGCTCGAACGTACTCGGGGAACCGGCGCGCGCTCGAGCTCAAAGCCAACTCGCCCGAGGCTCTCTGAAACCTGGCCCTACTAGCGACTAGCGCTCGAAGAAGAACGCAACCTGCCGGAAGCCGGAAAGCTTTACGCCGATATTCTGGAGCAGACACCGGAACGCGAAGATGCGCGTTTTCGCCTGGGCTGCCTTCGGCTGGAGCTGGGTGAGTGGCGCAGTGCCGCGGATACTTTTGACGCATGTCTCTGGAGACGAAAAGACTGGCCCGAAGCGCTGCAGAATTCCGGCATCGCATACTGAAGGCTGGGTGACCTGGATGCCGCGCGGGAGGCGTTCCGCAAGCTGCTGGCTCTTCAACCCCAATCGCAAGGCGCCATGGCGGCTCTTTCACTTGAGCGGGGCCACACCGAGGAAGCCCTGGCCCTCCACACGAAACTCATCGAGCAAGGGGAGCGCGCGCCGGAGCTGCTCTATAATACCGGCCTGCTGTATCAAAAATCGGGCCGGCATGAGCAAGCCGCGCAGCTTTACAAGGGATGCGCTGGCGGCCTCGCCCAATTTCGCCGAGGCTTTGCTGAACTTGGGCATCGCCCTGCACTCTTTGGGGCAAGAGCAGGAGGCCCTGGTTCCGTGAAACGCGCGGTGGAGCTCAAGCCCGAGCTCGCGCACGGTTACTTCGGTTAACAAGCGACGGTTTCAACGCCGTCGCATAACTCGCCCATGAATCACAGAAAACAATCCGCCCACCGTCCCCGCTTGAATCACGTTAACAAAGCGGGATAATACGCTCGCGCTAACCAAAACGCATCTTGAGCCTATTCTGTTACCGAAACATAATCGCTCATCGGGTAAAAACTATGTTTGGCGGGTGTCCGGTAGACAAGAATATTCTATTTTGCGTAATGCGCTACCAGCCGGAGTTTGTTCTGTTGTTCTTCCTGGCTCTGGTGTGTGGTGGCTGCCTGTGGAAGTACATGGTCCTGGAACGGTCGTAATTGTCGGCGCGATCTGGCCAGCGACTACGCGGCAGCGCGGCTCGCTTGCGAGTGCGCGGACTGCCTCAACTTGACCAGCAGGTGCCGCAGACGCTCGGTCTGCCGCGTCCACTCATGTGGATGCTAAGCCACAAGCCTCGACAAGAGTGTCGAGGCGGCACGTAGAGTCCGTGCGGCACGATCGAAAACAGTAGTGATTAGTGAGACAGAAGAAATAAACTAAGTTTGGTGCGGATGAGAGGACTTGAACCTCCACTCCCTTGCGAGAACATGGACCTGAACCATGCGCGTCTGCCAATTCCGCCACATCCGCACGCCGGACAAATTCATTTTTCCAGTCCGTGGCACCTGAAGTCAACCGCAGCGCGCATACTCGAGGCCTGTGAAACGTTCTGGAATATGTCCGACTCCGGAACGCCGCGAGAGAATTCACGCCACACTTTCATTTGATGGGGCGCAAGTGCGCGGTCGGCAATCGCAAAATCTGAATCGCGGCGCGGATGGTCCTAGTCTAGCTCACGAGTTCTTCGACGGGAGCGCTGGTTCCTTCTAATTCCTCGACTGAATACGTCTGGCCAGTTTCGCTACGTCCGCGCACATGTACCGAACCCGTGTTGCGGAACGGGAACGATCCCCGCACAGCGTTGTAGGTGTATTCACTGATCAGGATGCCGACGCCCAGATCTTTGGTTGCGGTCTCAAGCCGTGAAGCCAGGTTCACCGTGTCTCCGATGGCCGTGTACTCCATGCGCCGGGATGACCCGATGTTGCCAACGATTGCCGGACCCGAATTGATGCCGATTCCGACGCGGATGGAGAGGCCTTCGCCTTCCCACTTTTTGCGGAGCCGGCGCAGTTCGCGCTGCATCTCGATCGCGGTCTTGAGCGCGCGCTCCTCCTGATAGGGGTCGTCCTCTGGAGCGCCGAAAATCACCATGATCCCGTCGCCGATGAACTTATCGGGCGTACCGTTATTCCGGAATATCACTTCCACCATTTGCTCGAAATACTCATTGAGCAACTGGACTACTTTTCCCGGCGGCATCTGCTCGGGCATGCTGGAGAAGCCACGGATATCGCAAAACAAGACGGTAATTCGCCGGCGATCGCCGCTCAGCCCCATGTCCTTGTCCGAGGCCAGGATGGAATCCATCACCTGGTGTGAAACATAGCGGGCGAAAGCGGTTTTCATGCGCTCTCTCTCGCCTAACTGCTGAGCCATGGTGTTGAGAGCTCGCGCAACTGCTCCGAATTCGTCGTTCGAAAGAATCCCGAGCCGGGTATCGAATTTCCCTTGTCCCACCAACTCCACCGCCCCGTGTAACTCCGAAAGAGGCCGGCTCACGCGCCGGCTGAGCAAGAACGTTCCAGGTACGGCGATGAGCGCGGCCAGAAGTAAAGAGCCCAGGGCACTCAGCGCGATGGGCTTCATGCGCGATTCCACCCAGGTTGTCGAGGCTTCCACTACCACCACATTGCCACTCGAGTCGCGCACAGGCGCATGTCCTCGCAGCCAGTTGCCGAACTCATCAGAAGTGAAATTCTCTTCGGCCACCGTCTGGTCGATGTCGATGGCCGCGCCGCCAGTGCGATAGACTTCGCCCACTCGCGCGCTGTTCTCGAGACTCTCCTCCGAATCAACGGTAACCAGCAGCACCTTAGAATCCTGGGGAGCGCGCATGACCGTAAAGACGCGCTGCATTTGAGTGTCCTTGCGGCGGTTGGCGTCGCGAACGCGCCGGAGTTGCTGGCGCAATTGCTGGTACGCGGGAGAAGCTTCATCGGCGTGACCGTGAATTGTCTTGAGCGCGTCGCCATCCAACATCGTGGCGATCGAAGCCGTGATGGAAAGCAGTTTCGCACGGTAGCCGTCGTAGAGATAATGACGCAACAGCTTATACATGACGGCGATGGAGATGCCGTTAGTGAGTAGCGCCACTGCTACCAAAGTAATCAGAAGTTTCGTGCGAAATTTCAAAGTTGCCTCGCGGCCATTATGGGACACAGAGCGTCTTGCATCAAGCAAAAAACGCCGCGCTCCACGACGTCCGTTGAGCTCTGGACTGGTTCACGAACCTAGCTTAGCTTAGCTAGTGGGAGTCCGCCGCCCGGATTCTCAGCGGAGACCTGACGTAATGCAATTTAAAGCATGCAGCTGTGGGCTCGCGGCACAGTATAGAGAGGCGCAGGCCCGGTTGAATGCCGCGGCTGGCTAATCAGATCACGTCAACGCCCATACTGCGGGCCGTGCCGCGCACCGATTTCATCGCCGATTCGAGCGAGAAGCAGTTGAGATCGGGCATCTTGATCTTGGCGATCTCTTCCACCTGCTTCTCTGTGATCTTGCCGACTTTGGTCTTGTTCGGCTCGGCCGAGCCCTTAGCCAAATTGACGGCGCGCTTGATCAGCACCGGCACCGGCGGTGTCTTCGTGATGAACGTGAAGCTACGGTCGCTGAAGATCGTAATGACCACCGGGATGATGAGGCCTTCCTGATCTTTTGCCGAAGTCTTGGCGTTGAACGCCTTGCAGAAATCCATAATGTTGACGCCCTGCGGGCCGAGCGCCGTGCCCACCGGAGGCGCCGGAGTGGCTTTCCCCGCGGGAATCTGCAGTTTCACTTGCGCTGTAACTTTCTTCGCCATTTGCTCACCGGGAAATCAGGAGTCAGAAGGACCGCCGGCCGGCTTCTGTATTCTGACTTCCGACTTCTGACTCCTTCTAAGTTTTTTCTACCTGCAGGAAATCCAATTCCACCGGCGTGGCGCGGCCGAAAATCGTCACCAGTACCCTGAGCGTGTTGCGTTCGGCATTGACTTCATCCACCTTGCCCTGGAAATTGGCGAACGGACCGTCGATGATGCGGACCGTCTCGTTCTTCTCGAAATTCATCTTGGGCCTCGGCCGCTCCGCTGAAGAGGCCTGACGATAGAGGATCTGGTTCACCTCTTCCACACTGAGCGGGACGGGCGTGTTTCCACCGCCTACGAAGCCGGTAACGCGCGGCGTGGCTTTCACTGCATGCCACAGCTCATCGTTCATTTCCATTTCGACCAGCACGTAGCCGGGATAAACCAGCCGTTTGCTCGTCACCTTCTTACCGCCACGCAACTCGACCACTTCCTCCGTCGGAATCAGAATCTGGCCGATCTTTTCTGAAAAGCCGAATGCCTGGGCACGCCCGCGCAATGACTCCGCCACTTTTTGCTCAAACCCGGAATACGTATGGAGGATAAACCACCTTTTGGCCGATAGCTCGTCGACAGCCGGATGTGCGGCCACCGGCGGATTGCCGTCGCTCGACTCGCTGATAGTATCGCCTGTTTGGCCGGACATCTCACTGTCTGGCCGGTCACTATCGGGCTCATCTTGCTCGCGCTCTTCTGCGGCGGCACGCTCTTCCAATTGATCGCTCTCTTCCTCTTGGGGAACCTCCGCGCTAGGTTCAGAGGGATGTTCCATCCGCTCTTCCGCACTCATTTCAGACTGCGGGTGTTCTTCCGGGTTTTGCTGTTCGTCGTCCACGGAAACACCCTCCTTACTTAGCCAATACTTCGGAAATTCTGGCAATGGTATGGTTCAAGATTGAGTCCACTATCTGAAAAAATGCTCCGAAAGCAAACACTGTCAGGATGACAACGGCGGTCGTGGCGCGCACCTGCTGCGCGTTGGGCCAGGTCACGCGCCTCATCTCGGCCCGCAGCTCGTTGAAATAATCTTTGGTGGCCTTGGGCCAATGTTTAATA
Source organism: Acidobacteriota bacterium (assembly GCA_003223115.1). Lineage (GTDB taxonomy): Bacteria > Acidobacteriota > Terriglobia > Bryobacterales > Bryobacteraceae > QHXW01. Next base: position 23,203 of record QHXW01000031.1, read on the forward strand.
CTTTCTAACGTTCCGGGTTTAGTACTTTCTACCGTTCCTGCCATATTTCTCTCTCGCGATGGATGACTTCCGAGCCGGGCGTGAAGTGTTAACAGAGCTGGCAGGGGCGGAGGGATTCGAACCCCCACTCGCGGTTTTGGAGACCGCTGGTCTGCCGTTAAACCTACGCCCCTGGGTCTCGCAAACGCTAACTCAAAAGCTTGTCAAACCACCAGCATCCCCCAGTTTACTTGATTTCGCGGTGAACCTGGTGTTTGCGGCACGTTGGGCAAAACTTCTTGAGTTCCAGCCGCTCGGTCGTCGTTTTCTTGTTTTTGGTCTTTGAATAATTGCGGTCTTTGCACTCGGTGCACTGCATTGTGATGATTTCGCGCGGCATTTAATCCTCCTCTGTGGCCGCCTCACCCACAGGCCAGGCGTTCCCGATCCTTACTGCACAATCTCCGTTACCGTGCCCGCGCCCACCGTGCGGCCGCCCTCGCGGATCGCGAATCGCAGCCCTTTGTCCATGGCCACCGGCGTGATCAGCTCCACGGTCAGG
>QHXW01000225.1 GCA_003223115.1 Acidobacteriota bacterium
CGACCAGCGAGCAGGTATAGAGGTTGTCACCGACGCGGCTGTCACCATTCCAATCAGGCCCGGGGTTACCCACGCCCCAATAGACGAGCTTTAGCTCGGGGTCGTAAGTGCCCGAAACCCAAGTCGAGCCGCCTCCGGTTTTGCGGCATCACAGGCAGCGTGCCTCAGAGTTGCGGCGGTTGTCACATCGTGGACGGTGTTGGCGGCTTGGTTGAATCAGTCTAGCTCAAAACGCAAGCACAGCCCAGTCCACATGCTGTCAGCTCTTTCCGTAGAATCGGCGCAACCGGATAGGAAATGCGCGAAGTAGGTATTGCGCCTCTGATCGGTGCCGCAGGCCACTTGGACGAAACACCCCGTTGCGGATATGTGGCAGGTCAACGGATAGATTTCCCTGCCGCAGTGTTTACATCCCCCCTCGCGACTGCTCTGGTCACTGTGCCCGATCCACCCTCCTGCGTCTCGCGATATACTGGCCTCCCATGCTGCCTGAATACATCGCCAGGTCCTCCCCTAATTCGACTGCAAATCGCGCGCCGTGGTACAAGAGCACCGCGCCAAGTTACGCCGGCATTTTTCTCTGGGTCGCCTTCTATGTTTCGATGGCGCAAAACACCATCAATCACGCCTCGCTCGGCCTGTGTATCGCGGCGCTGGCCGTCGCGGGCCTGCTAAGTTACGCGCTGTTCTACCACGTCCCGGCAATGCTCGGAATGCAGACTGGTTTCCCGCTCTACGTCGTGGGCAGCTCGACGTTCGGCACAACGGGCGGCTATGTCATGCCCGGCCTCCTGATGGGGCTGCTGCAAGTCGGCTGGTTTGCGGTGAGCACTTTCTTTGCGACCAAATTCATCCTGAGCGGCGTCCATTCCGAGGCCCAGCCGGGAAGTTTGTCGTTCATTGTCATCGGCGTGATCTGGGGTTATTTGATGGCCTACATCGGCGCGATGGGCATTCAATACGTCGCCCGCGTCTCGCTTTATCTGAACCTGATCCCCTTCCTGATGATCCTGATTGTTTTCTCAAAGACGGCCCCCGGGATCTCGAATCACGTCGTCAGCGAGCCCAATCCGCTGTTTGCTTTCACGCTGCTGCTGCAAATCGTCATCGGCTTTTTCGCCACGGCCGGAGCCGCGGGCGCCGATTTTGGCATGAACAATCGCAACGAGAAAGACGTCCGTCTGGGCGGTCTCACGGGCATCGCCCTGGCAGTTCTCTTTGCAGGGGGACTGCCGATTCTCTCGGTGGCCGGAGCGCGCGCGCTAAATCCGAATATCCAGAGCTTCGGCTACGATGCCGTCATTTCATCCATGGGCGGAGTCCTCGCCTCGGCCATGTTCTTCCTGTTTACCATCGCTTCCATTGGCCCCGCGTGCTTCTGCGCCTTCATTGCTGGCAACAGCTTCTCCACCATGATCCCCGGAGTGAAGCGCATGTCCTCCACCATGGCCGGCGTCACCGTCGCGATAATCCTGGCCGTTACCGGCGCTGCGGCGGATTTGATCGGTTTCTTCACCATCGTGGGTGCCTCCTTCGGTCCTATTTGCGGGGCCATGGCTGCCGATTACCTGCTTTCCGGTAAGCGCTGGCCCGGCCCGCGTGAAGGCATCAACTGGGCTGGCTACATCGCCTGGGCCATTGGATTCGTCATCGGCATTCTGCCCAACCTGCCCGTTTCACCCGCGCTCAAGGCTCACGCGCAGCCCGCCGTGCTCTACAGCTTCTTTGCCGGATTCATCATCTACGCCGTTCTCGCGAAAGCCGGGCTGGAACCCTGCACGGTGCCGCTTGAAGAAGCCGGCGTGCGCGCACCTATCGGCGGCAATCAATCCAAACGCGGACGCGCAACGGCGTGACGCGGAGCACCCCGAAGCACACCGTGACCGGTCTCACGCCGCTCCGGGCCGCTTTACTCCGGAGCGGCATCTACGGATACAGTGCTCTAAAATCACCGAATTTGAGCTGTATTTTGTTGCAAATTCCATGGGTGAGATTGTTATATAAAAACTTACTCTGTATAATCCCACTCCCAGGAGGCAAAATATGGCCAATATTCAGATCAGTGTAATTAACGCCAGTGCGGCGTTGCAGGACACGGAGGTGCAGGCCGTGGTGCCGGCCTTGCAAAAACAGGTGAGCCGCGACTTCGCGCCCGCTTGGGGCTTCGGGGCCGACCTCACATTCGTGCGCCGGAATGCCCAACCGGCTGCTAGTTCCTGGTGGCTCGTCATCCTGGACAATTCCGATCAGGCCGGCGCGCTGGGCTATCACGACGTCACCCCGGAAGGCCTTCCGCTGGGCAAGGTATTCGCAACCAGCGATAAGCAATTTGGAACCAATTGGACCGTCACCGCCAGTCATGAACTGCTCGAAATGCTGGCAGACCCCGACATTAATCTTACGGTTTTCATTCAACCTGACGCCACCAGCGGAACTCTGTACGCCTACGAAATCTGCGATGCTTGCGAGGCTGACAATAATGGTTATGCCATCGACGGCGTTACCGTATCGGACTTCGTTTACCCGGCCTGGTTCGAGTCATTCCGTGCACAGGGCAGTACGCAATTCGATCAGCAAAAGCAGATCCAGCAGCCGTTCGAGTTGCTGCCCGGTGGATATATCGGCGCGTTTGATGTGAATTCCGGCACCGGGTGGCACCAGATCTCCGCGCAAGGGGCTCCACTGAGGTATGCAATGCGCCCGCGCCTCGGCAGCCGCCGCGAGCGCCGTCGAACCCCGCGCACTCAGTGGATCAAAAGCGCACTTAAGCGTGGCCAGGGCGCGTAAGATCTCTGATCGGCAACTGGCAAAACTCTTGGACAAGCCGGGCGGCTCTCTCCGGGCCGCCTGACCGGCACTATGCGCCAATCCGTCGGCCATGCCGCCCTGACTTTTTCTTGACCTTGGACTTCAACACTATCGGAGTTCCCTTGAATCCGAAGCGCCGCCGCAACTGGTTGATCAAATAACGCTCGTGTGAGAAATGCAGAGGTCCGGCGCGATCGGTGAACAGCACAAAGGTCGGTGGGCGCGCAGAAGCCTGCGTGATGTAGTAGATTTTTCGTTCTTCAAATTGCAATGATTCCACAAAACGGTTCAGCTCGCCCGTGGTAATGCGTTTTCCCGTGGAATCGCGGACTTCGCGGATCAGTTTGAACAACTCCGGCACGCCCTGCCCCGTTTTGCCGGAAAGAAATACCACTGGAGCGTACTCGAGAAACTTCAATTCATCCCGCACCTGCTGCTCGAAATCACGTTTCTTCGCGGCCGGGATCGCATCCCATTTGTTGACGCAAATGATCACGCCTCGCCCGCCCTCGTGCGCGTAACCGCCAATGGTCGCATCCAGGCCCAGCACGCCCTCGGTGGCATCCAGCAGCAGCAAAACCACCTGCGCCATCCTTATGTGCCGCCGCGCCATCACAACGCTGAGCTTTTCGGCCATCATCTTGGTCTTGCCTTTGCGGCGAATGCCCGCGGTGTCGACGAACACATAGTCGGTCTCGCCGTGCCGCACCAAGGCGTCCACGGCGTCGCGAGTGGTGCCAGCTACGGGCGAGACGATGACCCGATCTTCTCCTGTGAGCGTGTTCAGCAGCGTGGATTTGCCTACGTTGGGCCGTCCGATGATGGCCACCTTGATCGATTCTTTAGGCTCCTCCTCAGCAGTCTCGCTGAACCCGGCAGTCACGTGCCCGAGCAATTCGTCTATGCCCAGACCATGTTCGGCCGAGACCGGGAAAACATCACCGATTCCGAGGCCATAGAACTCGTTCACCAGATCCTCGCGAGCATGCGTGTCGGCCTTGTTTACGGCCAGTGTTACGGGTTTGCCCAGCCGCAGCAGCAACTGCGCCAGCTCGCGGTCGGGCCCGGCAATTTCCCCGCGCCCGTCCACTAACAGGATGATCTGTGCAGCTTTGTCGAATGCGACCTGCGCCTGCTTCAGTATCTGGCTCGGAATATACTCCGCATCGTTGACCACGATGCCGCCGGTGTCGATCACTTCGAAGCTTTTGCCGTCGTATCGCCCCTGGCCGTGTATGCGGTCCCGCGTGATGCCCGGCTCGTCGCCCACAATGGCCCGCCGCTGGCCCGTAATGCGGTTGAACAACGTGGATTTTCCAACGTTGGGACGTCCCACGATGACGATCGTCGGAATGCGCTCCATCATGCTTGTACCGTAGCACGCCGCATTACCCTAACCCGGCGTAGCCGGAACCAAAAAAGGGTATACAAGTCCGATTCTTTTGGAATGGCCACCAAACCCGCATGTATAAAGGGCCACACGGCACTATCGAAAAATATCCTGCCAGAAAAAACATCGATTCCATGATAAAGGTACTAAAAAGGCACTTGCTTGTCCAGGGCTCAACAGTTGGCTACCAGACGCTCCGGCTATAGTGCTTGCGAATGTCGCGGTCCGATGTGACCAGCGGCGCATATCCGTTCGACTTCGCGTACGCAACGATCAACCGGTCAAAAGGATCACGGGTCCAGCCTTCGAACAGCGCCGTCTGGATCACCAACGAGAATGAATGTTCGCAGAGCCTCAGCGCGATCTGCTCCTGCAACTGGCTTAACAGCGCCTGCGGCGGTTGCATGATTTTCTTGATCTCGTACAGGTATTCCAGTTCAAGCAAAACAATTGGTGAAATGAGTAGATCGGCCTCCTCAATCGCGGCGGTTGCGTGGGGCGTCAGCCGGTTTAATTGCTTTTCGCACAGCCAAATCATGACCTGCGTATCAAGATAGTGAATCACAGCTCCGACCAGTCTTGCTCCCAGCCCTCAGTCATTTCTTTGAGCAGCTCCCGGTCGGCTCGTTTCAAATTCGCCTTTGGCGCCACCACTTTCTGCGCTGTGAGCTTCGCCAACTTTGAGCGCTTACTCTCCGGTGTGATGTGGAACACCACGCCCTTATGCACGAATTCCACCGGTTTGCCTTCGAGCGCCTGATCCGCGAGACGAAACAGTTCCTGCCGCAGTCTTGTGATCGTGACCCGCATGATCCCAATATATCGAGATATGTACATACTGTCAATATATGCTATGTACATTACGCTCATTACGCGCTTCTTCATGCTGCTCGCGGCGATCTGAAACGGCATAACGCGGGCGTCTCAATTGCGCGTGCGGTTCGCTGGCCGCTCATCTATCCTGGCTTTGCGCGTCGGCCATCGCTCCTCTCGTTACAATCGAAAGATCGATGACCACTCCCACGAAAGTCTCGAGCGCCCGCCAGTTCTTCTCCCGGCATGGCGCGCTTTCCAAATGGCACCCGAATTACGAGCACCGGCCCGGGCAAGCGGAGATGGCCGAGGCTGTCGAATCCGCGATTGCTGACCGAAAGCACCTCATCGTCGAAGCCGGCACCGGCACCGGAAAAACTCTGGCCTATCTGGTGCCGGCCATTAATTCCGGGAAACGAATCGTCGTCTCCACGGGCACTAAGAACCTGCAGGAGCAGCTTTTCTTCAAGGACGTACCATTCCTCCAGAAGCATTTCCCAAGGCCATTGCAGGTCTGCTACATGAAAGGCCGCGGCAATTACGCCTGCCGGCAGAAGATCTACGATGCCGATAACGAGCCCGCCCTTGCGGGACTCGAGGAGATGGGCGACTTTCAGATCATCCGTGAGTGGGAGAAGACCACCGAGTTCGGCGATCGCGCCGAAATCAAGACGCTGCCGGAGTCCAGCTCCGTCTGGAACAAACTGGATGCCCGCCGCGACCTCTGCACCGGCCAGAAGTGCCCGCAATTCGACCGCTGCTTCATCACGTTGATGCACCAGCGCGCGTTCGAGAGCGACATCATTATCGTCAACCATCACTTGTTCTTCGCTGACCTGGCCATCAAAGAAGGGGACGAGTTCGCCGGCATTCTGCCCGAATATCACGCCGTGGTGTTCGACGAGGCCCACGAGATCGAAGATGTCGCCGGACAATATTTCGGCATCTCTACTAGCAATTACCGGTTTCAGGAGGTGCATCGGGATATCGCCCGTCTCTCGCGCCAAAAAGGCTTCGCCTCACCGGAACTGGACCGGACGCTGGAGCGCCTCGAGGAGCGGGCGGATCAGCTCTTCGCCCTGTTCGACGAAATTGAGGGTCGTGAGGCTCTTGAGGCCCGGCCGGCGTTCCTCGAGCAGCACCAGGAAGCCTATGATAACTTGCTGTTAGATCTTAAGCTTACATTGTCACATCTAAAGTCATTAGAGAACCAGGCGGATGAGATTGCGCCGCTGCTGCGCCGCCTCGAGGAATTGGTCCTCAGCCTGCGATTCCTGTTTGAATCGGATGATGCTTCCTATGTCTTTTGGGTGGAGCGCCGGGGCCGGGGATGCTTTCTGCAGGCCACACCAATCGATGTTTCGCGGATACTGGGCGAGCGGCTGTTCGATAAGCTGGACACCGTGATCCTGACCTCGGCCACGCTGGCCGTCGGCGGAACATTCGAGTTCACCAGGCAGCGGATGGGTCTGCCTTACGCACGCACCTTGATCGTGCCTGGGCACTTTGACTTTGAAAAACAAGCTCTGCTCTATGTGCCGCAGCAGTTGCCGGATCCACGCCAAGCTTCATTCACCCGGCTTGCGGCCGAAGAGATCGTGCGGATCCTCAATTACAGCCGCGGCCGCGCCTTCGTGCTTTTTACCAGTTACCAGCAGATGCGCATGATCTACGACCGTGTGTCGTTCGAAATCGAGTTTCCCACGCTCCTGCAGGGCACCGCGCCCCGTAGCTCGCTGCTCGAAGAATTTCGCTCGACACCGAACAGCGTGCTGTTTGCCACCGCTTCTTTTTGGCAAGGCGTGGACGTTCCGGGCGAGCAGTTGAGCTGCGTTATTATTGATAAGTTGCCGTTTGCTGTTCCGAGCGATCCGGTAGTAGATGCCCGGATGCGCAGTATTCGCGAAGCCGGCGGAAAACCCTTCTACGATTACCAGATCCCGCAAGCAGCCATCGCCTTGAAGCAGGGATTCGGGAGGCTGATCCGCAGCCGTTCGGACCGGGGTGTTCTGGCTCTGCTGGACAATCGGATCACGAAACAGCGTTACGGACAGATATTTTTTGACAGCTTGCCGGATTACCGATTTACGACTAGCCTCGAAGACGTGGAGAAGTTTTTCGATGTTTGAAGTTTCGGTGGAAGAAACCTTTGCGGCGGGCCACGCCCTGAGGAATTACAAAGGGAAGTGTGAAAACGTTCACGGCCACAATTATCGCGTGCAGGTGACCGTCGAGGGAGCGGAGTTGGATTCAATCGGCCTGCTGGTGGATTTCGGCGCCATCAAGAAAGCCATCCGCGGTGTGGTCGAGCGCGTCGATCATCAATTCCTCAACGATCTGGAACCTTTCGAGGTGGCGAACCCGTCGGCCGAAAACCTGGCGCGCTATTTTTACGACGAGATTCTGCGCGGTCTGGGTACGTCCCCGGCCCGGATACGGGAAGTCAGGATCTGGGAAACCGATACCACCTCGGCCACCTACAGGCCCACCGCCTAGACCTTATTCCGTCCAGTAACTGACCAGCAACCCTTCGCCGGCTACATCCATGTCGATGTAATATGCGGACAAGTTGAGACCATCGGAATCCTCCTGCGATTCGATGAAAAAGGAATCCGAGATGCCGCCCGTGGGGTTCGGCCAGAGCGCCCGGACGACACCGGCGAGCGTAGCGTGCGTCATCCCGCTCCTGCCGATGTAGCCTTTAAGGCCGGGGATCACCTGGAAGAAAGTCTTATCTTGCAAGCACGAGCGGCCGGATCGCTGGAAAGCGGCACTGGGGTGCCAGGAGTGGCCACATTGACTCGGCCCAACGTCGTAACAGTCATCTGGGTTCCTCATCCGCATAGTATCGGAAAGGATCTGAGGCCCAGACACCTTGGTTGGAATAACTACCTGATTCGGGGAAGTTTAGGCTTTCCCCGAAGTGATGTGAACAAGTCCGCTAGCGACGCTAGCGGCCGTAATATGCCGAGTTCTTCGCGGTGAATTCCGTCCATTTCTCAGGCAGATCATCCAACGCAAAGATGGCGGAAACCGGGCAAACCGGCACGCAAGCTCCGCAGTCGATGCACTCAACCGGATCGATGTACAGCATCTCGGCCTCGGCGAAATTGGCCTCGTCTTTCTTGGGGTGGATGCAATCGACCGGGCACGAATCCACGCACGCTGTATCCTTGGTCCCGATGCAAGGTTCCGCAATCACGTATGCCATGTATGTTTACCTGTGAAGCATATTCATAACACATGGCCCGACAAAAAACAAACTGCGGCCAGCAAGCTGCTCCCGGCGTCAGCACTGGTCTTGCAGCACTCGCCTGAGCCTTTCACTGGCCTCGGATGCCAGCGTGTCGCGGGGTTCAATCTCTAGCGCCTTGCGATAGCACTGCAGGGCCAGCGTGTACATTTCCTTGGCTTCGTGGGCGCGTGTCCCAGGTTGTACCAGGGAAGTGATAGGCCTCGTAACGCGAGCTCCGGATGGCCCTCTCGAGCCACGGTATGGCGTCGTCGAACTTTTGCTGTTCGATCAGGTAGGAACCGATGTCGTTGTAGGGATTCCCGAACGTCGGGTCAATGGTAATAGCGTTCTTACATTCTTCGATGGCCTGTTCCAGCTTTCCCTGAAAATGATACGTCCAGCCGAGGAACGTGTAGGCTTCGGCGGTCGGGTACGCGGCAATGGAGCCTCTATAGAGTTCCACCGCCTGTTCAAACCTGCCCTGCATTTGCGCCTGGCAGGCTGCGTGAAACAACTCGCGCGCCTGCTCCCGGCGCTCGTCTGTAATGGCCATGTTTTACAGGAAAACACGGGGTGAGGCAATACACGTTTCGGGTTGCGCGCTAGTCCCCGCCAGACGCACACTGGAGGTGATGCCCGCAAAGGTGCGCAAGGCCGTGTTTCCAGCCGCCGGGCTGGGCACCCGTTTTCTCCCCGCCACGAAAGCTCAGCCAAAAGAGATGCTGCCGCTGGTTGACAAGCCCATCATCCAGTACGGCGTGGAAGAAGCATTGCACTCCGGTATCCAGAACATCATCATCGTCACTGGCCGCGGCAAAACCGCCATCGAAGACCATTTCGATGTGAGCTTTGAGCTGGAATATCTACTCGAAAGCCGCAACAAGAAAGATCTGCTGGCCATCGTGCGAAGCGTTTCAGACATGATCAACGTTTCCTACGTCCGGCAGAAAGAGGCGCTCGGGCTGGGGCACGCGGTGCTCCGCGCGAGCGAACTGGTGGGCCACGAATCATTCGCCGTGGTGCTGGCCGATGATGTGATCGACGCCGAAACGCCCTGCCTGCGACAGCTACTCGACGTCCATGAGTTCTTCGGCGCCCCGGTGCTGGCCGTGATGGAGGTGCCGCGCGAGCAAATTTCCGCCTACGGTGTGGTAGACGCCGAGGCCATCTCACATAACGGCAGCAAGGACCGTGTCTACCGAATTCGCGATCTGGTGGAGAAGCCAAAAGCTGCCGATGCGCCTTCGAACCTCGCCATCATCGGCCGTTACGTGCTGGTACCCGAAATCTTCGAATCCATACAGTCCATCGAGCCCGGCTCCGGCTCCGAGCTGCAGTTGACCGATGCGCTCAAACACCTGCTGCGCACCCGCCCCATCTATGCTTACCGTTTTGAAGGAACGCGCTATGATGCCGGTGATAAGCTCGGGTTCCTGAAAGCCACAGTCGAGTTTGCTCTGCGCCGCCACGACCTGGGCGAGCCATTCCGCCAGTACCTGAAAAGTCTGCAATTATAAATAGCTTGACCGATCGCGAACAAGTTCTCTCCTTCGCCCAAGGCGTGAACCCGGCGTTTCTACCCCGTCCGCAAGGCGCGCTGGCGGCCATCGCTGTCGGCAACCGGCATCCGGAAATCAGCCTGCCCGCCGCTTTTGAGGCGTTCCGCATCCTGCTCAAGAAAACCGGGCTGAATCTGGCATCGACGGTGCAGCTCTCAGCTACTCGCGAGATGACCACCGATGAAGCGCTCGCCGCGCGAGATGGCGAGGACCCTGTAGCGGCGGGCCACACGCGCGTTTCCATCCGGCATCTGTATCAAGCGGGTCTTCGGGCCGCGGTTCAGGCCGGCTGGCGCGACGGATACAATGCTGAGGCCGACCACTTCATCGTGACCGGAAGCAACTCGAACGAGATCGCGCGTTCGGTTGAAGCTTCCAAAGAGGCCATCCGGCACGCCGCCGGCTATACCAAATTCACCACAGACACGTCGCGGCTTTTCATCCTGGAGGCCGACTCGCGGCACCCCGCCGCCTGGAGCGATTCCGCCGTCGAAGAAAAATTCGCATCGTTATTCTCATCGAGCGAGCGCGCGTGGACCCTGGAACAGTTCGCCCGGCGCGTCACCGTGGGAAACGCCGCGTACGACTTCACCCGCGGGGAAGTGCGTCGACTGGCCGTCACATTCGGCCAAAGTTTGAAGCTCAATGAAGAACTGTTCGATTTCATTCGCCAAACCAAGAGCGGCGCACCGTTTGACTTTGAGCCCTCCATCGACGAGGCCGAGACGCTCACTACACCCAAAGAGCTGTACTTCTACATGCACTGGCTGAAACTGCGCGGACGCCCGGCGCAACTGGTTCCGCCGAACCTGGGGTTCAAGAAGCGGCAGGCCTACCCGGTGGCCATGGAAAGCTCACTCGAAGCCGGCGTGGGGCTGCGCGATTACGTGCATCACAAGATGTGGCCTGAACTCGAGCCACGCGTGACGAATACCTTCGGCGGGAAGCCGCTCGACGAACTCACGCATCGAGTGCGCGAACTGGCTGACGTGGCAAGGCACTTTGACAGCACGCTGAGCATTCATTCCGGCAGCGGCAAACAGGCCCAAGTGCTCGAATCCATCGGACGGGCCACGGCGCGCCGCGTCAATTACAAGATTTCGGGTGAACTGCAATTGCAACTCTTCGACGTGCTTTCTGAGCAGCCAGCCGGCTCCCCGTGGCTGCAGCTCTATCACCGCATGGTGGAGCGCTGTAACCAGTTCGCCTCGCGTGGAGCGTTCGGCGCTGAAAGCGAGCTGGCCGCGAAGTACGTCGAGATGGGCCGCCGGTCATATCTCGGTGATTCCTCTCGCGGGCGCGTGGATGGCAACCTGTTCCTAGTGTTCTGGTTGGGAAATGTTGTCGGCAGCCGCGACCTTCAATCACCCGATGGCGACCGCCGCTTCTTCAAAGAAAAACTGGACGAGTTGCCGCCGGATCTGGTCTCGGAAGTTCGCAAGCGGAACACGGCATACATTGTCTGGCTCGCGGAACGTCTGACGGTTTAGTTGTTCCATCGCACACCGATATTCCAACGTAAGGCGAAAGATCATGCAACTGGACGGTAAGGTCGCGATCATCACCGGAGGAAGCCGCGGCATCGGCAAAGCCATTGCGAAAGCATTCGTGCGCGAGGGCGCGACAGCCGTGATCTGTGGCCGCAAGGCGGAGAACGTCGAGGCTGCCGCCAGGGATTTAGGTGAGCGCACCATACCCATTGCCTGTCACGTAGGCAAGCTTGAAGAACTGCAGCGGTTGGTAACAACTGTGACCGGAAAGTACGGCCGTATCGACGTTCTGGTGAACAACGCTGCCACCAACGTAGCGCAAGGCCCGGCCTTGACCATCGACGATAATCAGTTCGACAAGATGATCGAAGTGAACCTCAAAAGCGCGTTCAGGCTGGTACGCCTGGTGGCTCCTGGCATGTGTCAACGAGGCTTCGGGAGCATCATTAACATAGCTTCTATTGCGGGGATACGGCCACAATTTCAAGGAATGCTTTATAGCACCACCAAGGCCGCGCTGATGATGATGACCAAGTGTTACGCGCTCGAACTCGGCCCCCGCGGCGTGCGTGTGAACGCTATCGCGCCGGGCCTGGTGAAAACCGTGCTCAGCGAATATTACTGGAAGGATGAGCGCCGTTTGGCTGAAGTCCTTGAACACCAGCCGATCAAGCACTTGGGACAGCCGGAGGAAATTGCCGAGATTGCGCTGATGCTGGCGAGCGATCGTGCGTCGTACCTGACCGGGCAAGTGATTACCGTGGATGGCGGCGCCACCATCGTAAGCCACTGAGAACTCCCCCAGTCCACACTTGGTAACCTGAAATCGAATGCGCTTGTTTTTAGCGCCCGTGCTGTTCCAGCTGGCGGTTACCGCTGTATCCGCCCAGATCATCGGGGACGTCCGGGATGCCGTCGATCAACGCGACTTCAAGCACGCCGATGTGCTGATCGCAGACTATCGCGCCAAACACGGGGTGACAGCCGAGATGCTGGAAGCGATTTCGTGGATGGGCCGCGGCGCTCTGGCGGCGAAACGCTATAACGACGCCGATCGATATGCCGCCGAAACACGCCGGCTCGTGCTGGCGGAACTGAAACACCGGAATCTTGACGATGAACGGCGCCTGCCGATCGCCCTGGGGGCCGCAATTGAAGTGCATGCCCAGGTGCTGGCTGCGGGCGGCGAACGGGGCGAAGCGGTCACGTTTCTACGGCAGGAGCTCGAGACATATCGGACTACCTCGATTCGCACGCGCATACAGAAGAACATCAATCTGCTGACGCTTGAGGGCAAAACCGCTCCCCCGTTGCAGATGTCGGAATGGCTGGGGCCAAAGCCCGTATCTCTGACTGAGCTACGGGGCCATCCCGTGCTGCTGTTTTTCTGGGCCCACTGGTGCGGCGACTGCAAAGCGGAAGTCCCGGATTTGGGGAGAATCCAGTCCGCATTCGGCGAGAAGGGCCTGGTGCTGATGGGCCCGACCCAGCACTACGGTTACGCCGCGCACGGTGAGGATGTGTCACGCGAGCAGGAGACACGCTACATCGATCAGGTACGCAAAGAATTCTATGGAGCGCTGCCCGGCATGAGTGTGCCGGTAAGCGAAGAAAACTTCAAAAATTACGGCGCCAGTACCACACCCACGCTGGTACTGGTGGATCGCCGGGGCGTAGTACGGCTCTATCATCCGGGTGCGATTCCGTACTCCCACCTTGCAGCGAAAATCGCTGAGGTCCTGACCGACTAGCTACGTCACGCCGTTCGCGTTTTCTTGATGACTAACCTCGCGCTAAATTGCCGATACTCTTCCAAGGCCCGGATAAGCGCCTCAACCGCAGCGAGGTGCGCGTTGAGGTACTGTAGTTCCTTTGAAATATCTGGCTCCGCCTTCTCGGCCGGTGGCGCGTTTTTTGGCATATTGCCAGCTTGTGCCAGAACTTATTTTCCCGAAAGCTCGCCTCTGAGATAAGGTTGGGAAAAGACGAAGGTAAGCGTGTACCCACTAATGAAGGTACGTGGGACTAATCTAAGTGGGGGGAGAAAAACTAGAATGAGGATGACAGCAGCGAAGCGATCCGCTCCGCATCGTTCGGGACGACCACCGGCCTATTCCCAAAATTCGCCTCAATCATCCGGCCGCCCGGCGCTTCGAGCTGCCCGGTGTGGTACCGATAAATGTAATCCGGATCTTTCAAGAGATTTCCGGTCAGCACCGCGACCACATCCGCATCACGCCGCATCACACCCGTCGCGGTCAGTTTGCGGGTTCCCGCCAGAGTCGCCGCGGAAGCCGGTTCACACCCGATGCCGCACTTGCCAATCACCGCTTTCGCATCGGCGATTTCCTGCTCCGTCACTTTTTCGACGACTCCATTCGATTCCATCACCTCATGGAGCGCCTTCGGCCAGGAAACCGGATCGCCAATCTTGATTGCCGTCGCCAGGGTTTCCGGATGTGGGACGGATTTAAGCTTGCCGCGCTCACTGTCTCGATACAGCTCATAAAACGGTGCGGAGCCCTCAGCCTGAATGACGGCCAGCCGCGGCACGTTGCGGATGAACCCGAGCTGCTTCAACTCGCGCAATCCTTTGCCGAACGCCGAGGTGTTGCCGAGATTACCTCCCGGCAGCACGACCCAGTCCGGCGAAACCCAGTCTCGCTGGTCCAGCATCTCAACCATGATGGTTTTCTGGCCTTCGATGCGAAAAGGATTAATCGAATTCAACAGATAAATGCCCAGCCGTTCGGCCAGTTGACGGACCAGTGCCAGGATCTGATCGAAGTTCGCTTCCACCTGAAAGGTTCGCGCCCCATACTCCAGCGCTTGCGCCAGTTTGCCATATGAGATATTGCCATGTGGAATGAAAATCAAAGGCTCCAGGCCCGCTGCACTGGCGTACGCCGCCATGGACGCGGACGTGTTACCCGTGGAAACACAAGCCACGCGCTTCATCCCCAGGCGGCGCGCTTGAGCCACCCCGCAGGTCATGCCGTTGTCCTTGAACGAGCCTGTGGGGTTGAAACCCTGGTGCTTGAACGTGATGTGGTCCAGGCCGCCATATTCAGCGGCTCCGTTTGCCGGCAGCAGGGGCGTGTTCCCTTCCCGCAGGGTCACCACGGAATCGTAATTCTCGAGGAACGGGATGATTTCCCGATACCGCCAGACGCCACTTTGGTCGAGCGGCTGGTTGCAGGTGCGGCGGCTGCGCCAAGTGGCTTTCAGCGATTCGGAATCGAGCGCCAGGCCGGGGTACGCCGCTTCAAGCAGTCTTCCGCAAAGCGGGCAATTGTAGGTCACCTCAGTGATTGGAAAGCGCGCGCGGCAACTCCGGTTGAAGCACACCAGTTCTGCAGACATGAATTTTCCATTGTAGCGGGATGGCGTGTGACTTTAACCATAAAAAGTGACTGCCACTTTATGCTTTATAAGCTGCCCGGCCTTCTCGAACGTCTCCCCTTGCTTACCGAGGGCGGCGGTGATATTCTGGCCTCGGTAACCGAGAGTGAACGCATGAGCAAACCAGCTGATCTCGCCCAGGGCACGCTAGACCTCCTTCTTCTTAAAATTGTTGCGCTGGAACCGCTGCACGCTTGGGCAATCAGCCAGCGGTTGAAACAGATTTCGGGAGAAGTCCTCCAGGTTAGCGATGGGTGCCTTTACCCTGCACTCCACAAGCTCGAACAAGAAGGGTGGATCAAAGCGGAGTGGAAGGTTACGGAAAACGGCCGACGTGCCAAGTTCTATTCGCTCACGCACCCGGGCCGCCGGGCGTTGGAGCGCGAGACCACCAACTGGGAACGGCTGGCGGGCGCGATTTCTCAGGTCGTTCCGACTCAGCGAGGTATAAATCATGCCTGACTGGCGTTGGTTTCGTCAGATGACCCTCCGGCTCCGAACGCTATTCCAACGGAATCGTATCGAACGCGAGCTCGAAGAGGAGTTCCAATTCCACATCGAACAACGTATCGAGCTAGTTTGCTAGTCTAGTCTAGAGTTTTGCAGTTTTTGAAGCTTCTCAGACGGAAAATCTGAGCCCGTCCGCTTTGAAACGGGCGCCCTTGCTCCAAACAAGTTTGCCATAATTTGTTGTTTTTTCTCTTGCATCGCAGATGGATCTGTGTTATCTTTCATTTGATTGAAATGAAAGATAGAGTCACTCAACTTACGGCCCTCCGCAAGCAACTTCTGCAGCAAATGCCCGATCTTTCCTCCGTCTTGCCGGGTTCCTTACTCAGCCGTATGGTGCGTTGCAATAAGCCCGGCTGCCGGTTTTGCGAGAAGAAAGGGAAAGGCCACGGACCGATTTGGATTCTCTCCGTGAGTCTCGGCAGTCGCCAGGTGCGCCAGATCCCCGTCCCCAGCGAGCTAAAGAAAGAGGTAGAAGAAAACCTGCGCGCGTTCGCTCAGATGCAGAAAGTGCTGAAGCAGATCGCGCAGGTGAATCTGGAGTTGTTCAGGGAACGTAAGCGCCAGCAGCCGTAAGGTCTTTTTTTTGTGGCTGTTATCTTTCATATCTTAGAGAAGAGAGATAAGCATGCCGCCGCATGCCCGATCTCTTAGTTCGTTCCTTTGCTCCATTCCTGCTGGCTTTCCAGTCTTGCTTCACCCAGCCCAGCTTCCATTCCTTTTGGGCCTTGTCCTGCGCCTGGATCCTCTGCTCGGGCCGCCGTTCTCTCACCCGCATCATTCAATCCGCCCAACTTACCGAGTTCAAACACTACTGCTCCTTCCATCGCTTCTTCAGCCAAGCTCGCTGGAACCTCGATGATCTGGGCCACTGCGTCTTCCAACTGCTGTTATTTTGTGCAGAGGTTTTGGTCGGCGCCGTCGACGATACCTTGGCCCGTAAATCCGGGCGCCACATCTGGGGCGCGGGCATGCACCACGATCCTCTGCGCTCCACCCAGAAACGCCCCTTCTTCGCCTTCGGCCACAACTTCGTGGTCTTCTCTTTGCAAGTCGCCTTGCCCTTCGCGCCCACCAAATACTGGGCCTTCCCCATCCTGGTCCGCATGTACCGCAAACGCCAGACCAACCAGCGCGCACCCGGCAAAGGCGGAAAACTGGAGCGCAAGCAAACCGGCCAGGCCACCGCTCAGCAATATCGCACCCGCCCCGAACTGGCCTTGGAGATGATTCAGATGGTGGCCCGTTGGATTCCCCAGCGCAGGCTGCGCGTACTCGGAGATAGCGAGTATGCGGGCCGATCCATCAGCCGGCACCTGCCCGCCAACGCCAAGCTGATCAGCCGCATGAACATGAAGGCCGCCCTGTATAAACCCGCCGGGAAGACCGCCAAACGGGGACGCCGCCGCAAGAAAGGCGCCCGCTTGCCCAGTCCTCTCCAGATGGCGCAAGACAAAACAGCGCAATGGATCAAGACCACCGTCACGCTTTACGGAAAGCAGGTCAAGCTCTGGTATCAAACCATCGATGCCTTGTGGTATCCCAGTGCCGGCCAGCAACTCCTGCGGATCGTCGTGGTGCGTGACCCCAGCGCGACGTCAAGCAGTTTCTGGGCTTCGAAGATCCGCAGAACCGGGTGGCCCAAGCCACTACACGCACCGCACCCCTGATCTTCTTTATCTACGACCTGGTCCTGCTCTGGTACGCGCAGTCGGGACATCGACTGGCAACCAAGTCCGCCCTCGACCGCCTGTGGTATCCACAAAAATCCTCGGTTTCCTTTGAGGATATTCTGCGCACGTTACGTCACGCGACCTGGCAGGAAAGGATTTTCAGCGACCCCGCCCTGGATGCACACACCCGAAAAATCCTTCAACCCTTTGTGGAATGGGCGAAAGGGTTGGCGTAAATATGCAAAACTCTAGTCTAGTACCGATCACGATAACTCCTTATGATCGATACTATAACAAATAGCGGCGTGATCGGTTATCAACACGGAGGAGCATAAATGGCGGTACTGCATGGATAAAATAGCGCTTTACACCTTAAGGATCAGAGCTTGGGTAAAGACGAGTTATGACAGGAAACCGACCATATATGAGTAGTTAATGTTGCGACGGGGCTAAGCGTCCAGCGCCTGGGAATCCCGTATAGTCGGTCGCAGGTCACTGGATGAGACACGCCTGACCCGTAGATCTATGCTGGTCGGTCGCTGTCCGGAAGTCCCGTTCTAGTCCATGAGCCCAGGTTCGGCGCCAACCACCGCAAATTTCCTCGAACCCTATCTCGCGGTCTGAGGCTAGAGATCGTTTTAGACGGATTTTCTAAATCCTTGGCTAACGATCGCGGATAATCGGAAGCCCGGACCCATACCCAATATTGAATCGGAAATTGGCGGTAGCGACCATATTCATCGCGAGTATGCTGTACGTGACGGTCCGGCTGATGTTGGAGACGACCCGGAATTACCAACCAGTCGAAGGAGGTCCCGATGGGTGTGCCACGGCGCATTATACTGAACACACATGCTCGCCGTTCACCTGGAAAATAGGCGCGTGACACTGAAGAACGTGCCGAAACCTCGCACCCCCGACGGTTTCGCTTTGATTCGCCTTCTGGTGGGCGGCATCTGCAACACGGACCTGGAATTGCATCGGGTTTATTACGGATTTTCCGGAACGCCGGGTCACGAGTTCGTGGGCGAGGTCGTTGAGGCGCGGGACCCCGGGCTCGTGGGACGCCGCGTAGTGGGTGAGATCAACCTGCACTGCGGCCTATGTGACTGGTGCCGGCGGGTGCTCGGCCGCCATTGCCCGAAGCGTAGCGTGCTGGGAATCGTGAAGCATCCTGGCGCGTTCCGCGCGTTTCTCACGCTACCCGAACGCAATCTGCACGTCCTGCCTGACTCCGTGCCCAACGAGATCGCAGTATTTACCGAGCCGCTGGCCGCAGCCTGCGAGATTCTCGATCAGGTGGACATTCCGTGCAGCTCTCAAGTGGCTGTGTTGGGCGATGGCAAATTGGGGCTGCTGGTCGCCCAGGTGCTGCACGCCTATGGCTTTCGCGTGCACCAGTTCGGTCATCACAAAGAGAAATTGCAGATCGCCCGCCGGGCCGGAGTGTCGACCGAACGAGTTGGAAACCAGCTTCCACGCGCGGCGTATGATTGGGTGGTGGACGCCACGGGATCAACAGCAGGACTCATGCAGGCAATGGAAATGGCGCGCCCGCGCGGCACCGTGATCCTGAAATCCACGCTGCACGGAACGGTAGCCATGGATACGCGCCCGTGATCGTCAACGAGATTACGCTGGTCGGCTCGCGGTGCGGCCGGTTTGGGCCCGCGCTCGAGCTGCTGAAGAATGGAACTGTGAATGTGGCGGATATGATCGCGGAACGCATGCCCTTGGACCAGGCTCCGCGCGCCTTCCGGACTGCGGCGCGCCAAGGCGTGCTCAAGGTGCTGCTGCAATGAAGCTGTTCGCTCTTATTGCGATTGCGGCGTCACTCCTGCGGGCTCAGACGGCCCCGCGGCCACGCATACTAGGCGTGGCTCACATCGCTTTGCGTGTGAGCGACGTCGACCAGTCCCGCGCGTTTTACAAAGATTTTCTCGGCTTTGCCGAGCCGTTCAAGTTGAACAATACGGACGGGTCGCTGGCGCTCACATTCATCAAGATCAACGACGCGCAGTATATCGAACTGTTTCCGGGCCTGAGGTCCGACGAGGACCGGCTGCATCACATCTCCATCCAGACCGACAATGCGGAGCGCATGCGGGTTTACCTGGCGTCGCGCGGCATCAAGGTGCCCGACAGCGTTCCCAAAGGCCGCATCGGAAACTTGAACTTCAACGTTCAGGATCCGGACGGCCACACGGTCGAGATCGTCGAGTATGCGCCCGATGGCTGGAGTATGCGCGAGAAGGGCAACTACGCGCCTGCAGCCCGCGTTTCGCGGCACATGCTGCACCTGGGAATCATTGTTGGAAATCTCGATGCGGCAATGCGGTTCTACCGCGATATTCTGGGGTTCACCGAGATCTGGCGTGGATCGAGCGATGGCAAGACGCTTTCGTGGGTAAACATGAAAGTTCCCGACGGCGGTGATTACATCGAGTTCATGCTGTATCGGGACTTGCCGGCGGCCGATAAGCGTGGCGTGGTCCATCACATCGCGCTCGAAGTTCCGGATATGACGGAGGCACTCGCGGTGCTCGAGGCCCGTCCGTATCGAAAAATGTACACCAGGCCGCTCGAGGCACGCGTTGGGAAAAATCGCCGGCGGCAATTGAATCTGTTCGATCCGGATGGCACGCGAACGGAATTGATGGAACCGAATACGGTGGACGGTAAACCAACGCCATGGTCGGAAGCGCCAGCGCTGGTTGCAACGGGGCACTGAGCTTGTAGTGCGGAGCGCGGTGAATGCCGATCGCGCGGGTTTAAAGGCCGCAAGTCTCGGCAAACGCGCCGATAGCGTCGACAGGCGGAAGCCCGGATGCAACGCGGGCGCGACGCCTGGCCCAACTTGTGCTACAACGGTTGCTGCTGGGTCATGCAGTGCAGCGTGCCCAGACCCCATACCAGCTCGGTCGAATGGATCCCCACTACTTCGCGGTCCGGAAAGACGCGCCCGAGCGTCGCTAGGGCCACGCGGTCATTCGGATCGTTGAAGGTCGGCACCAGCACCAGGCGGTTGGCGATATAGAAGTTCGCGTAGCTGGCGGGGAGGCGTTGGCCGTCGAAAATCACTGGACGGGGCATGGGCAACTTCACGACGTGGAGCGGTTGGGCACGCAACAGAGCCAGGTTCTCGCGCAAGGGCTCGTAATTCGGATCGGACTTGTCTTGTTCCGAGGCGACAACCACGGTGTCGCGATTGACGAAGCGCGCCAGATCGTCGATGTGCCCGTGCGTGTCATCGCCGGCGATACCGTTTCGCAGCCAAATCACTTTCCGCGCGCCCAGGTAATCGGCAAGCGCGCGTTCGATCTCGGGGCGGCCGAGCTTGGGATTGCGCGCCTGCACCGGACTGAGCAGGCATTCTTTTGTCGTGAGCAATGAGCCGCGTCCGTTGACGTCGATGCTGCCGCCTTCGAGCACCAGGCCCGGGCTCCAGACTTGCATTCTGACGCGGCGCGCGAGCTGGGCCGTTACAGCGTTATCGTGTTTCCAGTTGTCGTACTTGGCCCAACCATTGAAATTCCAGTTGGTGATGGCCACTTCGCCCCGTTTATTGCGGACGAAGATCGGCCCGTAATCGCGCGTCCAGGAACGGTTGGTGGCGCAGCGGAAAAACTCCACGGCATCCAGGTCGGCGTCGATTTTCTTCAGAATACGCCGCGCACCGTTTGCGAGATCTTGATTCTCGACCAGGATGCGCACGCGTTCCACTTGAGCCAGCCTACGCACAATCTCGCCGTAGACCCAAGGAATAGGGGCGAAGCGACCGGGCCAATCGTCCCGATTGTGCGGCCACGCGATCCAGGTGGTTTCATGCGGCTCCCACTCAGCGGGCATGCGGAAACCCAGCGCCCGCGGGGTTGGTGCGGTCGAGCGCGCAATCTGCTTCATTAATCGTTCAGCCGGTTGAGAATGGGCGAGTAGGCATCAATGCGGCGGTCGCGCAGGAAAGGCCAGTTGCGCCGCACCTCTTCGATGCGCTTGCGGTCACACTCGACGACGAGCGTTTCTTCGCGATCGTGCGCAGTTTCGGCCAAAACCTGTCCGAAGGGGTCGGCCACGAAAGATGCTCCCCAGAATTCCAGACCTTGCTCTGGCGATCCTTCAAATCCCACGCGATTCACCGCCGCTACGTAGAGCCCGTTCGCGATGGCATGCGAGCGCTGGATGGTACGCCAGGCGTCGTATTGCACGGCGCCGTACTGGTCCTTCTCCGAAGGGTGCCACCCGATCGCGGTCGGATAGAAAATGACCTCGGCGCCGTTGAGCGCGGCCAGCCGCGCCGCCTCCGGATACCACTGGTCCCAGCACACCAGCGGCGCAATGCGCGCATAGCGTGTATCGAAACTACGGAAACCGAGATCGCCCGGCGTGAAGTAGAACTTTTCAAAATAGAGCGGATCGTCGGGGATGTGCATCTTGCGGTACATTCCGGCCAGCGAGCCGTCAGCGTCAATCACGACGGCGGTGTTGTGATACACGCCTGCGGACCGCCGCTCGAAGATCGGCGCTATCACGACCGCGCGCAACTCCTGTGCCAGGCGCCCCAGGGCTTCGGTGGTCGAACCGGGAATGGGCTCGGCGAAATCGAACAGGCGCGCATTTTCTTCGCGGCAGAAGTATTGGGAACGGAACAGCTCCTGCAAGCAAATAATCTGAGCGCCACGTCCCGCAGCTTCGCGAATGCGCCATTCGGCTTTGGCCAGGTTCTCGGAAGGGTCGGGTGAGCAAGCCATCTGGACCAGACCCACCCGGAACTTCGAATCGGTCACAATTGTATTGTATGATCGGCGCGGCACGAATCACGCTCCTTCAGGAGATTTTTCGCACGGCATGAACCCCGTCCCGGCTTCCGCGTTGGTGCTTTTCGACATCGACGGCACTTTGATCCGGCGTGCCGGCCCGCATCACCGGCAGGCGCTGGTGGAGGCAGTACGGTCGATCACAGGGTTGGATACGACCACCGATCACATTCCGGTGCACGGCATGCTGGACCCCGACATCCTCTCACGCATGATGCACGATGCTGGCGCTTCGAAAGCCGCCATTCGCCGCCAGATGCCTGATATCATCAAGCGGGCCCAGACGATTTATGTACGTAGCTGTCCGGACCTGCAAAGGAAGACTTGCCCCGGCGTTCGGGGCTTGCTGTATTTCCTGAATCGGCGCGCCGTGCCGGTGGGCCTGGTGACCGGTAACCTGACGCGCATTGGGTGGAAGAAAATGGAACGCGCGGGCCTGCGTCATTATTTCCGTTTTGGCGTGTTTGCAGAGATGGCGCCGAACCGCTCCGAATTGGCGCGAATGGCCATCGAGCATGCACGCGAGCGCGGCTGGATCGAAGCCAACGCCCGGGTCTCATTAATTGGCGACGCGCCGAGCGACATCATCGCGGCCCATGAAAATGGAGCGCGCGCCATAGCAGTGCACACGGGCATTTCCACCCGCGAGGAACTGACGGCGCTGGGGCCCGATCTGCTGCTCGAAGATCTGCGCCAGCTTAGCCTGGAGACGTTGCTGCACGACTGAGGCTCCCGGGCAAGACTTACGAGGCGGGCTTGCGCAACCAGATGTAGCAATGGTTCCCGATCTGCCGGGCGCGGGCGGAACGAAACAAGATCAAATCCAGATACCGGAAGGGAAACAACAGCCATCCCAGAGCGCCGTGGGCGACCGCGCGCAATGGCCGCCACGGCAGCCACACTTTGACGTATTCGAGTACGAACACCAGGAGTGTGGCGGTGGGCCCGGTCCTCCAGCCTTCCGCGATCACTTGAAGGCCGTTCGAATACTGACGCAGGCCGTCCGGCGTGAAGCGGCGGAAATCCCGGGGATACTCGTGAAAGGGATGGCAGAACGGAACCACGACGTGGGCGAAGCCGCCGGGTGCAAGCACGCGTGTGATTTCGGCCATGACGCACTCAGGATGCTCCACGTGCTCGAGCACCGCGTCGCATTCCACGCGCTGGAACAGATTCGAGCGGAAGGGCAACTGCTCGGCACTGCCGGCGACATTCACTCCCGCAAGCGGAACCAAATCGATACTGACGTAGCCATCCACCACAGACCCCGCACCGCCGATGTATAGATTCCAGCGGCCCAGAGGCGCATCGATCTCGAGTTCTCGCGGATTCCGGAGCAGAGGATCGGGCGGCCGTAGCGCGCGGGCCAGGCGGCTGGTCCAGCTCGGAGAGGTGCGCTGGCAATAGAGATTCTCGACGTTTCCACTCACCTATTCGTACCGCAGCACTTCAGTGGGCGTGAGCCGGCTGGCGCTGCGCGCCGGATAAATGGTCGCCAGGAAACTGATGACAATCGCGACCGCCGCCACCCAGACACCGTCCCAGAGGCGCGGCTCTAAGGGCACGTAACTCAGGGCGTACACCTGCTCGTCAAGGCGGATCCAGCGATACTTGGCCGCGAAATAGCAAAGCGTATACCCGACCGCCAGCCCAACGATGGTACCAGTGACACCGATCAGGACGCCTTGCATCATGAAAATCTTGCGGATCTGATTGCGGCGGGCGCCCATGGACATCAGCACGGCGATATCGCGATACTTTTCCATCACCATCATGACCAGCGAGATCAAGATATTGAGCGCCGCCACTAGCACAATCAGCCCGATGGTCACAATCGTGACCACTTTCTCCATCTTGAAGGCGTTGAGCAACTGGTGATTCTGTTCCATCCAGCTCATGGCCGTGAGGTTCGGACCCGCCATTTTGCCGACACTGGCGGCCACCTGAGGCGCTAAGTACAGGTCATCGAGTTTCAGCTCGATTTCGTTGACCACATCAGGCAGAGCAAAGGTCTCCTGCGCTGTTTCGAGCGACGTGTAAGCCCAGTTGTCGTCGTACTGATAAAAGCCCGATTGAAAAATGCCCACGACGCGAAAGCGCTGGTAGCTGGGCTTCGGGCCCACGGGCGTCATGACTCCCTGCGGGCTGATGACCGTGACGAAACTGTCGAGCAGCATGCCGGTGTCGCGCGCCAGATCGGACCCGAGAATGATGCCCCGAGAAGCGCCTTGACCGCGGAGCCGGTCGAGCGAACCCTCTTTCAAATGCGTCAGCACATCACTGACTTGAACTTCGGCGCGCGCATCGATCCCCTTGAGAATTGCGCCTTGCGCACGCAGCGGCCCGGTGAGGAAAACCTGGCCGTAGAGCGCCGGCGCCGCGCCAATCACGTGCGGCAGCTTGCGAAGCTTTGGAATCAGGTCGCGCCAATTGTCTATGCCGTTTCCAGCCACCTTGGGGATAACGTCCACGTGCGCGGTGGCGCCTAACAAGTTCTTTTGCAGCTCATTGCGAAAGCCATTATTCACCGCAAGCGCGATGATCAGCGCCATGACGCCCGCGGCCACGCCGATCACCGAGATGACGGTGACCACCGAGACCACGGCTTCTTTGCGCCGGGCCCTCAGGTAGCGCTTAGCAACGAAAAGTTCGAAGGTTGCGGGCACAAAATCAGGATTCGAGCGCGCGCAGGCGCCCGGCAATTCCGATCTCGCCTTCAGGCCGCAGCAGCGGGAATAGAATCACATCGCGGATGGAGCGCGAGTTAGTGAGAATCATGGTCAACCGGTCGATGCCGACACCTTCTCCGCCGGCGGGCGGCATACCGTAGCACAAAGCCCGAATGTAATCCTCGTCCATCTGGTGCGCCTCTTCGTCGCCTTTCTCGTGCATGGCAATCTGCATTTCAAAGCGCCGCCGCTGCTCCTGCGGGTCGTTCAGCTCGGTATATGCGTTTGCGATTTCCATCCCGGCGGCGTAAATCTCGAAGCGCTCGACGAATTCCGGATCATCCGGCTTGGCCTTCGAAAGCGGCGAGGTTTCAACCGGATAATCATAAATGATGGTCGGCTGTATGAGCTGCTCTTCCACGGTGTTCTCGAAAATCTCGGTGAGCGCCTCGCCGGGCGAACTCTTATGCGAATGCTCTTTGAGCCACTCGGGATCGCGGACATTGTCGAGCGTCGGCCGGTTGTCGCCCTTCCAGAACTCCACCACGGCTTGGCGCATGGTGAAGCGGCGCGGAGCGCTGAAATCGAGCTTCGCGCCTTCGTATCCCACTTCGGTTGACCCAGTTGCATCTAAGGCTACTTGACGGAGCAGGTCAGCCGAAAGGTCCATCAAACCGCGGTAATCGGTATACGCCTGATAAAACTCGAGCATGGTGAATTCGGGATTGTGTTGCGTTGACAAGCCCTCGTTACGGAAATTCCGGTTGATCTCGTAAACGCGGTCCAATCCACCCACCACCAGGCGTTTCAGATACAGCTCAGGAGCAATGCGCAGGTAGAGATCAATATCCAGCGTGTTGTGATGCGTCACAAACGGACGAGCCGTGGCGCCTCCATAAAGCGGCTGCATCATGGGAGTCTCCACTTCGATGAAACCCCGTTCTTCAAGCTGCCGCCGCAACGACGCAATGATGCGGCTGCGCACGACAAACACCTTGCGTGATTCCGGATTGGCGATCAAATCCAGATAGCGCTGGCGATAACGCATCTCGATGTCCTCGAGGCCGTGCCACTTTTCGGGCATCGAAAACAGAGTCTTCGCCAGGAATTCGAGATGCTCCACATGAACGGTCAGCTCGCCGGTGCGCGTGCGAAACAGATAACCTTCGGCGCCGATCACGTCCCCGATATCGAGTATCTGGAACAGGCGAAAATCCGAGGGACAAACGGCGTCGCTACGGACGTAGATCTGCAGTTGCTCGCCATTCTGGGAGAGGTGCGCGAAGCCGGCCTTACCCTTACTGCGAAAAGTCTTCACGCGGCCCGATACGCGCACCTTAAAATCGGGTGATAGCTCTTCGGCTGTTTTGGCGCTGTACTCGTTCAGAATCTGGGGAACGGTGTGCGTAAAATCGTACTTCCTGCCGTAGGCGTGGAAACCCAGGCTTTCGATTTCGCGTATGCGTTCCCAGCGCTGCTTGAGCAGCTCATCTTCAAGCGACAATCAGATCTCCTTTTGAGGGAAATAGGTTATTATAATTCACGCGCCTTGATCTTCCTGGACCGACGCAGCCTTTGACTCGCTCCCTATCCATCATTATCCCCGCATACAACGAGGAAAAGCGGCTTCCAGCCACGCTCGAACGCATCTCATCTTACCTGGGACGTGCCGGCTGGGAATTTTGTGAGGTGCTGGTGGTGGACGACGGCTCCACGGATAATACCGTCGCCGCGGCCGAGAGAGCCCGAAAGTGTACCGTGCGCGTGCTGCGCAATCCAGGCAATCGCGGGAAAGGTTATTCCGTACGGCATGGCATGACCGAGGCCAAGGGCGAGTGGCGGTTATTCACGGATGCCGATCTTTCCGCTCCCATTGAAGAGCTGCAAACGTTGTGGGCGGCTGCGGAGAAATCGGGTGCACAGGTTGTGATCGGCTCGCGGGCGCTCGACCGGTCGCTCATCGGAGTACATCAATCCGTGTTTCGGGAAACGGCCGGCAAACTGTTCAACCTGGCAGTTCGCGTGATGACCGGATTGCCTTTCTGGGACACACAGTGCGGATTCAAGCTGTTTGAAGCGCGTGCGGCGAGGGAGATTTTCAGCCGTCAGCAGCTCGAGAGGTTCGGCTTCGACGTGGAAGTCCTGTTCATTGCGCGCAAGCTCGGCTACCGCGCCATCGAAGTCCCGGTGCACTGGAACGACGTGACCGGCACTAAAGTCGGCGCCGTCGGAGGGCTCTCGGCGTTTCTGGATCCGCTGCGGATTCGGGTCAATCAGCTCAAGGGAAAATACCGGTAGTTACCGGCCGATCAATCTAGCGGCGGACGATCAGCTCACGCAATTGTTCGCGCGTGAGGAAAAACTTCACCGAATCGAAACTCTGGAACAGCTTCTCCAGGCTGCGATTGTTGAAAAGTTGGGCGGGTTTGCGGAAACCGCGTTGTGCCAGAAGAACCGTTTGTTGGTCCTTGATGCGGAAGGAATAAAAAGGAACCTGGCGCGATTTTTCGTCAGCATGGAAATAGGCCAGCATATAGCTCTTGGGACGCACGATGCGCCCCAGCCGCTCGAGAGTGGCCGCCAGCAAGACACTAGGCAGGAACTGGAGCACGTCCCAAACCAGCACGGCATCGAACTGCTCCGTATCAAAGTTCAGGTTGTGCCCAAGAAAACTCTCAATACGAGCGGAATTTGCCAGCTCGGCCGGATCCTTTCCGGCAAAATTGTCGTCCAGACTGCGTAAGAAGTCCTCAGAGTATAACCGATGGCCCAGATTGGTGATGAAGTTGATATTGTCCTGGCTGGCACCGGCGAGGTCCAGCACGGAAAGGCCCTGCTGGCCGCGGATGTAGGCGAAAAACTGCTCGAGTCCCCGGCTCGGACGCGTAGTTACGATTTCCTACTCAACCTGCCTGGAGCCCGGTTCGTGATTGTCTCGACCAAGAGACCCGGGACCAGGGGGCAACGTAGCTCCTGGACGACGGAGCATGCTCATGAATCTGTCCGTAATCAACTACGCAGTCCCCCTCGCCCAAACTAGCGCTTTACCTCGGCACCAGCGGCTGCGGTCTGCGTGTGACCCGTCGCAGGGGTCGACGCGTTTTGCGGTCGAGGCTGCTGCTGTTGTGCAGGGGACTTAGACGGCTCAGATTTGACGATGTCGATGCTTCCTTTGAAGTACGCCCCGTCTTCGATGATGATGCGGGCGGTCTTGATGTCTCCAACAAGCCGGGCGTCTTTCCGGATCTCCAGGCGGTCGCTGGCGTCCACGTTGCCCTGAATGGTTCCGAGGACCACGACTTCGCGCGCTTTCACAGTGGAGTGCACTTTACCGTTCGGTCCGATCGTGAGCCTGTGCTCTTGCAGTTCGATACTGCCTTCCACGTCGCCGTCGATATAAAGGTCTTCTTTGCTAAAGATCTGACCGTTGATTTTAACGGCTTTCCCGATGCTGGCCGAACCACGCGCGCTGTCCGGCTCCGGAGTCGTTTTAAATGGCATGCTCGACAAGGGTGTTGCCTCCTTCTTGGTTTCAATAGGATTCGACGGCTGAGCCGCCTGTTTGGGCGCGGGCGGAGTGTCTTCCGAACTGCGTTGTTTATTAAATATACTCACGATTGCGGCCCTCCTTGGTATAAAAAATTACCGTTGCACTCCTGCTGACTTCTTAGTCTATAGGGGAATGTGGAAAAAAGGCAAACTATCCTATGGTTATGAAGAGGCCATGTTGATCCGGCGTCATTTAAATAGCCATCGGTTACTGGTGGGCACCCCCGCCACAGCCCTCAAATTCCCCGTGGGGCGGCCCATCCCAGCCGAGTTCGCGCAGGCCGGTTTCCGAAGAATAAAAGGCCCGCGCCACCCAATCTTTGAGCCTGCGAAAGTGTTCATAGCCGGGATCTTCGCGCGCGACATCAGTGCCCCAGGTACTCAAGGAGTGAGGATACGCCAGCAAGTGCAGGAGTTCGAGCTGGCTCGCCTGGGGCGCGTAACGAAACGCGCTACGGTACCGGGACAGGCACTCGCCATCGAGAAATGCCAGGCTGTCCACGAACTGCCGTTGCATATCCGGCGTCTCGGCGGCCAATAGCTGATCGATAAACCGGTTGGCCAGTGCCAGTTTAGCGCCCGGCGTTTCGGTAGCAGGAATCAGGAGGTCGCTGAGAATGACGAGGGTCTCGTTCTGGTGCTCATCCAGGAACTGAGGCTTCCAATCGGACCGGGCAAGCTCTTTTGAGGCATCATAGTCCGCCGGGAATTCCCGCGCGACAGCCTGGGGAGCTCCGCCAGCCGCAATTCCGGCCGCACCCATCACGGTTCGCCGAAAAAGCTCTCGACGATTCACGTAGCCTCCTTCACAATTCAAGAGTTCATCATAGCGCTTTCCGCAGGAGCCGGACTTGCCTCGGCGCATTGGCGGTGACACCATGGATTTTCTAAAAGACGATCAGGGAGGAAATTCCATCTATGCCACAGGACTCTCGCACCGAAGTATACGACGCCATCGTGGTGGGCTCAGGCGCAACCGGTGGATGGGCGGCGAAGCGATTGTCCGAGGCCGGTCTCAAAGTGGCGCTGCTCGAAGCCGGGCGCAATATTTCGCCCAGCGAGTTCACCGAGCACATGCCCGCCTACAAATTGAAATATCGCGATCTCTCACCGGAGATCGCGCGCACGCGGCCCGTGCAGAAGCAGTGCTACGCGTGCATGGAGTACAACTACGACTGGTTCGTGGACGATGTGCAAAACCCGTACAGTACGCCCGCGGGAAAACCCTTCACCTGGCAGCGGCTGCGGATCGTCGGCGGGCGAACGCTGGTTTGGGGCCGCCAGAGCTACCGCTTGAGCGACCTGGATTTCAAAGCCGCCTCGCACGATGGTTACGGCGAAGACTGGCCATTCTCCTACAAAGACCTGGCGCCCTATTACGACATTGTCGAAGATTATGTGGGCATCAGCGGCGCGGCAGAAGGGAATGACGCCCTGCCCGACGGCCACTTTTTACCTCCCATGAAAATGACCTGCGGCGAGGTCCAGCTGCGCGATCGCGTGAAGGATAAATTCCGGCGCACTGTAACCATTGGCCGCACAGCGATTCTGACGAAGAATCACAACGGGCGCGCGGCATGCCACTACTGCGGACCCTGCGAGCGGGGCTGCGTGACGTTTTCCTACTTCAGCAGCCCGTTCACCACCGTGAAAGATGCGCTGAAAACCGGCAAGTGCAAGCTGATCACCAACGCCGTGGTGAGCCACATCGACATGGACAACGGTGAGAACAAAGCTCAGGGAGTGACGTACGTCGACCGGGTCACGCATATGACATACCAGGTCCGCGGGCGGGTAGTTATTCTGTGCGCGCAGGCGCTCGAATCGACACGCCTCCTGCTCAACTCGAAAACACGCGTTTACACAAATGGACTCGGGAATTCGAGTGGCGCATTGGGCCACTATCTGATGGACCACGCGGTGGGAGCAGGCGCGGCAGCCGAAATACCGGAGTTGGCCACCAAATACAGCGCCAGCCAGCCGCACCGCGCGAATGGAATTTACCTAATCCGTTTTCGCAATCTGCACAAGGGGCCGCAACATCAGCGCTTCATTCGCGGATACGGATATCAGGGCGACGCCGGCATGAGTTTTAACTTTGGCGCCGAGGGATTCGGCGCACGATACAAAGCGGCGGTGGTGCGCGGAACGTATGGGATCTCGCTCGGTGCATTCGGCGAGTCGTTGGGTCGCTGGGACAATTTCTGCGAAATCGATCCGAACCTGAAAGACGCCTGGGGAATCCCGGCGCTGAAGATCCAGATGACGCACGGCGAGAACGAAGCCGCCATGATGGAGGACGCCGCCGTAGCCGCCGCCGAGATGCTCGAAGCCGCCGGTGCGCAAAACATCCGGATCACCAGCAGGGTGGAGATGCCCGGCATGGCCATTCACGAGGTGGGCACGGCGCGCATGGGAAACGATCCAAAGAAATCGGTGCTCAACGCTTATAACCAGACGCATGATGTGAAAAATGTGTTTGTGACCGATGGCGCGTGCTACGTCTCGTCGGCCTGCCAGAACCCCACGCTCACGATGATGGCGATTACGGTGAGAGCGAGCGACCACCTGGTGGAGCGGTTCAAGAAAAACGAGGTGTAAAGGCTTCGTTGGAGACGCCCAGGCGTCGCGGCATAATGATTGCGGTGGCGAAGGCGTGCATGTACAGTGCGCCGATGCCGTCATCTGAAGGACAATGAAACCATGAGCGGAATTCAGTACGTGACCGACGAGAAGGGCCGCAAGGTCGGTGTTCTGATCGACCTGAAAAAACACGGGGCCATCTGGGAGGACTTCTGGGACGGTCTGGTCTCTGAATCGCGCCGGAAGGAAAAGGGCATTCTTAACGAGCAATGCCGCGCAACCCGCCTGAAACGCACTCGCCCGCGTGGTTAAATATTCTCTCGAAATCAAGCGGTCGGCGCAAAAGGAATTGGATGCGCTCGATGATGCGTTTTTCACCCGCATGGACCGGAAAATTCTGACGCTCGCGGACAATCCCCGGCCCGCAGGATGCAAAAAGTTGAAAGGCTACAAGGACCAGTGGCGCGTTCGGGTCGGTGACTGGCGCGAGGTGTACATCATCGACGACGCGTCGAAACTCGTCAGCATCACTCGCGTTGCTCATCGCCGTGAGGCTTACGAGTAAGACCAAGAACTTTCGAGCGGCCGTGTTGCGGACTGTCCGGAAATGGGATTTTGGTTCGTTTCGCGAGAACGCCGTGAGGCACGCCATGCGCCACTTTTTCAATCGGTTGGACAACATAGCTCATGCATAACACGAGGCGCAGCGGGATTTTGTCAGGGAAGGAAGGTTTTGACCGGCGGTCAGGTTTCGAAGAACTAACGGAACTGGAAACTTTGAGATATAAAGAGGCAATGCCTAGCTTAGAAATGCCTAGCTTGGCTATGCCTAGCTACCAATGGTCTCCAGGAACGCTTGGCATGCTGTTTGGCCGGATGAGTTGATTCGGCTCGGTGACAAGATCCTACCGGCCGATCACAGGACCCGGTGCTACAGGCGGCGCTGCAGAGGTTAAGCCGTGCTCGTCCGGAGTCGACCGGTCTGCGACCACCGGGTTGAGAGGATCAAGAGAAGCGAGGTGTAGACACGCGGCGCTTGTCCGGTGATTCAGCAGCGCCGATCCGCAACTGCTCAGGTTCCCGCCAAACTGACTAATATAGAATCCATGCTCACACGCCGCCGCATGCTGGCCGGCGCCGGTCTCTCGGCCAACTCCGCACTTGCCCAATCCGCCAAACGTGAAAATGCTGCCCCGGATGCGCGGTTCGCACATCTCAAGCGCCGCCGCGACGAGGCCAAACCCATTACCGTAGAGGAACGGCGCGAGCGCATTGAAAGAGCGCACCATCTGATGACCGAAGGCAAATTGGATGCCATCGGCATGATCGGAGGCACTTCGCTGGTTTACTTCACCAACATCCACTGGTGGAACAGCGAGCGCTTTTTTGCCATGGTGATGCCGGCGCGCGGCGAGCCGTTCTACGTCTGTCCGGCATTCGAAGAGGCGCGGGCGAGAGAGCAGATTGCCTCGGGCCCCGGTGGCTCAAACGCTCAGGTGCTGACCTGGCAAGAGGATGAAGATCCGTACAAACTGTTCGCCCAAGGGCTGAAGCAGCGTGGGCTCGCGACCTCACGTTTGGGGATGGAGGAAGAGATTCCGTTCGTTTTCGCGGATGGAATCGCGAAGGCTGCGCCGTCGCTGACCATCAGCAGCGCAACACCGGTCACCGCGGGCTGCCGCCAGATCAAGAGCGCGCATGAGATCGAGCTGATGCGGCTGGCCTCGCACGTCACGCTAGAAGCTTACGAGGCCGCGTGGAAACTTCTCCGAGATGGTATGACGCAGAACGAATTTGCGGGATTGGTTTCAGCGGCTCACGACAAGCTCGGATTTCAGGGAGGCGCCGGGGTGCAGGTGGGCGAGTACTCTGCCAACCCGCATGGGTCGCGCAAGCCACAGGTGATCCGCCAAGGCGCCATTCTGCTGATCGACGGCGGATGCAAGGTGGAAGGTTACCAGTCCGATATCAGCCGCACATTTGTTCTCGGGAAACCCACGGACAAGATGCAACGCGTCTTCGAGATCGTGGACAACGCCCAGGCCACCGCACTGAAGACGGCCCGGCCGGGCGTGGCATGCGAAGCCGTGGATCACGCAGCGCGACAGCTCATCGAAGAAGCCGGCTTTGGACCGAGGTATAGATATTTCACGCATCGCGTGGGGCACGGCATCGGCCTGGACGGACACGAATGGCCGTATCTCGTACGGGGCAACAGATTGCCGCTACAAGCACACATGACGTTGAGTGATGAGCCTGGTATCTATATTCCCGGGGAATTCGGCGTGCGCCTGGAAGATGACATGCACATCACCGAGGACGGCGCCGAATTATTCACGCCGCAGAGCCCGTCGCTCGAGCATCCGTTCGGGGGCTAGCGCACAAAAGACCGCGCGTTGCCGAACATTGGTTCGGTGACGACAATAGGGGGTCATGCGCCCGAGACCCGCTCTGTTGTTTCTCGCATTGATGATCGCTTCCCTGCCCGTCGCCGCCCAGGACTTCAAAGAATCAGCCGGAACTGAAGCACGGATTGACGCGCTGTTGTCGCAGATGACGACCGAAGAAAGGCCGGTCAGATGACGCAGGTGACCATCGACCTGATATCGAAGCCTCCCCGCCCCGGCGCACCGCATGAACTCGATGCGGCGAAGCTCGAGACCGCAATTTGGCGCTACAAAGTGGGCTCGATTCTCAATGTCCAAGAGCACTCCTACACCGTCGAGAACTGGCAGCAGATTATCAATCAGATTCAGGACGCCGCCGCTAAGACCAGACTCAAGATACCGGTGCTTTACGGTTTGGATTCCATACATGGCGCCGATTACGTAACGGGGGCGACGCTATTTCCCCAAGTCATCGCGACGGCCGCGACGTGGAATCCGGAGCTGGCACAGCGAGCTGGTGAAATTTCGGCGTTTCAGACGCGGGCGGCAGGCGTGCCGTGGAATTTTTATCCTGTGCTGGACATCGGGCGGCAGCCGCTGTGGCCGCGCATGTGGGAAACATTCGGTGAGGACGTCTTGCTGGCGACCGAGATGGGAAAAGCCTACATGCGAGGCTTGCAGGGCAATGACATCGGCGCCAAAGACAAAGTTGCGGCATGCCTTAAACACTACGCCGGTTACAGTCTGCCGATGAATGGCCAGGACCGCACTCCGGCCTGGATTGACGAGCGTACGCTGCGGCAATATGTCTTGCCGACATTCGAAGCCGGTGTCAAAGCAAGCGTCGCGACCGTGATGTTGAACTCCGGCGAGATTAACGGCGTTCCCGGGCACGCGAACGATCACCTGTTGACCGAAATTCTAAAACAAGAGTGGGGGTTCAAAGGCTTCGTTGTGTCTGATTGGGCCGATGTCAAGCGGCTGCACACGCGGGATCGTGTGGCGGACTCGCCCAAAGCCGCGGTGCGAATGGCCGTGATGGCGGGCGTCGACATGAGCATGGTGCCGATGGATTACAGTTTCTACGACGCCGTGCTTCAGTCGATCAAAGATGGCTCGGTTCCGATGTCGCGCATTGATCACGCCGTGCGGCGCATCCTGCTTGTGAAATTCATGACCGGGCTGTTCGAGAACCCTAGACCCGACCCCGCCATGCAGGCACGTTTCCATCAGCCCGAATTCGACGCCGCGAATCTCGAAGCGGTGTACGAATCCATCACCCTGCTGAAAAATGGCAGCGTTCTGCCTCTGGCGCACGAACGCAAAATTCTGGTGACGGGTCCCACAGCGAACTTGTGGTCGGCGCTCAACAGCGGCTGGACCATTACCTGGCAAGGCGATCAGGAAGATCTCTATCCCAAAGAAAGCCGACGATCGTGAAAGCCATCCAGACCGCGGCGGGTGAGGACAAGGTGACTTCGTACCAGGAACCACGTTTGATCGGGAGATTGATATCGGAGCGGCAGTATCGGCGGCTGCCAAGGTGGACGTGATTATCGCCTGCCTGGGTGAGAGAGCCTATTGCGAAACGCCCGGCAACATCAACCCAAAAACGGCGGTTAAGAGCCCGCCATATGAGCGTTCCTCTTCAGCCGCAAATATTTGCAGCAATGGCATTTGTCACCCATTGGGTGAAGTGCGCAGCAGTTGGAACACCAGACAGGTCTCGGACGTGCCAAGAGGGCTCAGCGTCAATTGCCTTTTGTAGGATCAAAGACCTCACGTTGGATGAGGCCCAGCGTCGGCTGGTCGCCGAACTGGCGGCCACGGGCAAGGCCGATTATCACCGTCCTCGACGAGGGCCGCCCGCGCGTAATTCGTGACATTGTGCGGCATTCTCAGGCGGTGGTCATGGCCTACCTGCCCGGAATGGGAGGCGGCCGGGCCATTGCAGACGTGCTATTTGGCGCGGTGAATCCAAGCGGTAGGCTCCCGGTCAGTTATCCGCGCTTTCCGAACGGATACACAACCTACGATTACAAGGCGGCCGAAAATCTGGAGGGAAACCGGGTAGAGCCGGAGTTCGAATTCGGATCGGGCTCGAGCTACACGACCTTTGAATATTCCGGCTTGAAATTGAGCGGCGACGCGCTTTCGCATGCGGGTACCCTGACGGTCAGCGTGAATGTGAAAAATAGCGGTTCGCGGCAGAGAAAGGAAGTTGTGCAGCTGTATGTGTCCCAGCTTTGCCGCAGCATTTCACCGCCGAACAAGGAGCTGAAGGGATTTCGAAAAATAGATTTGCGCGCGGGTGAAACGAGCGCCGTCACGTTCACGCTGAGCGCTGCTGATCTCGCGTTCGTGGGCTTGAATAACACATGGGTGACCGAGCCAGGCCGGTTTCGGGTGAAGGTCGGTCAGTTGACGAAGGAGTTTACGCTCGAATAACGCGGCTGATCGCGGAACGCCGGCTCGAACCACCACTCACTTACGTTCGTGGCTCGGACGCGTTCGTTGAATTTCGCGGGCTTGGGCCCTGAGCAATCAGCTTTCACTGAGTTGCACTACGCCTGCCGATGCGTTGTTATAGAACGGATGAAAACAACCCGCCGTTCGTTTGT
Source organism: Acidobacteriota bacterium (assembly GCA_003223115.1). GTDB lineage: Bacteria > Acidobacteriota > Terriglobia > Bryobacterales > Bryobacteraceae > QHXW01. The sequence goes on from QHXW01000225.1 coordinate 35,504, forward strand.
CCTTAGAGCCGCGTTTCCCGCGGCGTTCGCCGGCCTTCCACTCGCGTCCAGAGGGGCGCGGCCAAGTGGCAAGGGCGAATACTTCGCCTACATCGGCACGTATACAAAAGGAAAGAGCAAGGGCATCTATGCCTACCGTTTTGATTTCGGCACTGGAAAACTCTCGCCCATAGGCCTGGTGGCGGAATTGGCCAGCCCATCGTTCCTGGCTGTGGATCCCAAGAGCAAGTACCTCTATGCCGTGAAAGAGGTGAACACGTTCAATGGGAAGAGGGCGGGCGCCGTAAGCGCATTCGCAATCGAGGGCGGCGGCAAGCTGCGCCTTCTGAACGAGGTCTCTTCTGGCGGCACAGGACCGTGCCATGTCGCGGTGGACAAGACCGGCAGTGACGTTATGGTGGCGAATTATGACGGTGGGAGCATCGCGATATTGCCGATCGAGCCTGACGGGCGCTTGAAAGAGGCATCGGCGTTTGTGCAGCACAAGGGGAAGAGCGTAAACCCAGAGCGCCAGGAAGCTCCGCACGCGCACTGCATCAACACTTCACCTGACAATCATTTCGTGCTGGTGGCGGACCTGGGTCTGGATGAAGTTTTGATCTACCGTTTCGACCCGGCGCGCGGGTCTGTGACTCCGAACAATCCGCCATTTGGCAAAACGCCGCCAGGCGCCGGTCCGCGTCACTTTGCTTTTCATCCGAACGGGAGGTTTGTGTACGTGATCAATGAAATTCAATGCACCATGACAACCTTCGCCTGGGATCCAACCCAGGGAAGCTTGACCGCTCTGCAGACCCTTTCGACAGTCCCCAAAGATCATAAGGTCACCAAGGACGACAGCACGGCCGAGGTGCGCGTCCACCCGTCGGGAAAATTCGTTTACGGTTCAAACCGCGGCCCGGATAGTATTGCGGTCTTCGGAGTGGATGCCAAAAAGGGAACGCTCACGCCCATTGAGCACGCTCCCACACAAGGCAAGACGCCGCGAGGTTTCAATCTCGATCCGAGTGGAAATTACCTGATTACGGGCAACCAGGACAGCGACAACATTGTGGTGTTCAAGGTGGACTCCAAAACCGGCAAGCTCACCTCCACGGGCCAGAATTTCGAAGTGGGCGCTCCCGTCGATGTGCTGTTCGTGCCGGCAAAGTGAAACTGGATGGTTCAAATGAGAGAGATCGTCGAGAATTCGCCGCGCATTCTCCAGGCAGCCGCGTGCGGGATGGGAGATTGAGGGCATGACTCCTCATATGAGTCGTCGCAATTTGCTGCGGCTGGCTTTGACGCTCCCCGCAGGTCCGTGGCTGGCGCATTACACAGCACTGGCGACACCTTACCGGAACAAGGTCAGGATCACCGGCATCAAAGCCATGGGAATCAAGACTGCCACGGGCAATTGCCTCATTCGCGTCGACACCGACGCCGGTCTGACGGGCTATGGAGAAGCAGGAGCCACGGGGGCGATGGCGCGCGCGCGCATCAAAACAATGGAGACGCTGTTGGTGGGTAAAGACCCTCTTGCCATCGAGCAGCACTTCCACAACATGACTTCGCTGATGCACACTTACATGGCGCACATCCCGACCATCAGCGGTATCGATCTCGCCTTGTGGGATCTCGCTGGAAAGATTACGGGCCTGCCGGTCTGCGTGCTGCTGGGCGGACCGTTTCGCGATTCCATACAGATGTACTCGCACGGCAACAACGTGGACATGCTCGATCCGGGATCGTGCCGCGAGTGGGCCCAGCGCATCAAGCAACAGCCCGAAGGCTTCACTGCATTCAAGATCGGCATTGATACGGCGCTTGGAATTCCGCCTGCACGCTATACATCGACGCTGGATAAAGCTCAGTTGCGAACCGTGTCCCGCGCGTACACTAACGTGCGAGAGGCCTTGGGCCCCGACATCGAGATTGCGGTGCACTGCCACAACGAGTTCGACACGCCCAGTGCGATCGGCGTCGCGAAAGCCGTGGAGCCGATGGATCCGCTGTTCCTAGAAGATCCTCTCAACGTGCCGTATTCAGAAGGTTGGGTGGCGGTCAAACGTTCCGCGCGCATTCCAATCCTGACCGGCGAAAAGCTGGAGATGGTGCGAGGGTTCAGGCCATTCCTGGACAATCAGGCGGTGGACATTATTCATCCCGACCTGGCTTTTGCCGGCGGCATCACCGGAACACGAAAAATCGCCGATTACGCGCAGCTCACCAGAACGCCGGTGGCGCTGCACAATGTGGGCACGCTGGTGTTGACGTACGCCTCCGCGCATTTTGGCACTTCGATCCAGAATTTCTACCGTTCCGAAAGCGCGCTGGGGCGGCCTACCAGGCAGGTGGAAGATATGGCGTCCTCGAATCCGCCCGAGGTAAAGAACAGCAAGCTCAAAGTACCGATGGAACCCGGGCTTGGAGTGGATCTCAACCCAGACTTCCTGCGCCGGAACCTGGCAGACGGCGAGGAGTGGTGGGGATGAGGGCGCGCTCCGTCGACCGGTGACGGCGGAAACGATCGGAAAAAATATCGCTCGCTGACGGTCGCGGTCAGACCGCCGGAAGCCCGGATAAGGCGCGGGTTCCAGACGCCGATCCCACTTGACAGGCAAGACGCAGACCGGCGAAGGCCCGGATAAACGCGGATTCCAGGAAAGCCGGCCCCACTGGGCGAAACAGCGCAGGCGGCGGGATCTCGCTGAATGGTCTCACTGCAACGAAATCGCGGCACGTACCACCCAACATTTTCGTCAACTCAGTCATAATGGCGGTCTATGCGGCACCTGTTCGCATTATTGGCCGGGGCATGAAGTCACTTTTCCTTTAAGCCGTTTCAATTTTGGAAGATTCAGTACGTTTTCCGGATTTTCACCAAGCGTGAATTGTGACGCTCTGGCGGGCCGCGGCGTACTCTCGAAGAGGCCGTGGTGAGAGCGCGATGAAAGTTCTTATTTTGGTACTGGCGCCCTTGTTTGTATGGGGCGGCCATGCACTCGCCTGGACTCCCGCCGCAGACAATAGTCCGGATGACTCAAGCCATCGACATCCGGCGCCCGGAGCCTCCATTGTCCGCTTCGCGCAAGTGGATGACGGCGTGTACAGAGGCTCCAGGCCGAAAAATGACGCGGATTTCAAATTTCTTCAATCCAAACACATCAAATGTATTCTGGAGCTGAAGTTTCATCCTTCCTGGATCGATCGGAAAAACGAAAAGCCAATCATTACGCCATCATTTTTTAAAACAGCCCTGATGAATGCCTCCCGAGTGCGCCGTCGGAAAAGCACGTGGTTCAGATCATGCATATTTTGAGGGACAAACGCTATCTGCCGATCTATTTTCACTGCGATATCGGCCGGGATCGCACCAGCTTGATCGCTGGACTGTACCAGATTTATTTCCGGGAAATGTCGCCTCAGGAAGCCTGGCGGGACATGACACATTTTGGTTTCAAGGACTCCTGGACACTTCGCGGTCTGAAACGCTATTTTGAAAAGCACGAGCGGCGGCCGCGGTCCCTGGACACAGAGCCATTGAAAACCCTCGAGCTTTCCTTTATGTGGAATCACCCTAAGATGCGGAGAAGGTCTTTCTACACGGCCCCGGCCATGCTGTGTATGGCGATTTTCTTTCATCCGGCGCTCGAGGGCTATTCCGTGCTCAGCCACGAGGCGCTGGTCGACGCGGTGTGGGACCCGCTAATCAAGCAGCTGTTGCTGCGCGCCTATCCGGACGCCTCGGAGGCAGATGTAGTCAAGGCCCATACTTACGCTTACGGGGGCAGCGTCATTCAGGATATGGGCTATTACCCGTTTGGCAACCGTTACTTTAGCGACCTGGCCCATTATGTCCGCAGCGGCGATTTCATCAAATCTCTTTTTGACGAGGCGCAGGACATCGACGAATACGCTTTCGCATTGGGAACCCTGGCGCACTACGCCGCCGACAATTACGGTCACCCTCTGGCAGTGAATCTTTCGGTTCCTGAGATGTATCCCGAGCTCCGGAAGAAGTACGGAAAGTCCGTCACATTTGCGCAAGACCCGAAAGCGCACGTGATGGTCGAATTTTCATTCGACGTAGCGCAGGTGGCCGGAGGCGGTTACTTGCCGGGGACATACCACAACTTCATCGGCTTCGAGGTCGCACAAAAGTCATTGGAGCGTGCTTTAAGAAAACGTATGGTCTGGAGTTCAAGGATCTTTTCTTGAGCGAAGATCTTGCCATTGGAACGTTCCGGCGCGGAGCCAGCGAGGTGATCCCACGGATGACTGCGATCGCATGGAAACAGAAGAAAAACGAGATCCAAAATTTGAACCCGGGCATGACGCGCAAGAAGTTCGTGTACACCCTGACGCGGTCCACTTACGAGAAGGAGTGGGGAGCGAAGTACAGGAGGTCGAGACTTTCTTTCCGGAGGTGGGGGGAAGGCGACGCGCAGATGGGAGTCCTTGCGCGATTTATGGTTTTCCTGTTTCAACTGCTGCCCAAGGTAGGTCCGCTGCAGACTCTCAATTTCAAGCCGCCGACACCGGCCGCTCAGGCGCTATTCGCGCAAAGTTTTCAAGCCACGCTCGACCAGTATCGAAGACTGCTGGATCACGTTCAGAAGAATCAGTTGCTGCTCGAAAACAAAGACCTCGACACCGGAAAGTCAACCAGGCCGGGCGACTATGAACTGGTGGACAAGACCTACACAAAGCTTCTTCACAAGCTGGCCGAAGATCATTTCCGCGGCGTGACGCCGGAGCTCAGAAATAATCTTGTGGCGTTCTACGACCTGGACGCACCGTTTGCAGCTAAGAAGGACGCGGCGGAGTGGCAAAAGACTTTGCATGAGCTCAAGCTGCTGGAAGGCACTCCCGCGCCGGCAACGAGGTGAGCGGGATGCGCAACGACTGTGCGCGCAATTGTTGCGGTTCGTATTTCGAAACGAATCCGGCAGCAGCCCCCCTCTCCAGGGTCATCGACCATGTAGGAGCGGCACAGCCGCCTCCGGCGAAAGACAACGAACGGGAGATGCGCCAAGTCCCGCTGGATCCCTAGTCACGATACATTCGCACCCGGCCAGTTGTGCGGCAGCGGCGCTAACCGCGTCCTCGAAATCGGCAATGGCAATTCGAGCGCAAGTTGAATGACTGCGCCATCGACTGACGCGACGCCGAAAACCCTCAACATCGCGGCAACCGCGCGCTTCGCTTTGAGCGCGCCCAGCTGTCTTCGAATCAAATAATGAATTGTCGTTACCGCGTGAGCCGTAAGTAACCCGCGCGAGGAGCCTGCCTCGATGACGGCCCAAACGGCAGAACTAGCTTCCACATAGGTTTTCCGGTCCACGCGAAAAGAGTGTCATTCATCCGCTAGCGTCGACGTCTCTACTCGCGCGCCGGCGCGTGTTTCTCTACCGGTCCTGGCATGAGCGTGTTCTGCTTTTGCTGGGACAATTCGACCTGGTGTTTCCGTAGATCGGCCGCTCGCGCCGCGAATTTCTTTGCGTTTGATGCATCGCCCAGCTTGGCGTAAACCCGGCTGAGCTGGAAATGAGCGCCGAGGTGTTTCGGGTCCAACTCGATGGCGCGCTGCAGTTCTGCTCTCGCATCCTCCGTACGCCCCAGCTTGAACAGCAGCTTGCCTGAATGAAAATGCGCTTCAGGCACGGCCGGACTTAGCTCACTCGAGCGGGAGAATGCTTCCGCCGCTTGGGAATCCCGATCGAGCCTCTCGAGCGCTAGGCCATAGAAGTATTCCAGCAGGAAATCCGCAGCCAGTTTTCCGCGGGCTTCCTCCAGGACGGCGACCGCTTCGGGGCCACGGCCGCTTTTCATGAACACTTTGGCGAGCGCGATGTAGCCCAACGGCACCTCAGGATGCATGGCGATGGCTTCGCGGAAGGAGCCTTCCGCCTTTTCGGGGTTGCCCTTCATCAGCTCTGTGGCTCCCAGCCGCAGGTGCAAGGCATAACTGTCTTGCGCCTTCTGCAATCCTTCTCGAACCGCCTTGATGGAGTCATCAAAACGATCCAGATCCAATAGCAGGCGCGTGTAATCCAGATAGCGATCCTGGTTGCCGGGATCGAGGCGCACGGCCCTGTCGTAGTTTTCGAGCGCGCGCGGAAGGTTGCCAGAAGACTCGTAGGCCAGGGCCAGTAGCGCGGCGGCATCCGCATCCGTTGGACGCTGGTGTGTCACGGATTCGAGCAGTTCCACGGCCTTGGGGAATTGCCGTGAAGCCAGGTACGCGCGACCGAGGCCGAGCGATACCTGCTGCTCGCGATCCACAAGCGACCGGGCTCTTTCCAAATGCGCGATCGCATCAGCCGCACGCCCTTGCCGAAGATAAACCGTTCCGAGCCCGTAATGCGCGAACTCATCAGTTGGATTCAGCTTCAGGGCCGCTTGAAAGGACTGTTCGGCCTCCGCTTCCTGGCCCGACGTCCAGTAATTGAATCCAAGATTTTTGTGAGGGTCGGCAAGTTTCGGATTCAGCTCGACGGCCTTACGGAAGTCTTTGTTGGCTTCAGGGATACGGCCGAGCTTGGTGAGGGTGATGCCAAGAAGATTGTAAACCTGTGCCTGGGAGGGCAACGTGCGCTTTGCCGTTTCAAGCGCATCAAGAGCTTCTTGGTAGTGTTGCCGGCGGAGAAGCTCGAGTCCCCGCTCGAGCGCCGCGCGCCCATCCTCGGCAGACGAGGCCGCACTCAGAGCAAGCAGCAGGCAGATAATTCTAGCGATCAAGCTGCCGTACCCGTTCGGCTCTGTCCTGGGCCTGCTTCAGCTTTGCCGCTTTAATGCGCGCCACCGTGGCAAGCGCTTCCTCGGCTTCGCGGGTTCGGCCAAGTTGCCGGTAGGTGCGGGCCAGCAGGTAATGGGTCGAGCCGTCGCCATCCGCGGCGGCGGCCTTCTGCAGTTCCGCCTCGGCCTTGTTGTACTGTCCAACGCCGTAATAGGCCTTGCCGAGGCGCCGGTGGGCTTCCGTGAGACGGGGCTGCACCTGCAAAGCGCGCTCGAGCAGCGGAACAGCTTTTTCCGGTTGATCCTGATTGACGTAGATGCCGCCCAGATCCGTGTTGGCGTCGGGATCGAATGGATTAATCCCCAGCTCCTTTTGGAACTCGAGCGCCGCTTCCTCGAGGCGCAGATTTTTCAGATGCACGCGCCCAATCCCGAGATGTAAACCCGGCAGGGAGGACCGAGCCACGAGGGCCGCGCGATATTCGGTGATTGCCTTGTCATCCTGATTTTTCGCTTCGTAGGCTTGGGCTAGTAACTGATGGGTACGATAGGAATCCGGCTGGAGCGTGATGATGCGCTCGAAGGTTGCCAGCGAGAGATCCCGATAAGATTTCCCCAGCCAGAGGTGCGCCGAGACGTGTTTCGGATCCCGTTCGAGCACACGACGCAGCTCTCGCGCAGCCTGGGCCGGCTGGTGGGTTTCCAGATAAGATTGCGCCAAGGCAAACCGCGCTTCCACGTCCTGCGGCTGAGCCTTGAGATGGCGGCTCAGGCCACCGATGGCCGCTTCGTACTGGCGCTTCCGCACGCTCTCGAGGGAGGCACTCCGTGAGGCTGGCTCAGGTATGGCGGACGGCGCCGGCAAGCGCATGGTTTCGAGTTGCTTCTGTGCCTCTGCGGACTCGCCGATTCTGGTGTACGCCAGCGCGAGCCCGAGCGTTTCCGCAGGCTCCGGCCTAGCTGCCGGCTTGCTCCATTCCTCGATGGCAGCCTGATAGCGCGCACGAAGCGTATCTGGCAGGCTTTCCGTGGGCGTGCCGGCGGATTCCACGCAAGCGATTGCCTGGTCCGGCCGAATGTTGCGGGCGCTACGCAGCTGCACGAGAGCCTCGGGCAGCCTGCCTTCCATCAGGAACCCTTCCGCAAGACCGCAGTAGGCTTCGACGGAATAGGAGTCGGCGCGCAATTCTGCCTCAAACTGCTCGACCCCTTCCTCGACTTTCCCCTGGCGCAACAGAATGGTTCCAAGGCCGAGGTGGGTACCAGCCGGCGGCGAACCCTGTTCCAGCAGCTTCCGGTAGTAAATCTCGGAGGCCATCAACTCCTGTTGGGAGAGGAAGCTTTCAGCGAGAAGGAGCCGGCGCTCGACCGAAGCCGGCGCCAAGTCCTTTACTTGCTCGGACTCTTCGCGCGAGGCTTTCTGGTACGCTTCGCCCAGCAACTGCAGAATATCCACGTCGTCGCGAAGAGTTTCCGCAGCCTTCTCAAGCTCAAGAACGGCTCGGGCCGGCTTGCCGAACTCGATTAGCGCCGTCCCCAGCCAGAATCGCGCCTGTTTGTTTGCGGGCTGCTCGGCGGCGGCCGTGGTCAGGAAGGGAACGGCCTCCACGGGGCGGCCTAGTTTGCAATAGTTGATTCCCTGAAACAACATTGCCGCGAACTGGCCGGGCTTCACCTTGAGGCTTTTGGCGAGAGCGTTAGCCGACTGGTCAAACTTATTCTGTGCGTGCAAGACCAGCCCGAGATTCATGCGGATTTCAGCGAAGTCAGGTTTGAGCGCCAGGATGGCACGGTATTCGCGAGCGGCCGTATCCAGGTCGCCGGATCGTTGGGCGCTCTGGGCCGCAATAAAGTGCTCCTGGATCTGTGAATCGACGTCCGGCTGCTGCGCCGCGGCACGATAAAGGAAGACAAACAGACACGCGCTGCGCAACAGAATCCCACTCATCAAGAACTCATTCTAAATAAAAAACAGATGTCAGAATTCGACCTTGGCGCCGAGTTGTATGTGTCTCGGCGGGTAAAAGCTGCTGCTGATAATCCCGAAACCGGCTGGATTGGATGTGTCAGCGGCGGGATAGACCGAAAACGTCGTGTGATTGAATACATTGAAGAACTCGCCGCGGATGATGAAGCTTACGCGTTCATGAATGGTGGTTCGCTTTTGAAGCGTGAGACTTTCATCGTTTCGCTTGGGGGTGCGAACTCCTGGAATTGCAATAGGGGCGGTGCCGAAGCTGAAATTGGGCGGCGTCGCGAACGCAGCCGGATTGAGGTAGCGGTCCACACTGGGATCAAAGTGCCCGCTAAAGCCCTTGAGCTTTTGGCCGGGAACTAGGTTGGGCCGGAGGCAGTCGAACCAGTCGTCCTTGCCGTACAAGCCGGTATTGACTCCGCAGGAAATCGCGCCGACCGGGATGCCGCTTTGGTATCGCTGGATAGCCCCAATACTCCAGCCGCCGAAAATCACGTTCGACGGTCCGCCAGCGCTCATCAGCCTCTTGCCCTTGCCAAGCGGCAACTCATACGTGTAGCTGAGAACCAGGGCGTGCGGAGTATCGAGCTGGCTGAGTGTCTTTTCCACCTTGCGGTTGTAATTATCCTGAGCCAAGAAGGCGCCACTGCCGAAGAATCCGGAACCACCCAATGCATCCGACTCGGAGTTGGTCAGGTTCTTGGACCACGTGTAACTCACTAGGAAAGTCAGGCCGGCTGAGAAGCGTTTTTCTACTTTGGTCTGAAGCGAGTGATACGTGAATGAACCCGACTTGTCGGGTGTGAAGGAGTAATCGTTGATATCGAAGTGTCCCACTTGCGGGTAGGGGCGCAGAGCGCGGCCCACGGTTGCGCCATTGGCTCCGGTACCCCACAGGTTCACGAAACTCGAGAACGGCAGCGGGACAGGATCCTTGCCGGCGCAGCGGGGATCGGTTGCCTGTTGCGTGATGATGACGGCCAGGCAGGAGCCATAGCTCAAGTATTTCGGATCCGCCTGGTTCGGGTGTTGCAGTGTCGAAGTGAGATGATCGCCTTTCGAGGCGACGTATCCGATGTCGAACAGGATGTCTTTCGCGAGCTGCCGCTGGATGTCCAGAGTCCAGTTCTGGACCATCCCAGGCCGGCCGCCGCTGCGATCGAGGAATGCAATGTGACTCTGGCCATTCTGCCCGGAGGGATCGAGGTTTGCCGAGTAGGATGGGAAGCCGTCATCCCAATTAAAGTTCGAAGGAGATGCTTGCGCCGCGAAGCCGATGGTGTCCTCGCCGGCATATCCGGACTCTTTCAAGGGCGTATAGGAGATGCCGTACCCGCCGCGCACCACGGTCTTGGGATTCACCGAATAAGCAAACCCAAAGCGCGGGCCGAAGGACTTGAAGAAGGTGTCCTGCGGGTGCCGCCGGCCATTGCGTCCCGGTCCTTTACCGAAATAGACGTACGCTCCCAACCTGCCATCCGCGCCGGGATTGGGAATGCTGGTATCGAACCCGGATAGACGGTCGTGCGCTTCCGCCACGGTGTAGGGAATTTCGTAGCGCATGCCGTAGTTCAGCGTCAGCTTGGGAGTGACCTTGAAATCATCCTGCGCGTAAAAAGCGTAGTAGTTCCACTGGTTCCGGACGTTGATGCCGACGCGCAGGTTGGAGCTCTTCACCTGGCCGAGCAGGAAACTGGCCCAGGCGTGCCCACCAGGACTGGTGACATTGGCTGGATCGGAGGTGGTCTGCGGGTTGAATTCGAACAGGCCGGAACCGTTCTCGCGGCGAGCGACATTGAATTGCTGGCGGCGTGTTTCAGCGCCAAACTTCAGGCTATGCCGTCCGTGCACCCAGGAAACGTCTTCGTTGAGCTGCGTGGATTGGTTTACAAAGCGTGAAAATTCCGAGCCGCGCGAGAGGAATGAAGTGCCGGTCCAGCCGATGCCGGGAAAAGTCAGGTCTGGCACGTTCTTGAGGCCCAGAGCGCTCGGTTGATATTGCGGCAAGCCCGCGGTGTTCACGTTGCGCGCATCCGGACTTCGTGACAAGCCATAGTTAAAGTGATTCAGGAGATTCGGTTTGAAGATGTAGTCGTGACTCAAACGGATGTAGGTGGTCGACGTTCCACCGGTATCGGAGTAGATAGGGCCGAGGCTGCTGGTATTGTTCGAGTTCCTGGGCCCGCGCGTGATGCTGCCCGCTATCTTTTGCTTGTCCGATACATTCACATCACCTTTTTCTGTGTAGAAGTACGCATTCACGGGACTCCTAGTGATGTTCTGGGCGTTGTTCAACAGCGCGTCGGAGCCTTTCGGCAGCAACGCCATGACATTTTTAGAAACTGCGCTGAACCTCGCCTCCGGTATCTGGTTGTTGGAAAACGGAACGCAAGTGCCCTGAATGCATGTTGCCGGGTCATAGATAACGGTGCCCGGCAGCAAGGCCGAGAGATCGCCGCGTTTGAAAGCTTCGGTAGGCACTGTAACCAACGCGAACCCGGCGCCGGGATATCTGTACTTTTCGAGCGATGACATCCAGAACAACTTGTTCCTGCCGTCATAGATCTTGGGGATATAGACCGGACCCGAGGCGACAAAGCCGTAGTCGTGCTGGTTTTTCGAGCGATTATCGTGGCCGGCGAGGTTGGAGAAAAAGTCGTTGGCATCCAGGGCCTTGTTGCGCAGGAACTCGTAGCCGGTGCCGTGGATGGTGTTCGTGCCCGATTTCATGACCAGGTTAACGATGCCCGATGATGTTCGTCCATACTCGGCCGCGAACCCGTTGGTTTGCACGCGGAATTCCTGGACTGCCTCGACCGAAACGCCGTAGTTAAAGGCCGGGATGCTGGGACGCGTGAGCTGGATGGTCGCGCCGTCCACAAAAATGTCGGTGCCGTACCACTGGCCGCCGTTGACTTTGTTATACCAGTTGCCGGCTATTTCTCCCGTGTAGCCCGGCACCAGCGACATGAAATATACCGGGTTGCGAACGTTTCCGTCCACGTTCAGTGGCAGGTCAAGGATGTAGTCGGATGCAACAGCGGTCGAAATCTCCGAGGTGTCCGCCTTCAGTTGCGGCGCCTCGGCGGTCACCACCACTCGGTCACTGGTGGCGCCCAGTTGTAAGTTGATATTCACTGTAACCGTGTCCCCGACAGAAACCGTCACGCCCTTCTGCGTGTAGTCGCGGAATCCGGACGAGGAGACATCGATGGTGTACGCGCCGGGAACCAGGTTCGAAAAGTAGTAATTGCCGGCGCTACCGCTCTGGCCGGTGGTCTTCACGCCAGTGTCCAGGTTGGTGAGGGTAATGGCGGCATTGGGTACGCCTGCGCCGGTGGGATCTGTGATGGTTCCGGTCAACGTACCGCGGCCAATCTGTGCGACGGCGATACAAGCCACCGCGATCAGGCTGATGATGAGCTGAATCAGTCGAAAACTAGACAATGAACGGACTGGGTTCATGATGGGCTCCGTAAACAAGATGAGTACAGAAGCCGGGCACACTGCACCCGGTGACCTGCTGAGCCTGTTTCTAAATTGCCCCCGAGAACTGCTGCGGTTTTTGGCCCCCACGGCCGCAGCCAAATGCCTTATAGCATTATCGTATTATGAAAGACCTTTAACTTTTTACAACGTGCTCTCCGAAAAGTCAAGAATTTTTCGGTGTTGCCGGTGTTGGAGTCGTTCGACGCTGTTAAGTCGCGATGCCAGAGACCTAAATCGGGCGAGAGGCTGTCTTCCCGGCCGGCGCGGCAATAGCGGATAAGCTACTGGCGGCGCGGTCTTGTCCCTTGGGCCGGTCCTCGATCACGGCCAGTCCCCAAAAATGCCCGACCGACTTCATGTGAGCCATCATGGCCTGGCGCGCCTTATCCGGATTGTGTTCTTTGATCGCTCTAAAGATACGCTTGTGATCCCGCAAACCAACCTCGGCGGAGTGGGGCACGCGATTGGTGCGGCGGCGTTGTTCCGTCAGAGGCTCTGAGATCATCTCCAACACCGCGACCCCGAAGGGATTCTTGGAAGCCTCGGCTATGGCGGCGTGAAAGGCAAGGTCCGCGCGGTATGCGATGCCATCCTTTTCCAAGGCTCGTTTGTGATCTTCCATAGCCTGCCGCATGGCCGCGAGATCGTTGTCCGTGGCTTTACGGGCGGCGAGAACCGCTAACCCTACTTCGATGATGGAGCGGAACTCGACCAGGTCATCGGTATCCTGCAGATGTGCCAGCGTGGAGAACGACTGTCCATGAAACAATGACGTGGGGGCGGGGATCAGGACAACCGCCCCGATCTTGGGGCGAACGCTGATCAGGCGGAGGGATTCGAGCGACTTCATCGCCTCGCGGACGCAAGTCCGGCTGACCCCTAGGGTCTCGGTGAGTTGCTTCTCGGTCGGTAATTTCTCGCCGGGCTTGACCTGGCCGCTCTTGATGAGATCGAGTATATGATCGATCACTTGAGACGTAAGCGTCTGACGTCTGATCACGAGAAACGGCCCTACAGGATTTGGAATAATCATCCTATAATATGAACAATAAAAAGTAAACTGCGCGTCGATGTCGCGTTCATCGCGAGATGTTGTTCATTGACTTCACTCCGTCGCTTTTCACCTCGGAGTCCATGCGGTAAGGCACCTTGGCCTTCACCAGGTCATTCCCCACGAGGCGCACTCCTTTGGTTTTGTTGCCCTTCACCTGCAAAAAAACCGACGTTCCCTCCGCGGCTTTCGAATCGCGGATGGTGGCGTCCTCTACCTGATTGAGCACGATGGCCGGCATATCCGCACCCAGTTTCGCCTGGCGTCCGCCAAACCCCTGTATTTCGAGAACGTTCACATCTTCCACATTGAGCGCGCTTTGCCACTTGCCGGATTCCGGCTTGTCCCAAAACACTTCGACGTCCTTCAGTTTCAGGTTTTTTGCCCACCGGACTTTCATGGCGTCCACGGCCTTTTCGAGCGGCGATTCCGGATCGTGCGACAGCCAGAGCTTGACGTTCTCGAGGCTCACGTTTTCCAGCCAACTGTCGGGGTGCCCGTTAATGCCGCTGGTTCCTTTGCCGCGTGCAATCACGTTACGAATAATCACGTTGCGGATGGATCCGGCGGGCGGCTCATTCTGCCGCGCTGTTCCGTCCACCTCGCTGCGGCGCTTGATATTGAAGTGAATGGGATCGCCGTCACCCCACCAGAACCAGCCATGACGCGTGCACTCGATGGTGAGGTTGGAGAGCACAACATCGCTGACGTAGCCTCCATCGAACACCATGAAAGCCAGTCCCCGGTTGGAATTGGTAATCACGGTGTTGTCGATGGTGACTTTACGGACAGCGACGCTATTGCCGTCACAGAACTTGATGGCGCTCGAAGCCGACGACAAGCGACAGTTGGTTACGGTCAGGTTCTCACAGGGGAGCGCCGGACCCCAGGTCGTGGAGGAGTAGAACACGATGGCATCGTCACCGGTTTCGATGGTGCTATTGGCGATGCGAACGTCTTTGCAGCCGTCCGGATCGATGCCATCCGCCCAAACTGCGTCCTTCAAACTGGAATAAATATAAACGCCGTCGATGACCAGGCGCTCGCACGCATAAGGATTGATGGTCCAGCTTCGCGACCGGATAAAGGAAAGCCCGGCGATGCGCACATCCTTGCACCGCATCATGAGGACCAGCCGCGGATACACGATTTCCGTGGGAAAGCCTTTGGGAAATGAGCGAAACAGCGGCCGCCCAGCAGCCTTGGTCAGTAGCATGTTTTCGCGTATGTAGGCATCGTCAAAATCAGTGAGCGTACGCCATTCGTAATCCGCCTGGCCGTCGACCGTGCCACGACCTTCAATCGTAATATTCTCCACGTCCTGCGCATAAATCAACGCCGCCTTGTCTTTGTCGAAGGCCTTGCCATCGAGCGAGGCGAAAAGCGTGGCTCCTGAATCGATGTAGAGCCGCACATGACTCTTGAGCCGGATTTGGCCGGACGTGTACTCGCCGGCGGGCAGAAAGACGGTGCCGCCACCGGCCGCCACACAGGTGTCGATTGCCTTTTGAATTGCAGGCAGAGCATCGTCCGATTTTCTGCCTGTGGCCCCGAAATCCCGGACGTTGAAGACTCCCTTCTGGGTTTGGGCTTGCAACGAAGCGCACCACGACAAAGCAATGAATCCAAGCAAGACGTGTTGAAAAAATCGATGCACCGTCAATTCTCCTTGTTCCTATGGAACGTTCTAGAATCTACTGCTCTGGAAGACTTGCGAGTATACGCCATAACGGCTGGTCTCGCGCGCTAGATGAAAGGCGCGGTGAACACGTATTCACCGGAGTCAACGCGAAAACGCGCGGCATCAGTCTCTGGCTCGAGAGTTTTGACACCCGGGGCTTTGCCGGCGATGCGGCCGCTTTCGCGTACGGCCCCGGTATCCTTTGTTGGAACCGAGACGGTGGCGGAAGTATTCGGCGGCACCACAACACGCAAACGGATCACGCCGCCCTCAATGCGCCAGTCCGACACAATGCGTCCGCGTATAGATTCATATTCGCCGCGTGCCCACGTCAACCCGCCGCCCGGCTGCGGTCGGATGTAGAAATGACGAAAGCCGGGCGATTCTTCGTCCGGATTGATGCCGGCGATGGTGCGCCACATCCACTCTCCTACCGATCCAAGCGCCCAGTGGTTAAATGAATTCATCTCCGGGTTTTGGAATCCCCGGCCTTTCACATAGCCGTCCCAGCGCTCCCAAATCGTGGTCGCACCGTTGGTAATCATGAATCCCCATGAAGGAAAAGTGCGTAGATTGAGCAGCCGATAGGCTTCATCGGAGCGGCCGCCGCGCGTCAACTCGAGTAGCAGACGGTGAGTCGATTGAATTCCGGTGGACAAGTGACCGTTGTATCGCGCAAAGGCCTCCAGCATGCGCGTGAACACCTTGGATCTCGACTCGTCCGGCAGCAGGTTGAAGTTTAGAGCCAGCGCGTATCCAGCCTGCGTGTCGCCCTGGATTTCCCCGTTTTCTTTCACGTAGGCGCGGTTGAATGCGGACTTGATGTGATCAAAAAGCTGGCGGTAATGTTCGGCGCCTTCCGTGCGGCCGAGCACGGCAGCCATTTTCGCCACGATGTCCGTCGAGTGCGCAAAAAATGCAGTCGCGAAAACCGGCTGTGGTACAGCGCCACCCGTTTTGGGCCAGCCCTCGAACATCAGTGTGTCGGCGTTCAGCCAATCGTTATAGTCGTTGCCCCGCGCCTTTTCCCAGAGCAGGTTTGAGTTACTGCGCTCGATGAAATCCACCCACCGCCGCGCGGCCTCAAAGTGCTCCGCGAGAAGCTGCCGATCGGCATAGTTCTGATACATGCGCCAGGGCACCACGGTGCCGGCATCGCCCCATGCAGGCGCACCGAAAAACTGGTCATGCTTCAGGACGGTATTCGGATTGGGCGCGAAGTCGGGAAACCGGCCGTCGGGGAGCTGATCGTCACGAACATCCTGCAGCCACTTGGTCAAGAATGCCGCCACGTCCATGTTGAAAATAGCGGTCTGGCCAAAGGCCTGAATATCGCCCATCCAGCCAAGCCTCTCATCGCGTTGCGGGCAGTCCGTCGGAATGCTGAACAGATTGGCTCGCTCAGTCCACACGATATTGGTCATCAGTTGGCTCACGTATGCGCTTGACGTTTCGAACACGCCGGTTTCGGGCGCTGCCGAGTGAATCACGCGGGCCACGAGCGCGTTCTCGGAGGGACGCTCCGTCAAGCCGCGCACTTCGACATAACGAAAGCCGTGGTAAGTGAAGCGGGGTTCATACACCTCTTCATCGGCGGTGCGGGTGAAGTACCGGTCTGTCACCATGGCGCCACGCAGGTTTGCGGTGTAGAAGGCACCATTGTCGTCGAGCATTTCCGCGTAGCGTATCGTGATCGGTTGGCCTGGACGACCCTTGATTTTCAGCCGGCACCATCCCACCAGGTTCTGGCCCAGATCGAACACCCAAACGCCGGACACGGGTTCCGTGACGGCCACCGGCCTGATTTCACGTACGATGCGTAGCGGTTCGTTTCGCTGGGACACCAGCCGGCTCGAGCCCAAATCGGCCTCGGCCGAAACAACAGGCCAGTCCCGGTCAGAAACTGCAGGTGAGTCCCAGCCTGCCGGCTCCTTGCGGGCATCATAAACTTCGCCGTCCAACATATCGGCCGCAATGAACGGCGATTCGGGAGCATGTCGCCAGGACGCATCACTGACCACGGTTTCCGTTCGACCATTCGCCATCTCTGCATCGAGACGAAGCAGCAGTTGCGGGACATTGCCATAAATCTGACGCCCTTTAAACAACCCGATTCGTCCCACGTACCAACCCGCGCCCAGCAGCGCGGCCATCACATTCTCTCCAGCGCGCACCTGTTTGGTGACATCGTAAGCCTGATATTGCAGCCGCTTGCCATAGCTGGTCCACTCGGGAGCGAGCACGTGATCGCCAACCCGCTGGCCATTGATTCGTAATTCGTAAAGGCCGCGCGCAGTGACGTAGACCATGGCTCTGCCGACCGGCGCCGAAAGTCGAAATTGTTTGCGCACGAGATCTGCCGGTTGCGATGTAGCGGCTTCAACGGCGGCCTTCGGATTCGAGATCCACTGCGCTCGCCATTCGGATTGATTGAGCAGCCCCATGGACCACATGGCTGGAGCGCTCCAGGGCGAGGGCTGACCGGCGCCATCCCATACGCGGACTTTCCAAAAGCACGCCATGCGGCTGGCGAGAGGTTTGCCAGCATACACAATATGGATGGTTTCGCCGGAAGAGATTTTCCCCGAGTCCCAGAGGTCGCCCGTGTCTTTCTTAAGCAACTCGGGTGTGCTCGCTACCAGAATGCGGTAAGCCGTCTGCTTCTCGCTTCGCGCGCCGGTCGATTCAGTACGCAGGACCCAACTCAACCGCGGCTGCGTGACATCGATGCCTAATGGGTTGGAAAGATACTCGCAGCGTAGCCGCTCCAGCGTAAGTGCCGCGGCAGCCGAGCCAGTAATCATTGAGCCGAGCGCATAGGCCAGCGCGAAAAAGCGGGCGCGCCTCAGAAAAACCCGCCTCTGAGGAGTGCCTGCTCCGTGCACTCTGCCGTATACACTTTGTTCCGCTTTCACGAAGGTGCAGTATACAACTCACGCCATGGCGTTATGCGAGACTTCACTCAGAAGGCTTCACTCAGAAAGCCCGGGAACTCATTGAAGGTTGAAGACCTTTGTATTACTGTATGGCGTAGCCTCGAATCAGAGCCCGTATGGACACTCACGCCATCCGCAGCAAGGTAAATCCGCCAGCATGGAGCCGAGTTGCGGGCGCCAGGGCACGACCGTTCAGGGCGTAATCGGCGGCAAATTCCTTGATGGATCGTACGCGCTTTGGTTTGCCGATAAGGGACTGAGTGGACGGATCTTCAGAACCGAGGAGGTTCGAGAAGAAGTCAAGGGTGACGCCACTCCCGGCGAGAAGCCTAAAGACCCTCCCCGCATTTATCGCACTTTCGTCGAGTTACAGATTGAACCGGCAGCCCGCCTCGGGGACCACTATGTAAAAGTCGTCACCCCTTACGGGCTGTCAAACGCTGTGACTTTTAACGTAATCAGCGACCTGCTGGTTATGGAGACGGCGCAACGGCATTCGAGCGCGAAGTACGCTCAAGTAGTGGATCTGCCTGCCCTGATCAACGGGCGCTTGGAAAAACCGGGAGAGCTGGACTTCTACGCAGTCGACGCCAAAGCGGCTCAGGAACTTTCCTTCGAGGTTGTGCAGGCCGAAGGTTTCGATCCGCACCTGGTTCTGTATCGTCCGGGCGGAAGCTGGTTCGATCCGGATCGGCCGAGTCGAATTCTATTCGACCAGGAACCAATTTCAGACCTGATGCCGCTCAAGGCTCAGGGGACGTTTCGAGTTCCACAGAGTGGGCGATATCTCGTGGAGGTCTCCTCGATCTTTGGCCGAGGCGCCAGCGACTGCACTTATCTTTTACGGATTTCTCTCGCGGGCGACCCGAGGCCGGCAAATGTTCAAACCCCACGCCCACAGCCGGAATGGCAGGAAAGAAGTTTCCTTCGAAAACTGCAAACCGATTGGGCCACCATCCTGGAATCCAGATCGGCCCACGAGATGGAACACCCCGCGGGGCAAGCGCGCGGTGGCTCGTCAAATCCCCGGCCGCCGTCGGATGCAGACAGAAAACCGGAGCAATCACCGGCTAGCGGCACGCACGCACCTGTTTCGGCGGTTGCGGAACGCGAGCCGAACGACGCCGTCGCCCAGGCACAGGAGATTCAGATTCCTGCAATGATCGAAGGCGCAATCGGGCATCCGGGCGACCTGGATAACTTCCGATTCAAAGTAAGTCCGGGCCAGAAGCTTGTTTTCGAAATTGAAACGCCGGAACTAGCGCGAGTTTCCTAGGGCGACAGCACGATTCTTCCGCAAGGCATTGGCAGGAAAGGAGATGGCGCGGCCAATGCGTATATACGGAAATCAGGCGAGTAGTTTTACCGTAGTGTCAATATAAGGCGGTTTGACCGAATAAGCTGGACATTTGAAGCGAGAAATTGTACGATACCGTCATGGCCTCGGTTCGGATAGCGATTTGAAAGATCCCCACATGCTCTCTCCACTCGACACAATTTCACTGGACCGATCAGAAACTGCACGTGCATGCTTTCATGTGTGTGACGGCCTATCTGCTGGTCACGCTGCTGCACCTGCGAGCGAAACAGAAAACCACCTTTGCTGGCGGCCCTCGCCGGCTGTTGGCCGAGTGGGCCGAAGTCCGCTGTTGCCGTCTGATCGATATGACTGGTAACAAGGGCCGACCGCGCGTGCGCTGGCAGATCCAAGAGTTTGATCAGGACCGCAAGCCCATGGTGGAAGCTCTTCACGCGCTACCCGTCGTCGGCTGACCGCGTGGTATATACGGAATACCCGCGCTATCCTCCTCATCCTGGAAAGGATACCCCACCTTTCCTTTCGCGTCGTGGGAAAACTCCCGCTAGGGACGCTAGCTAGGGCCGCCTCAGTTCGTTCCCAGGTTAGGAGTCGTGGACAATCGGGATCAGGAACTGTTTTCAAACGTCCACCGGCGCGTATCGGTTTATAACAACAACGCCGACCCGCAGGTGTATCTCAAGGGAATTGAGCCCAAGGCCGAGTATACGTTTGAGCGCGGCGAGTACGTCCTCCATGTCCGCGACGTAACATCGCGTTACGGCAAGCCGAGTTACCGTGTTCTGGTGCGGCGGCAGATTCCACACGTAGGTGAAATATCGATCAGCGAGGGAGATCACATCAACCTGGTTCGCGGCCGGGCCCGGAAGCTGACCCTCACCACCTCATACGAAGAAGGCTTCACCCGAGACGTTTCGTTCTCATTCGTCAGACTGCCCGATGGCGTGACGGCATTACCGGCCGCCGAGTTCCACGATGACCGCGCGCCCACGGACATTGACGAGAATGCGGAGGCGCTGGTTCCCAAAATTCAAAAGGCCACGATCGTTCTGCTGGCGGATACCAACGCGCCCTTGACGTCCATGCCAAAGATTGTTCAGCTTCACTGCCAGCCTATAGTAGGCAGTCGGCCTGATCCCACCATTCTCGTTCGGGAAATCCCTTTGATGGTGGTGAAGGCTTCGGAGCCATGAGAATTCTCGCGGCTATTTGTGGCTTCCTGTCTGCGTTCGGCGTCGCTCTGCTCTGCGGACAGGCGGCTCATGACATTCGCCTGTGCCCCGACAACATCACGATTTGGGGGGCGCAGTCAACGCAACATTTTCTCGTGCTGGGCCAACAGGCTGGCCTGGAGCGCGACGTCACTTCGAGTGCCCGGTTCTCTGTTTCGCCCGCCGGGATAGGCGAGGTCGACAAATCAGGAGTGTTCACTCCAAAAGCGAACGGTCCGGCTACGATTACAGCCGAGTTCCAGGGAAGAATAGCGAAAGCCGGCGTCCGCATAGAAGCGTTTGCAAAGCAGCGCTCCTTCAGTTTCGCGCACGACATTGCGTCGATTTTCACGAAGCGGGGATGCAACAACGCGGATTGCCACGGCAGTGTGAAAGGCCGCGGCGGATTCAAGCTCTCGATGAACGCTCAGTTCCCTCGGCAGGATTACACATTATCGTGGAAGGCGGGACCTTCCACGTGCTCACTCCCGACGTCGAGCCCAAGGTCGCGCGCATCAATATCAATGAGCCTGAAAAAAGTCTGCTGCTGAGGAAACCAACCTTTCAAGTGCCGCATGGCGGCGGGTTGCACTTCACGACCGGTTCCGCCGATTACGAAACGATTCTGAAGTGGATCCGTGCCGGCGCGCCGTATGGTGAGAATTCACAGCAGAGTGATACGACGGCAGAGCGCGTGGACGTCTTTCCCCAGCAGGTTGTGCTGAACTCCGGCGCGTGGCAGCAACTGCTGGTTACCGCGCATTTTCGAACGGGCATGGCGAAGATATCACGGATCAGGTGCGCTACATCGTCAACGACGAGGCCATCGCCCGCGCTGGCGAAGACGGTGTGATCGAGGCAAAGAAACCCGGTGAGACCGTGGTGCTGGTCCGAGCCCCCGGCCGCACCGTCAGCCTCCAAGTGGGCGTCATCGAAAAGCCGATAGCCAATTATCCAAAGCTCGAGGCCCGCAACTATATTGATGAGTCTGTGTTCGCCAAGCTTCGCAAGTTCCAGATACTGCCATCGGAGATGTCGGACGATTCGGAATTTCTCCGGCGCATCTGTCTGGATTTGACCGGCACCTTGCTTCCACCGGTATGCGTGCGCGAGTTCCTGGCCGACAAGAATCCACGCAAACGCGAGGAGCTGATTGAACAGCAAGCTGATTGAACAGCTGTTGAACTCTCCCGAGTACGTGGATTTCTGGAGCTTTCGTTTCGGCGACCTGCTGCGCGTGACTTATAACACCGTCCAGGACCTCCGCATGACCAAGGCCTATGAGGATTGGATCGTCGAGAGCGTCGCCTCCAACAAGCCTTATGATCAGATGGCCCGCGAGCGCATCGCGGCACAAATGCCGCAGCCGCGCGAAATTTCTACTACATTACGGAGATCCAGCGGCCCGAAGTCACCATGCCAGAACTGGTTCGCGTGTTCTGGGGCCGGCGGATGGAGTGCGCGCAATGTCATGATCACCCGTTTGAGACTTGGAGCCAAAACCAGTTCTACTCGCCATCTCTCCTTGTGGTTGTGGAATAGGGTGCGCAGCGAATTGGTGGGAGCTTACCGAATCGGCAGCGCAGATGAGATTCTTAGCCTGTTTGGCCTGAGAGGACTGTATACCAGCACCCTGTTCCATTACGATTCGGAATTCTTTCGGCGGATTGGGCCGGCCCTGGAGCTGGGACGCTCGTTCATCCGGCCCGAGTATCAACGTCTTTAACGCCGCTGCTGCTGTTGGCCGCCCGTTCATGGTCAACTCAGGAGGCAACCTGAGCAACGCGATCGACAAGTTTGGCGCCGCAACGGCCCTGCCGACTGTGATTGGAACACCGCTTCTGGTAGAGAACGTTGACTGCTGGTTCTACGCCTCCCGCAACCAGGCTTGCGGTGCGCTCGCATCGAACGCGACAGATGCTTTCGCATTGCAGCAGCTGCGGGCTCCGGGAACAAAGTCTTCGATTTCGCCATCCACCGGGAATTCCCGATCCGGGAAGCCACAGCCTTGAAGCCACAGCCTTGGAGTTCCGGTGGGAGATTTTCAACCTGACCAACACTGTGCAGTTTGGCTTCCCGAACCGCGACTTCAGCAGCAGCGCCGCAGGCACCATCAACCCTCGCCAGCGACCCGCACCTGATGCAATTCGCTCTTCGGCTGAAGTTCTAAAACCCCGGTATGATGGAACCCTCATGACCACCAGGACCGTCGCTGCATTCTGTGCACTGTTGTTGGCAGCTCAGAATATCGCTGCCTGGGGTGTGCGAGGTCACACGCTCGCCAACCTCGCCGCAGTTGAAATGATCCCGTCAAACTGACCCATTTTTTGAAGGCGTATAAGGCTTACATCGGACATCTGGGGACCATTTCCGACACGTGGCGCAGCGTGGCCGAAGCGTACTTGCGGATCTCCGAAGATGCGAACCATAGCTGGTACACCGAGGGCTTCGATTTCATTCCTGAGCCGGCATTCGCGAACCGAGTTTATCCTTCGCGTCCACGACGAATATCTGCGGGTCAGCAAGACCGATCCCGAGCGCGCGAAACTGTTGAACATTCGCTACACGGGCCTCCAGGCTTACTCGATCATCGAGGGCTATGAGCGTATGAAAGCCGGCATGCGGCTCTATCGCCACGTTTTCGATCAGGATTCGCGGCCGTTTTCTAATATCTCCTCGCTTTACAGGCAGATTTCGCAGGCATTCCCGCATTTCAGGATGCCGAACGGGTCAAGGAGATGCTCACCACCGACATCGCGTTTTATATGGGATGGCTCGGCCATTATGTAGCCGATGCCGCCATGCCGCTCCACGACTCGATTCATCACGATGACTGCGTCGGCGACAACCCCAAAGGATACACACGTGATCCGAACATTCACGGACGGTTCGAATCTGAATTTGTGGATCTGATTGCCACCACTGAGTCGAACCTGACGAAGTACGTGCCGCGAGAAGCGCGGTATCTGGACAACGCGTGGCGGCTGCGCTAAATTACTCGCTCGATGCACGTAATTTCGTGGAAGACGTCTACAGGTTGGATCGTGCCGGAGCGTTTCGGGACAAGGATAACCAGGAAGCGCGAGCTGGTCTATAAGAGGATCGCGGCAGGAGCAACTTTTCTGCGGGACTTAGCGTACACGGCCTGGGTCGAAAGCGCGAAGCCGTTCCACAGGTGGAGCCTATCTATCAACCGCACAATCCTCGAAATCCGCATTACACTCCAGCGGCTGGTTCGGCGCCAGCCCGGCGCAATAGTTGAGGTTCGCCGCAGCCCCGCAGCGCAGCCGCTCCGGCTAAATGCCCGCGACAGCCGTGCCATCAGTGCGCCGAGCGCGCAGGCCAGCGCGAAAAAGCACGCGCGTTCTAGGCAAACCCGTTTGTGAAGAGTGGTCGATTCGTGCACTTTTCTTGCACACGTCGCTCTGTTTTCACGAAGCTGCAGTATACACTCACGCGCCGGCAGTCCGTGTCGAGGTCCGTGTCGTGTCCGTGTCGGTCGTCCGTTGACATCGGCTTACGATGGTAGTATAAGTGCCTCCACATTGGACACGAACGGGAGGCTGTTATGTCGACCTTTTTCTACAGGTTCTGCCTGTTCGCTCTGTGCTTCGTTATTCTGGCTGCTCAGATTGGCTTCGGACAAAGTTCAAATGCTACCCTTACCGGCGTGGTTTCGGACCCGGCGGGAGCCGTGGTTCCCGGCGCCGAGGTAAAACTGACGAACACAGCCACTGGAACGGTCACCAGCCTGAGCACCGCTACCGACGGTCTTTTCTCGTTTCCCAACCTGCAGCAGTCAACCTACGATCTGCAGGTGGCTGCGAAGGGGTTCCGGGACTTCGTGCAGAAAGGCATCACGGTCCATCTGAATGAATCGGTCCGAGTGCCGGTCATGCTCCAGGTAGGGACAGCCGAACAGACGATCGAAGTGGTTGCCGACGCCTCCCCGTTAAACTTCGAAACCGGCGAGGTCAAAGGAGCCATCGCACGTACGGAAATAGAAACTCTCCCTCTGCAGGTCGCGGGTGGCCAGCGTTCGGCCGCTGTATTCGTAACCCTTTTGCCAGGCGTGAATGCGGGAGGCACTGCAGACGCTTTCACGGCACGCTTCAACGGCGGCCAACTGTTTTCCGATGAAGCCGTTCTCGACGGCGTCAGCATGATGGAAGGGCTCTTGAGCCAGAGCGGCATGGTCGCCATCCACAACGACTTCCCCATCTCGCCCGAATCGGTCGGTGAAATCAGCGTCCTGATGTCCAACTTCGATCCGCAATACGGGTCGTCAGCCGCCGCTGTAATTGTTGCCAGCACGAAGGAAGGCACCAATAATCTACACGGCGGAGTGTATGAGTACCATCGCAACAGCTTCTTCAATGCGCGCCAGTTCGGTGTCGCCCGCAAATCGAAGGACTTGGAAAACGACTTCGGGGCCTACACCGGCGGCCCACTCAAACTGCCGTTGTTCTGGTCTGCCCGGAAGAAGTCGTACTATTTCGTCAACTTCGAAGGTTACCGCTCGGTGGGTTCTACCAACAAGCCGATTCTGACTGTTCCCACAGAAAAAATGCGTAAGGGCGATTTCAGCGAATGGCCGAATCCGATTTTCGACCCCGACACAACCCGAACGGTCAACGGCAAGAGCGTGCGCAATCAGTTCATGGGTTGTGACGGTAAGACGCCCAACGTGATCTGCCCCACGGATCCGCGCCTCGCGGCTTCTCTCGCGCCAGGATGGCTGAAATTCGTTCCGACGCCCAACCGTCCCGGGATAAGCGCGAATTGGGAATCTCCAAACGGCCTGGCGAGCTCGCTTAATGCGAACACTGATCAGTGGGACGTCCGCGGGGACCAATACTTTGGCGACAATGACCACTTCTCTTTGACGTATCACTACCGCGGTACGCTTCCGTTCACCCAACACGCATTTCCCGCGGTTATCGACGGGAGCCAAACACGCATACCGAACTACAGTCACGTGGCCCGATTCAACTACGATCACACTTTCCAGCCAACTCTGCTGAATCACTTCGCGGCAGGTTATCTCGATCTTCCCACAAAGCTCTACACCTCGAGTGACTGTTGTGTGAGCCAGCTCCCGTTGATCCCCGGCGTCTACAATCACGCGCACGCTTCGGGCATCAGTTTCAGCGAATATGACGGCTATGGAGGCTCGGGAGACTTTTACACCCGGCGGCCGACCTGGGTCTTCAACGACACGCTGACCTGGGTGCGCGGAAAGCATTCGCTGCATTTTGGCGGCGAATACCGCAATGTTCAATATCCAACCCATACCGAAGCCAATGGCGCGGGGAGCTTTTTCTTCTCGGATCTGAATACGGGTCTTCTCGGAATCCCCAGCGGGAATTCTATGGCCAGCTTTCTTTTGGGTGACGTGGCCTCCGCCAGCGCAACATTCTATACTCTGCCCGATTGGAAACCAAAGGGCGACGCGTTTGGCTGGTTCGTTTCCGATAACTGGAAGGCGACGAGCAAGCTGAGCCTTACGCTCGGTCTGCGTTGGGATGTGTTTGAACCATCGGTAGAGAAAAAAGATCGGACTTCGTTTTTCGACCCGGTTGGCCCGAACCCAGGAGCCGGCGGCCGACCCGGAAGGCTGGCGTTCGCCGGAAAGAAGTGGGGCGATGCCAGCTATGGCGACCGGCACCCGGAAAAAAGTTTCCATAAGGGCTTTGGTCCGCGCCTGGGTCTGGCGTACGCCCTGAACCAGAAAAATGTAGTTCGCGCCGGCTACGGCCTCTTTTTCGAGCAGAATTTCTACCCTGGGTGGAATGGCGGCATCGCCACCGATGGATTCAATGCCAATGTGTCCTTCAATAGCTCGCTGGGCGGTCTGCAGCCCGCGTTTCTGCTTCAGAACGGCTTCCCGCAAAACTTCGCGCATCCGCCGTTCATCAATTCGACTTATTTAAACGGACAGAATGCGCCTAACTATCGTCCCCTGGACGCCAATCAGCTCCCATATGCCCAGCAGTGGAACCTGTCGCTCGAGCACCAGTTCACAGAGAACACGTATGTGGCAGTCGCTTACGTCGGAAATAAAGGGACTCGCCTTCTTTCCCAGATCGCCCCGGTCAACGCTCTGAACCCCAGCCTGCTCTCCATGGGCAATCACCTTTATGATCAATTCGAGCCTGGCCAGACGCAACTGGACGGTGTGTCCATTCCTTACTCCGGTTGGGTGGAACAAATGACCGGTTGCGCGCCGTCGGTGGCACAGGCGCTGCTGCCGTACCCGCAGTATTGCGGCAACATTTACGGCCAAAACGAAAACGTCGGCAACTCCACCTATAACTCCCTGCAGATCAAAGCAGAGAAACGCTTCTCGCACGGCGTTTGGATGCTGGCTTCCTACACGTGGTCGAAGACTATCACCGACGCCGAGAGCGCGCAAAGTGCGACCGGGGCGTGGAGCGGCTTGACCGGCGTGATCTCGCCCTTCGAACGAAAACGGAATAAGTCACTGGCTTCAAGCGATGTCCCGCAGATCCTGTCGGTGTCCTTCACTTACCAATTGCCTTTCGGTACGGGCAAGCGCTTCCTGAGCAAGAGCTCCCTGCTGGACAAAGTAGTAGGTGGGTGGGAACTGACCAGCATCATCCGCTATTCGTCGGGTCAGCCGATTTATTTCCGTTCGAGCAACTGCAATATTCCGGGACAGTTTGCCATGGGCTGCATTCCAGCCTTCCTGCCTGGCGGAAACCCCTTCGCCCAGGACAAGAGTCAATTTGATGTCAACAAACCGCTATTCAACGCGTCCGCCTTCCAACCCGCCAACATCTTTAACTTTTACGGCGGAGCGGGACCGCGTGTCTCGAGCATTCGCGGATTTGGATATCACAACGAAGACCTGGGGCTAACCAAGAAGACGCAAATCACCGAAAGAATATCGCTGCAGATTCGCGCGGAGGCCTTCAACGTGTGGAACTGGCACATTTTCACGGCATCGAACTTTTCCGGCTTCAATCCGGTGAACACCGATGTGGCTAGCCCGTCGTTTGGGATGTGGGGCGGAAGCGTCAGTGCTCCGCGGAACATTCAGCTGGGTGCGAAAATCGTCTTCTGATCGGCGAATGGCTTTGCCGGCGGGATGATCCGCGGCGGAACCAAATGTTACAATCCGCTTACGCTGGCAATGAGTGGCCTGACTACCAGAAACATGAAAAATCGACCAAGAACACGAATGAGTTGGGCGGGTGCGCTCGGCCTTATTTTTCTATTTATAAACTCCGCGCCGGGTCCACGAGCACAGGCACAAACAGCGGCATCCACCAAAATCGATTTCTCGAAAGACATCCAGCCGATCTTTGAGACCTTCTGCTATGCCTGCCATGGCCCGAAATTGCAAATGTCGGGATTGCGGCTGGACTCGGCGAAGGCGGCACTCGCCGGCGGCCAATCGAGTGTTGTCATCGTTCCGGGCAAGGCGGCAGAGAGCGCACTATACCGCCGTGTCGCCGGCATCGGCGAACAAGTTCGCATGCCCATGAACGGCAAACCGCTCGAAGATGCACAGATCGCCCGGATACAGGTGTGGATCGATCAGGGCGCCGAGTGGCCGGAGAACGCTCGCGTCGAAACCTCGCCGCAGAAGAAGCATTGGGCGTATATTCCGCCCACGCGGCCGGCGCTGCCGAAAGTCGCGAACAAGGCCTGGCCGAAAACTCCCATCGATCAATTCGTTCTGGCGCGCCTGGAGAAAGAAGGATCGTCCCCGAGTCCGGAAGCCGATCGCGTGACACTCTTGCGCCGGCTCAGCCTGGACCTCATCGGGTTGCCGCCGTCTGTCGAAGAGGTGGATTCGTTTTTGAACGACCGCGGCCGCAACGCATACGAAAAGCAGGTGGACCGGCTGCTGAACTCTCCGCATTATGGCGAGCGTTGGGGACGGCTCTGGCTGGATGCGGCGCGCTACGCCGATTCGGATGGTTACGAGAAGGACAAGCAGCGCTGGGTCTGGTTCTACCGCGATTGGGTGATCAACGCGCTCAACCACGATCTGCCGTACGATCAGTTCGTCATTGACCAGATCGCGGGCGATGAGTTGCCCAATGCCACGCAGGACCAGATTGTCGCCACCGGGTTTCTGCGTAATTCCATGATCAACGAGGAAGGCGGCATCGATCCGGAGCAGTTCCGCATGGAATCCATGTTCGATCGCATGGACGCCATCGGCAAGGGCATATTGGGCGTGACCATTCAGTGCGCCCAATGCCACAACCACAAGTTCGATCCGCTCACGCAGGAAGAGTATTACCGCCTGTTCGCGTTCCTCAACAACTCGCACGAAGCCAACATTGCCGTATATACGACCGAAGAGCAGGCCAAACGCGCGGAGATTTTCCGGCGTACTCGGGAGGTCGAGGCGGATATCCAGCGACGTAACCCGGCTTGGACCGATCGCATGCAGGCCTGGGAAGAAAAAGTGAAAACGGATCAGCCGGAGTGGACCGTAGTGCGGCCCGAGATCGAAGACATTTCGACGGGCGGACAACGTTACCTCCCGATGAAAGACGGTTCACTGCTGGCTCAGGGATATGCGCCAACCAAACACCGTGTGAAGCTGATTGCGAAAACCGATCTGCAGAACATCACCGCGTTCCGGCTGGAACTTCTGAACGATCCGAACTTGCCGCGAGGAGGCCCGGGGCGTTCCATAAAAGGGACAAGCGCGCTCACCGAGTTTGAAGTGGAGACCGCTGCGGCAAACGCGCCGGAGAAGACGGCCAAGGTCAAATTTAGCAAAGCCACCGCGGACATCAATCCGCCCGAGACGCCGCTGGACGCGATCTACGATGACAAGAGCGGAAAGCGTCGAGTCACAGGTCGGGTCGAATTCGCGATCGACGGCAATGAGGACACAGCCTGGGGCATCGATGCGGGTCCCGGACTCCGTAACCAGCCGCGCAAAGCCGTATTCACGGCCGCT
This sequence comes from Acidobacteriota bacterium, assembly GCA_003223115.1. Classification (GTDB taxonomy): domain Bacteria; phylum Acidobacteriota; class Terriglobia; order Bryobacterales; family Bryobacteraceae; genus QHXW01. The sequence goes on from QHXW01000225.1 coordinate 64,835, forward strand.
GCTCCTGTTTCGAATGCGGGCGGGACGATCCTTACTTTTTATTTGAGCCAGAAACACGGCGGCTGGAATAGCGACGACAATCAAAACCATAATCTCGGGCGATTCCGGCTCGCGATCACTACCGCCGCGAATGCCATTGCCGACCCTTTGCCGCAAGCGGTCCGCGATGTACTCGCCATTCCGCGGGAGCAGCGCACTCCAGCGCAGATTGCTACAGTGTTCGGCTACTGGCGTACGACGGTTCCCGACTGGCGCGAATCGAACGCGAAGATTGCGGATTTATGGCGCGAGCATCCCGAAGCATCAACGCAACTGGTGCTCGAGGAGCGCGACGAGCCGCGCGAGACGCACATCCTGACCCGCGGTGACTTTCTTAAGCGGACCAAACTCGTCACTCCGGGTGTGCCGGCATTCTTGAATCCCCAGCCCCAAGGCTCCGCGCCCCCGCGTCTGACTTTCGCGCGGTGGCTGGTGGACCGCAATTCTCCCACTACGGCGCGAGCGTTTGTGAATCGTACGTGGCAGGCTTACTTCGGCATCGGCCTGGTGGCAACCGCCGAAGATCTCGGCAGGCAGAGCGAAGTGCCGTCTCACCCCGAGCTTCTCGACTGGCTGGCAGTCGAATTCATGGACCGCAACTGGAGCATGAAGGCCGTGCACCGGCTGATTGTGACCTCTGCAACTTACCGCCAATCGTCGCGGGTGACACCGCAGATTTACAAGCGCGATCCTTACAACCGTCTCCTCTCCCATGCGCCGCGTATTCGCGTTGATGGCGAAATCGTACGCGACATTGCTCTCTCCGCTAGCGGCCTGCTGAATCCAAAGATCGGAGGCCCCAGCGTCTACTCACCGGCGCCTGAATTTTTATTCCTTCCACCGGCCAGTTACGGCCCGAAGATCTGGAAAGAGGCAAGCGGGCCAGACCGCTACCGGCGTGCGCTTTATACATTCCGATACCGCAGTGTCCCTTACCCCATGCTGCAGAATTTCGACGCTCCCAACGGCGATATTTCCTGCGTGCGGCGCGCCCGGTCCAACACTCCTTTGCAGGCATTGACCACGCTGAACGAGACGCTGTTCATGGAATCCGCGCAGTCGCTGGCTCTTCGCAGTTTGCGCGACGGCGGCGTGACGGACCAAGCCCGATTAACCTACGCGTTTCAACGGTGCCTTGCCAGAAAGCCCACCGAGCCCGAGTTGGCCGAGTTGCTGCGGCTGCTGAACAAGCAAAAGCAGCGGCTGACCGAAGGCTGGCTGAGCGCGTTGAATCTGGCGGGAATCGACGCAACGCATCCGCTCAAGCTTCCGCAAGGAACCACGCCTGTGCAACTCGCGGCCATGACGGTGGTATCGCGGGTGCTGCTGAATCTAGACGAAACCATCACGAAGGAATAGCATGAGCTGCCACGATAACTTGTACCGGAATTTGCACCCCCGGCACGTCAGCCGCCGCTGGTTCTTTGAGCAGTGCGGCATCGGTTTGGGCTCCATGGCGCTGGGCAATCTCCTGGCAGGCGCCGCGTCTGCCGCTCCGTCTAATTCTGCCCCCGACGATCCGCTTGCGCCTAAGAAGCCGCCCCTAACTCCAAAAGCCAAGAACGTGATTTTCCTGTTCATGGCCGGCGCGCCAAGCCATCTGGAACTGTTCGATTTCAAACCGCAACTGGCGAAGTACGACGGTACCCTGCCGCCGGCTGATCTGCTGAAAGGTTATCGCGCGGCCTTCATCAACCCGAGTTCGAAACTCCTCGGACCCAAGTTCAAATTCGCGAAGTATGGCAAGTCGGGAGCTGAAATCTCCGAGCTGCTGCCGCATCTCGCGACCGCGGTCGACGACATCGCGATTGTGAAGTCGATGACCACCGATGCATTCAACCACGCTCCAGGGCAGCTTCTGATGAATACGGGCACGCAGCAGTTTGGCCGGCCCAGCATGGGTGCGTGGGTGCTTTATGGATTGGGCAGCGAGTCGCGCGACCTTCCGGCTTTCGTTGTCTTCAGCTCTGGCGCCAAGGGGCCAAGCGGCGGCAATTCCTGCTGGGGCAGCGGCTTTCTGCCAACGGTTTATCAAGGCGTTCAATTCCGGTCGAGCGGCGATCCGGTGCTTTATCTTTCCAATCCGCGCGGCGTGGACCAGGAACTCGACCGCGATTCGCTCGATTCCATACGTCGCCTGGACAAAATGCGCCTCTCCTTGACCGGTGACCCGGAGATCGCGACGCGCATCAGTTCGTTTGAGATGGCGTTCCGCATGCAGTCGAGCGCGCCCGAGCTGATGAATCTCTCACGCGAGCCGAAAAGCGTGCTCGAAATGTATGGCGTGGAGTTGGGCAAGCCCTCATTTGCCAATAACTGTTTACTGGCGCGGCGGCTCGTAGAACGCGGCGTGCGCTTCGTGCAGCTTTATCACGAGGCTTGGGACCAGCACGGCAATCTGGTCAAGGACATCACGAAAAACTGCCACGATACCGATCAGGCTTCGACAGCTCTGATCCGCGATCTCAAGCAGCGCGGATTGCTCGATTCCACCCTGCTCATCTGGGGTGGTGAATTCGGCCGGACCCCCATGAGCCAGGGCGGCGACGACGGCCGCGACCACCACCCCAACGCGTTCACGATGTGGCTCTCTGGTGGTGGGATCAAACCCGGCATTACGCTAGGCGAAACAGACGAGCTGGGTTTCAACACGGCGAAAGATCCGGTACACGTGCACGATCTCCACGCGACCATCTTGCAATTGCTCGGCTTCGACCACACGAAGCTGACTCACCGCTTCCAGGGGCGCGATTTCCGGCTGACCGATGTGCACGGAAACGTGGTGAAGCAGTTGCTGGCATAGAGGCGTGTAGGGATCGGTTTGTAGCCGGGACTACACACGTTTGCAATTCAAGATACACACGTTTGCAGGCTGCTAAAAATCATTGACAGTCTGGCGCAGATCGAACATAATCCCGCTATGCTCAAACGTGCGTGTGCTCTCGTTCTGTTTCTAGTCCTGGTTTCCAGCCAGGCCTTTGCGCAAAAAGACTCGGCAACCCTCCTCGGGACAGTGCGTGACGCCAGCGGTGCACTTGTGCCCCGTGCCGACGTGACAGCCCGAAACCTCTCCACCAACGTGGCAGTCAGCACGTCCACAAACCAGGGGAATATCTGCTGACCCCACTTCATGTGGGCGAATACAGCTTGAATATCCAAGCCTCCGGCTTTGCTCCAAGCACTTTTGAGCGCATTGTCCTGGACGTGGATCAGCGCTTGCGGGTCGACGCGGTTCTGGCGCTGGTCAGCAACGAGCAGCGAGTCACCGTGTCCGACGTGCCTCCGCCCCTGAACACCGAGGATATGACGATGGGGCAAGTGATTCAGAACCGTCAGATTCAGGACATGCCCCTGAACGGACGCAACTTCCAGCAGCTTGCGTCTCTGGTGCCTGGGGCGATTCCCAGTTACGGCGCACGCGATTCCGGGCAGGGCGGCGTGAGTTTGAGCGGCGCCAGGTCATTCGACAATTCTTTTCTGCTCGACGGAGTGAATAACACCACGAATACCGCGGAGATGCCGACGCGCGTCAACGTAGCGGTCTCCCCGAATCTGGCCGCCATTCAGGAGTTCAAGATTCAAAGCAGCTCTTATGACGCTCAATATGGGGGCTCGGCGGCCGGAACCATCAACATCGTCACCAAGAGTGGCACGAACCAATTGCACGGCACGCTTTACGACTACTGGCGGAATTCCGACCTCAACGCCAACTCCTGGGAGAACAATCGCGCGGGCATTCGCCGGGGATTCCGGAATCGCAATCAGTTTGGCGGGGTCGCCGGCGGACCGGTACTCATCCCGAAAGTCTACGACGGCCGCAATAAGACCTTCTTTTTCGTGGATTACGAGGCCGTCCGCGACATCACCCCGCCCGGCCTGCAAACCATCAACGTACCCGACGGTAAGATGCGCGCGGGCGATTTCTCCGAATTCCTGTCGGGCTCAAGCTCGAATCCAAGCGGGGCGTCGTTCGTCCTGGCCAGCCCCTATGAAAATAATGTCTTGCCGGCCAGCCTGATCGATCCGGTCGCCAAAGGTCTGGCGGCGCTCTACCCGGAACCCAACATTCCGGGAACTTTGCAATACCAGACCAGCATCCCGCACACCTTCAACTCCTCCAACTTCGGAACGCGCATAGACCATCGCGTCTCTGACAATGACTCGCTGTTTGGCCGATACAGCCAAAACGGCCTGACCGCCAAGAACGGAACCTGGAACAACCTGATCGGGCCGGTGAATCAGAACAAGACCGACGGAATGGTGGCCTCGGTGGGCTTTGCTCAATTCCTGTCGGGCATGCCATCACACATCTCCTTCTCGACGGCCAACGACATCATCTATCGCCAGTGGAACACTTCGTACTACTTCCAGGACACTTATCGGGTTGCGAAGAATTTCACGCTGAATCTGGGCCTGCGGTATGAGTACTTCACTCCCGTTACCGAGCGGCACGATAATCAGGCCGTCTTCGATCTCGACCGCGGCGTGTTCATCCTGCCCGGCACGAGAACTTATACCCTTCCGGCCAGTTTTCAGGGAATTCAGGTGGATCCAAAGGGCTCTCGCGGTCTGGTGCAGACGGACAAGAACAACTGGGCGCCCCAGCTCGGCTTCGCATTTTCTTTGAACCAGAAGACGGTTTTGCGCGGAGGGTTTGGCATCTATTACGGATTCCAGGAGATTGGTCCGTGGAGCTATCCGAGTCCCGGCTATAATCCGCCGTTCAATCTGGTCTATAGCCCCGCGAACCAGCCGCTGCACTCCAATTTTTCGCTCAACCCGCTGGCGGATCCCAATGCGCAGTTCCAGATTGCCAGCCTGCCGGCGCACTTGCACACGCCGCGCCTGGAGCAGTGGAACTTTTCGGTGCAGCGGGTTGTGACCAAAGACATGACCTTCGAAGCCAGCTACGGCGGTGCAGCCGGCCACAGCCTGTACACTCTCATCTACTTCAACCAGGCGTTTCCGGGCACAACCTTTGACGATATCAGCTCGCGGTGGCCCTATCCGTACCTCCAGGACACATCGCAGCAGAGCAACAACAACGGTTACTCCCGGTACAACGCCCTTCTGGTAAAACTGGACAAGCGATTCTCCAGCGGGCTATCGTTCCTGGCTTCGTATACGTACGGCCACACTCTCGATAACGCTTCCGACGCCAATTTGGGCAGTGCTCACGCCGGTGATACTTTTCGCGATCCGCGCCACGCCAACTGGGAGTATGGAAACTCGGATTTCGATGTCCGCCAGTGCTTCGTGTTCAGCAGCATTTACGATTTGCCGTTCGGTAAAGGGCGTCATTTCGCCTCGAACCTGCCGGCCTTCGCCAACGCGCTCATCGGCGGCTGGGAATTGAACGGCATCTGGGCGATGCAGACGGGCTACTGGTTCACGGCTTTTGGTGTGAACGATTCCTGCTTCTGTAACGACGGCAACGCAAGCTCGCTGCGCCCCGACGTGGTGTCCGGACACAATCCCAATAGCGGGCCGAAAACTCCCGAGCAATGGTTCAATCTGAACGCCTTCAACGTGGATGTGCCCGCAGGACGCCATGGCAACGCCGGCCGTAACAATATTCTGGGCCCCGGACTGGTCAACGTGGATCTGGGTCTACACAAAGATTTTTCGCTGGTTGAAGGGCTTCGCCTGCACTTCCGCAGTGACTTCTTCAACCTGTTCAACCATGCAAAATTTAACGCGCCCGTGACGGACCACAGCAACGGGAACATCGGGCGAATTCTCACGACCGCCGGCCCTCGCGAGCTGCAGCTTGCTCTGAAGCTGATCTTCTAGGCCGGATATCGGTGAGCCAACAGGTCAAGATTTACGACGCCATTGTGGTTGGTTCGGGGGCTAGCGGTGGCTGGGTCGCCAAGGTGCTCTGTGAGAAAGGCGCCCAAGTGCTCATGCTGGAGGCCGGGCCGCCACGCATTCCCACGCGTGACTTCACCGAGCACGTTTGGCCCTACCGAGTCCGTTTCCGCGGATTCGGCGACACGAAAACCTTTCTCGAGAAGCAGCCGGTCCAGAGGCTTTGCGACGCCTGCGACGAGTACAGCAACCAATTCTTCGTCGACGACACCGAAAATCCGTACACCTCGGACCCGGATAAACCTTTCATGTGGATTCGCGGCCGGCAGGTTGGCGGGAAGACTTTCTGCTGGGGGCGCGTCAGTTACCGCTATTCCGATTACGAATTCCAACCCGCATCGCGCGACGGGTACGGCGAGAATTGGCCGGTCACGTATCGCGACATCGAGCCCTACTACGATATGGTCGAGTCGTACATCGGCGTCAGCGGGAGCCGCGAGGGGCTTCCGCAGTTTCCCGATGGCAAGTTTCTGCCGCCCATGCGGCTCTCTTGCGGCGAGGTCTATGCGCGGGACATCATCGGCAAGCAGTTCGGCTGGCGCCTGATGCCGGACCGCAGCGCGAACCTGACGGTTCCGCTCAACGGGCGGCCCGCGTGCCACTACTGCGAGCAGTGCCAGCGCGGGTGCTTCACGGCATCGTATTTCAATAGCCCGTCCGTCACGCTTCCTGATGCGGCGCGGACCGGACGTTTCACGCTGGTGAGTGACGCCGTTGTCAGCCATCTCGCGATGGACGACCGCGGCAAGGCCTCGGGAGTTGTCTTCCTCGATCGCAATACGCACGCCGAGCGAGAGGCGCGAGGCCGCGTGGTCGTACTCGCCGCCAGCACGCTCGAGTCCACGCGTATTCTGCTCAACTCGCGGTCGCGGCGTTTTCCGGATGGAGTAGGCGCATCATCCGGCACGCTCGGACATTACCTGATGGATCATTTCACCGTCGAGAGTGCCAGCGGCGTGATCCCTTCGCTGAGATCATCGCGGCGCGAGCCCGTCGGCCGGCCCATGGGTTTCATGATTCCGAAGTACGTCAACGCTGACGCGCGCTTCTCCGACAAGCGCTTCCTGCGGGGCTATTATTTGGCCGGCGACGGTCGCCAGGACCTCTATGCATACGCCTACGGAATGCGCGGATTCGGCCGCGAGCTGCGCCGCAAGATTCGGGAAGAGATCCCTTACATGTTCACGATCTATGCACAAGGGGAGCCTTTACCGCGCTACGACAACTACGTTGCGCTGGACCCGCGGGTGAAAGATGCGTGGGGCGTTCCCACGCTGCGCTTCCGCGCCAGCTATGGCGAAAATGAACTCGTCATGGCCAAAGCCATGGGCGATAAGCTCGGCGAGATTGTGGATTCGCTCAAGCTGGAGAACCCCGCGCCTATTCCCCAGCGCCTCAGTATTTTTGGCAAGAACATCCACGAGGCCGGCACGGCGCGAATGGGCGACGATCCGAAAAAGAGCGTAGTGAATCGCTTCAACCAAGTACATGATGCGCCGAATGTCTTCGTGACCGACGCCGCCTGCTTCGTGACGCAGGGCTGCTACGAGCCGACCTTGACCATCATGGCGCTTTCGGCCCGCGCAGCCGACTACATCGCCTCTGAATACCTGAGGAAACCGGCATGACGCATGACGAAGTGACGCGGCGCTCCTGGATTCTTCGCCTAGGAGGCGCAACCGCTCTGACCGGCTTCAGCGGCACGCTGGTAGCCGCGGAGCCACCCCTGCCGCCGGGCCTGTACGAGCCGTCGCTCGACCATCTGGCACACTCGCTGAAGACGGCGACCGCGCCTATGCCGGATCCACCTCCGCCACGCTATTTCGCGCCCGAAGACTTCTCGCTGATCCAGGAACTGGTTGCGCTGATGCTTGGTGAGGAGCCAGCAGTGCCGCCGGTGCCGGAGATCGCGGTTTGGATTGATCTGATCGTGGGGCGTTCGGATAGCGTTCGCACCGCGGCGCGCTCGCTCACACCCGCGCACCGCCGCTTGGCGGTAGATTTCTACGGCCAAGACACTGTGCGCGAACTGGAAAGCGAAGAGCCCCAGGCGATTTGTCGCGCTGGGCTCGCAGCGTTAAAGCGGGGCGGCTTCCGAAATCTCGATACGACCGCGCGCATGGCGCAGTTAGTCGAATTGGAAAACGCAGGCAATCCATTTATTGCCTGGCTCAAACGCCGCGTGCTGGACGGCTTTTATACCTCCAGGCAAGGGCTTCAGGAACTGGACTACAAGGGCAACGCGTTCTGGCCGGAATCGCCTGGCTGCGGGCATGATCATTCGTGAGGGGCCGGCCGGGCCAGCGAGGGGGACGCACGTCCAGATACTGAAGGGAAAATGTGAAACGGCCCGTCTCCATTAAAGACATCGGCCGCATTGTCGGCGTTTCTCATTCCACGGTTTCTAGAGCTCTGCGGCAAAGCCCCGTTGTGAATGCCCAAACGGCCGAGCGAATTTGTCAGGTCGCGCGCGAGCAAGGTTACCGGGCGAGCCTGATCGGACGAAGCCTGGTGATGCGACGCTCCATGACGGTGGGCTGCGTCGTGACGGACATCGCCGACCCATTCGTGGGGGGAGTTGTGGATGGCATCGAAAAAGTGGCCAACCAACATGGCTACGCGGTTTTTCTGGCCAGCTCTCACGCGGATCCAAAGCGAGAACTGGAAGTCGTACGATCGTTCCATGAAAGGCGTGTGGATGGCGTAATCGTTCCCTCGTCTCGCGTCGGGTTCCAGTATCTTCGTCATTTATCGGCGTTGCAGATCCCCATCGTCCTGCTCAACAACCAACATCCCGGCGCGTACACACGTTCCGTGAATATCGACAACCTCGAAGCCGGACGGCGCCTGACGGTCCATCTGCTAGAACTCGGCCACCGGCGCGTGGCGTACATCGGAAGCCGCCACGGGAATCAATCCGACGCGGACCGTCTGAGCGGCTACCGCAGCGTAATTGAGGAGGCCGGGCTGCCATTTATTAACGACCTGGTTGTGCACACGGACCCGACGCCGCCAGGCGGCCATTAAACCTAAATCCGGCAGTTCGGCCTTCGCCGCATTCTGATACGCTTTTGCCGACTACGAGTTCCAACTGCTGCGCAGATCACCTTCTGGGTGACAACCGCTTTTTCTGCAATGAGTTGCGGCAACAAGTAGATGGCGGAATCTGGCGGCCCCAACTGCCAGATTTAGGTTAAACGACTGCTTGCGCTTCGCCGGCGCCCCACGGCCGTCCTCTGCTATGACGATCTCACCGCTCTCGGCCTACTCGGCGGCGCGCGTACCGCTGGCATCGCGGTGCCGGGCGATCTGTCGGTGACCGGCTTCGATGATCTCTATATCGCCTCCTACAGAGACCCGCCGCTCACGACCATCCGCCAGCCGATGCACGAAATGGGGGCCCGGGCCGCGGAAATCCTGCTGGGACTGATGCGTGGAGAGGTGTCGGCAAAGAACGTAACGTTGTCAGGAAAGCTGGTGGTGCGTGACTCAACTGCGCCGCCTCAGGTTTTACACGCGGTGCGCGCGCGATAACCCGGAAGCTCGGTCCCGAGGATACGACAAATGATTAAGACTCCATTCGGCATCTTGGCTTTCCTCTCGATCGCCTGTGCGGCTCCGGACAGATCATCTGTGGCAACTCGCGTGGCTGGAGGGGACCAGCCGTTCAATCTCATCGAGATCGAGGGCCGATTCCTGATCAGCACCAACAACGGCTACAACGCGAACTATTTGCAGGCGTACGACGAGTCCCGCGGGCAGGTGGTGGACAAGCTGGAACTGCCGAGTTTGTTTCGGGCTCGCCTATGAGCCGAATGAGAAGCTTCTCATCGCTTCTAACGGCAGCAGTGGCGTGTACGTCGTCCCGTTCGAAGCGGGCATTTTCGGTAAACCAAGACTAATGAAGATCGGTGGATGCAAGCTGACGGCGGGGTTGTTCATTCAGGATCGCACGACCGCCATTGTTGCGTGCAACCAAAATCATGAACTGTCGTGGTTTGATTTGCGCAGCGGAGACGTGCGCATTCGCTTGCGTCGTGGGCGAGTTTCCGTTCGCCATTCAGCACTTATTGGGAATCGCATCGCGGTCTCTAACTGGGGCCAATCGTCGGTCACGGTGATCGACACCTCCAGCCTGTCCAAAGTGACGGAGATCAAGGTCGGTCGATGTTGCGACATTGTGCTATACCTCGCTATCCCTCTGAAAATATTGATTGCTGACCTTTGGCGGATCGCTTCTGAATCCAAGGCTTCCATCGGAATCTGCCACGGCGCACAGAGCACCACTTGACGCGCTGGCAGTATTTTACCGGCGATCTGGAGCGCGGAGACGACCACTAACCAGGAACGGAAACAGTTGCTGCGCATGGCGATTGAATCCGCGTTGATTCCAGTCTGTTTGCCACTCATCCAGTTCAGCTTAAAGCAGCCAGAACGATTTGTCCAGAGAAATCGAACAAAAATAATCAAAAATGTTTCAGCGTTGCGATTGGGTCTCCAACACACCCGCTTCCGCTCGGCCTTCGACGATCCCCCAATCATTGAGCAGATGCACGACGACGATGCGTTGGAAACCCAGCGTGCGGGCTCGATCCGCGAGACCGAATTGGAGGCGTGTGCTTTCTCGGTTGTGAATCAATTGGCTAGGTTTGGACTGACGGATATAAACGAGAGCTTTCCGAGAAAGGCGTTCAGGCGTGAGTTTCGGATTCATCCTCTCCTCAGTTTCCAGGCTGCTCGCTTTTAGCTTCTGCCGCGCTGATTAATAGTTCCCTCAGGGCGATGGTCAGTTCGTTCTGCTGCCCCTCGGGAGTTGCTGTTGCAGGCATGTTGAAGAGGGAAAGATTCATTTGCGGGTAGAGTGGCTTTGCCGATCGTTTCATCTAGGCCCTCCTTGGGCGATGAATTCAGACCAGCTTTAGCGCAATCGACGTGAATAGGCAAAGTCGTGAGCAGATCGTGAAGTTCAGAAAGTGCTTCTGTAGAAACCAGCGCAGCGCCGAGCGAGAATTGCGAGCACTCCGGACTCAACATCCAGCTCGGAAGGGGATATATTTTTCCATCTGACTCGCAGTAGATGCATTCGCCGTCGCGGTCTTTTCGTCGCTTTCGAACAGGTAGGGACAAACCGAAGAGCGGATGCCATCGGTAGTAGATGGTGACCGTCTCGAAATCATAAGCATTATGTAATGTAACTGGATCGGTAGCCATCCCAACCAGATGTTAGTCATTCCCGAGGCGAAGGTGCTGGCGGTAAGCTGCTCCGACTCCGATTCGATCTCACTGATCCATCTGGAAACGTCGCGGGAAATCCGCCGCATCGACCTGCGTCCGGTGGGCGGCACGCTGAGCGGGTGCAGCCCAACACGCTGTCATACGACCACGGCAGGCTCTTCGTGGCGCTTGCCGGCGTGAACGGCGTGGCTGCTTTTCGCGTGGAGCAAGAGAAGGATCTCGAGATCGCATTCGAGGGCGTGCTACCCGTTGGCGCGTACCCTGCTGCGCTGCTTTACACCGCTCACATCAAGACACTTTTCATCGCAAACGGCCGCCGGAGTTATGATCAAGTCCTGGGCGACATGCCTGAGGGTAACGGCAGTCCAGAGTTGACGCTGTTCGGCGAGAGGGTCACTCCCAATCATCACGCACTAGCGCGCGAGTATATCCTGTTCGATAACTTCTACGTGAATGGCGATGTCAGCGCTGATGGTCACTTCTGGTCGACGGCCGGAACCAGCACCGAATACGTGGACAAGATGTGGCCGCACGAATACTCGCAGCGCTTGCCCGGGATATTGGATGCGCCGTATGACGGCGATGCGGATCATGACCAGCCAGTCGCAGCCCCGCAGTCGGGATTTCTGTGGGACCGGCTGCTGAAAGCAGGCATCAGCTTCCGCAACTACGGCGAGTGGTACGCGCACGAACAGCAAGATCCGAAGAAAGTGCACGTCTATCTGGCTGGGTTGAAGAACCACTCCGACATGAATTTTCGCGACGACCTGGGAGACGTCACCGATCAGCAACGCGTGAACGAGTGGGAGCGGGAGTTCACTGAGTTCGAAAAGAACGGTCAACTGCCGCGCTTTTCCCTCATCTACGTGCCTGCGACCACACGGTGGGGACCGAGCCCGGCTTTCAAACGCCAACAGCCATGGTTGCGGACAATGATCTGGCGCTGGGACGCATCGTCGAGCGCATCTCGAAGAGCCGCTATTGGCCGAAGAGCGCCATTTTCGTGCTGGAGGATGACGCCCAGCACGGGCCTGAACATGTGGACGCGCATCGCTCGCCCCTGTTGGTCATTTCGCCCTATACGAAGCGGCACGCGGTTTCGAGTAAATCGTACTCGACAGTGTCGGTGGTGAAAACCATGGGCCAGTTACTGGGTATCAAGAGCCTGACATACTTCGATGACCGGGCGTCCAGCTTGCTCGGCGAGTTTCAGACAAAGGCTTCCACCGGAGCCTATCGGTGCCGCCAGCCAGGGGTCTCACTGGAAGAGAAGAATCCGGAAAATGGCCCGGGCGCCAACGAGTCCGCTCAGTGGAATTTCCGCGGACAAGATCTGGCGCCGTGGTCTGAGCTGAATCGCGTGATCTGGCAATCCGTAAAGGGTGCGGAATCGGAACCGCCGCCGCCCGTATTCCGGGTCGCCTCTTCCGGCATCTGATCTGGAGGCGTTACGATTTGCCGACGATCAGCACTGCGAATGACCCCGGCTTCACCCTGCGCTGAGGCCGCTTCGACGGATCGCTTGCGGGGATTTCCACGAATTCGGCCGCCGGAAGAAAAATCTTCTTGGTCTTCGGATCGAATGCCATGGTCTTCGCGCTCCGCTGTGTCATGACGGCTCCCGCGTCTTCGTATTCGTCCGCGGACTTTTCATGGTAGACGCTCAGAGTGCCATCTCCGCACGAAAGGAAAATCAAACCCGACCCTGGGTCAAAGGCGGCAAAGTCGACGCCCGAGCCAATTGGAAAGCTGGTAATCACCTTCCCAGTGCCGGAATCCATGACGACCAGCTTCGGCTCTTTGCGGCAGCCGATGAATAAGCGGTTGGTCTTGGCATCGTACGCCAGGCCCGTCGGAGTCTCCGCCACGCCGATGGGAAATCGCTTCTTTACTTCCAGCGTTTTCGGATCAAAAACCACTACTTCGGCAGTGTCCTCGCTGTTGACATAAATCATGCCATCGGCGCCGATGACGGCCTGCTCGCCGTCGCCCTCCGCTTTCACCGTACCTACAACCTCGCCGCTCGCGGCGTCGATGGCGCTGATGTCGTGAGAGCCGTGGTTATTGGTAAATACGCGCTTGGTGGCAGGATCGTAGTAGATGCCGTCCGGCCCCTTACCCACATCGATTTTCTTGATGAGCTGCAGGGACGACGGATCGAACATCGATACTTTGTTCTCCCGGCCATTGCTGGTGAATCCATGCTTGAAATCGGATGCGATCGCAATTCCGTGAACCCCGGGCGTATCCGGAATTGCGCCAACAACCTTTCCGCTATCCGCGTCCAGGACGTCCACCTGCGTGCCGTGCGAAAGATAGATCCGCCGGGCCGAACTGTCTAACGTCACGTAGTCAAAACCGCCGTCGCCCGGAACCGGGTACCGGCCCTCCACCTTGTAGTGAGTCGCGCCTTGCAACAGCAGCGCAACGGAAAAAACAAAAACGTGTTTCGTGTACCGCATCATTTCTCTCCCGCGTCGACGCTGAGACATGGTCTGCCCAGGCGCGTCGATCCATCCGAAGTTTACATAAATTACGCGTCAGGGACAATCAGCGAATTGTTACAATCGGCCCCGCGATGTCTTAGACTCCCTTGCGCCAGTCTTTGTCGGCGTTGCTTGGCGCTGGTAGTCGATCAGTCCAGGAGGTGATGCGCGAGAACCCTGGCTCAATTGGACGGTCATAAAGCCGTCCGGATTCAGGGGCTGTGCGCAAGCCCAGCGGATAGCATGGCGGATGCCGGCTTTGACGCCTGCCGGACCTTTCCGGCGCGCGGCTCTCCGGCATCGAGTGAGCCGCTGCGACAGAACTTGCCATCCGGGCTTTCGATGCGCGCAACACTCCGGGACCCCCGCGACTCCATCGTTCGCAAATCCGGCGATCACCTCCGCCGTTCCGTAACGTTTTCTTTGCCAGATCCATACCGGCCGAACGCGATAACCCATGCGCCGCTGCAATGCGCGGAACCCGTTGGGATCGCGGTCGTGGTAGCGCACGAGATTCCGGCCTCCGTCCAGAGCGATCAATAGTTCGCTCCCAGGTCGAGCACATGCAGCATGGCGTTTTCGCGTAAATTGACGCCCGCAGCATCCACCGGAATCGTGTTGATGTCGTAATCGTGATGGGAGCCGTCCTCCATCACCACCGGGAGCCACGGCGGACGATTAGCGAGGCTCTTCAATCCGGATGGGCTCTTCCACCAGAATGCTGTCGGAGTGCAACCAGCAGCCAGCGCGCACCGCCATGTCGACGACCTCGCAATTCCCTACGTATTGCTGATATCCGGCTGCGTGTTCACCGCAAGTGGCGTACGCCTCCAGGTGTCGAGCTGCAGTCGCGTCATGGCGACGAAGGTCCTCTCGGCAGTGACGTAATCCGGAAAAGGGTTCGGCAAAGGGCTGGTGTGGCCTTCACCCCAAAAACCGTACTGCATCAGGTCCATGTACTCGACCAGGGGATTCGAATCGAACTCCGCCGCCCGCAGCTCGTTCAAATCACGAAATGCTTTCTGAAATTCCGGATGATCATAGCGGGGCTCGACGGCATGGAAATCCCGGCCGTGGCGCCCGAGTTTACCGATCTTGGCCACAGGCACCGGATCGTGCAGAAAATCCGGCATCGCAATCTTAGCGGGCTGAATTTCCGATTGGAAAGTTGCACACGGAACGCGACTCGCAGGCCGAGCCGTTTGGTCACGTCAAAAGTCAGCTTCCAGATGGGATGCAAATCGAGCTTGCCGGCCCGGCTCTGCACGTCACGCCAGTCACAGCGGATATACAAGACGTCAACGAACGGAAGCGACGAGAGTTTTTCGACGTGCTGCTCGATGGTTTCCTCGCCGCGGCGCGCCGCAAGCGACGGCCCGCTTTCTTCCCAGGTGTAACCCACCAGTCCGCCCCCAGTTGCGGATGGGTTGATCGGAGGGTGTGGTTGCCGCGATGGTGAACCAACCCTCGTCCTGGTCGATCCCGAATGGCCCCTGGTTGAGGCGGTCTCTCGGCAGGCCCTGGGCCGAAATCGTAACCCTCCCAGCGATGTGGAGGAACGTCGGGCCAGTGCCGGGATCACGGACAGCGGCCCGGCGCGCAGCAGATTGCGGCGGGAGAGTTTCATAGGTACGTCGACTGCGCGTGCTTCGCGGTCTTTCTGTTCGCAGCCGCTTAATCGGGTTCTTACACTCATCATAGCTGCTACGGTTCCGGACCATGGCTTCCTGGCAAATGGGGCGGACATCACTGCTGTAACATCCGTAGAGATGCAGAATGAGCGACCCTTCCCCGCAGTGGTTCACCTCGTCGGCATCGTAATCCTCTCCACCACCTTGCTGGCCATCGGCCTTGAGCGTGCCGGGGCCGCCAGCCCTTTTTCGGACCCCGTTTCGCGAATTCGCGCCCAGGACGAATCGAATTACGTCAGCGGTGCAGTCCACTTGGCCACTGAAGGCGGCTGGTTAACACCGAAAGTGCTCGGCAGATATTTTCTGTACAAGCCGCCGCTCCTCGTCTGGCTGGCGGGACTTTCTATGAAGCTTTTCGGCATCGCCCTCTGGGCGGTTCGATTGCCTGCTCTCGCGGCAGCTGTGTTTGCGACAACCGTGCTGTTCTGGTGGACGCACGCTGCTAGATCGGCTGTGGTGGCTTGGTCCACGGCCCTTTTACTATTGTCCGACCCGCTGTGGCACATCTTCACGCGCCTTTGCTATACCGACATGCTCCTTGTGGCATCGACTACAGGCGCCGTGGCAAGCCTCTATGGGGACCGGACGTTATCGAGGACATCAAGTTTCTGGGGATTCGCGCTTTGTACCGCAGCCGGAGTCATGGCGAAGAATGTGTCCGGTGGACTCCCGGTGCTCGTAGTGCTCTTGTACTGCGTGCTCGCTCCAAAAAACGAGCGCCCAAGGCTCTCGCGTATCGCCAGCAACCGCGGCAGCGCTCGCGCTCACGACCTCTACCAAATTTTTGTTCACCCAAAATGGTTCTGGGCGGATTACGTCGAGGTCCAACTCCTGGGTTCCGGGATCAGCCCGCCTGGCCAGATGTCCGGAGACGGGCCAGTCTGGTTCTACCTGCGCCGGCTGAGGTACGTGCGGCGGGTTTTCTACTCGTCCACCGCCTATGCGGCTTCCCGTTCGGCCATCGCGCTGTTGATTTTCGCGACCCGCACGGATTTCGCTATGCCCAGGAACATGAGGATCTTGATCTGAATCCAGGACAAATCGAACTCATACCATGCCAGTCCATGGCGCGCTGAGGTCGGGTGAGCGTGGTGGTTGTTGTGCCAGCCCTCGCCTGAGGTCATCAGGGCAATCAACCAGTTATTGCGGGAGTCATCGCGGGTGGCGAACCGGCGCGTTCCCCACATGTGTGTTGCGGAGTTGACCAGCCAGGTAGTGTGCAGACCCACGACGACGCGAAGGCAGACTCCCCATAGCACGAACGAAACACCGCCGAGCGCAAAGAGCAGGACGCCCAGCACGATCATGGGAACCCAATGATAGTAGTCGAGCCAGACGTAGAAGCGATCTTTCGCCAGATCTGGCGCGTACCTCGACATCTGCGGGGCGTCGCTATGCTTGCTCTCCCCCACCAGAAGCCAGCCCATGTGAGCCCACCAGCCGCCATCGCGGGGTGAGTGCGGGTCGCCAGGCTGATCGGATTTCTGGTGGTGGATCCGATGCGTGGCCACCCAGAAAATTGGCCCTCCTTCGAGCGTCAATGTCCCGCAAACAGCAAAAAAGTACTCGAGAGCCAAGGGCACTTGATACGACCGGTGAGTGTGCAGCCGATGGTAGCCCATGCTGATGCCGAGGCCGGTACACATCCAGTAGAGGAAGAGTGCGACGGCAAGTGCATGCCAACTGAACATGAATAATGCCGCCACGGCTCCGAGGTGGAAAAGGCCGAAGGCGATGCAATTGGTCCAGTTTATCTTTTGAGGGTCAGATGTATCGACCAAATCGGCGCTCACGGGAGCCTCCTAATTGTCGCTCTACCTCCAAACTAACAGGGAGTTGACGTGCGGTCTGTAATGATTCTGTAATTTTGAAGGCGCCAGGGCTCACCGCGGAAGGTATTCGCGCAGCACCGGGTACAAATTTCGAGCAAACCCGGTGGCGACGGCTGTTGCCGCGGCGTCTCTGCCGTCGGCCGACCATCGTCCAGAATATTGCCTTCCCGGATGACTCCGATTCCAAACGCCGTCAAGATGCCCGCAGCCATCCGGCTAGCTAGCAAGTAGTTGCAAGGGCAGCGTCACCTGGTTGTAGACCAGTGCCAGTTTCGGCAACATGAAAAGTCCCAGCAGCAGCGGCAAAGCCCACGCGCGCAGCCAGTCGACACCTCCGAGGTAAAGAATTGCGCCGGCAACCGATACCAGAAACGCCAGCGAGCCCGCGCAAAGACCTGCGCCGAGCGTGGCTGCGAACTGCTGGCCGGCGCCCACCGCCAGAACCGCAAGACCCTACTAGTTTGGTTCGGCCGGCAGCCGCCGCCACCACCGCTCGCGCTCTCTCCACACGATCCATAGGATGACAATCGGCACCACGACGCCGTGCGACATGTCTTCGTCGTTCGACCATTGCTGGAACATCCCTCGCAGAGTAGGAGCGTAACAAACCGAAAGCGCTACTGCAGATAGGACGACAACGGTTTGGCGCATCCCCTTTGACGGCAGACAGGCTGCCACGGCCTTGAGATGCTAGCCTAGGCCTAGCTTAGCTAGCTAGTGTTCTGTGTCAGAAGTTTTTGTAACGTGACCGTATTAAGTACAGCGGCTCGGAAACTGCTGGGAGAACGGAGGCGTCTCGGCTGATGCGTTGATACGGTGCCTGGGCAGAAGCGTGTGGCTTCAAGCGCCTGTATCCGATTGTGTTGACGTCAGCGTTTGGGCGAGTGGAGGAAGCGGCGCGGCTTCGCGAAAGGCGACTGGCAGTGGCGCCACCGCCGGGTCGGTTGGGGGAATCTTTTGGGAAGACTTGCGAACACTGTCTCCAACTCTGTCAGGTCGGTGCGGGGGTGAGATTTGGAGGATTGAAATAGCGTTCGATACTGGCTAGGGCGGCGGAGGGTTTCTGGGCTGCGTAGCGGTCGTGCAAAGATTGCCACGCCCGCTTCACTTTCTGCAGAATATCGT
>QHXW01000228.1 GCA_003223115.1 Acidobacteriota bacterium
CCGAAGATACCGCTGAGCCGGCTGATGGCTCGCTCGGTAACGAGGGTTTCGCCCATTAACTCGTTCATCGTGCGGATTTCTACTGGTGGAACCGCGGCGGCGACCTCCCGCACTGCCTCGCGAATAGCAGCCGCCACCGTCGCCGGATTTCCCGCGTAGCGAACCTCAAAAGAGCAGAAGGAGGGCTCGTCGCCCTTCGGGTTGAAGAAGGGCAGATAGAATTGCGGGAATGCCGGCTCACGCAAACTGTTGTGCTTTGCGTCTCCAACGACACCGACGATTACAAACTCTTGAGGATGGTCGTGATCGTACCAGACCCTCTTGCCAAGCGGATTTTCATTATGGAAGTACTTACGCGCGAATGTCTGGTTAATAACGCCAACGGTCTGCTGGCTGCGTTCGTCGTCGGCATTGAACTCCCGGCCTAGCAACACCGGCTGCCCGATCGCCGCGAAGTGACGCGCCGGCACGAGATCGTTCCGAACGTAGTTCTCCGTTCCGGCTTTGGGTTTGGAGCCATCCAGAGAGACTGAGCTTCCGGTATCGTTTCCGGCGAACAACCCCATGAAAGCTAGCGTCGCTCCTTTGACTTGTGGGATGGTTTCGAGACGCGCCAGCAATTCCTTGTGCACTCGATGAACTGCCGGCCCGCTATAACCGCTAGCCTCGAGAAAGCCGATATCGAACTGCAGCAGATGGTCGTGATCGAACCCCGGCTCCTGGCTGGTCAAGCTTCGGAAGCTTCGCAAAAACAATGCGGCGACTATCAGCACCGCGAGGGAAATAGCAATTTGTCCGGCTACGAGAATCCTACCCGCAGGTAATCGTCCATCGTGCGCGCCGCGGCGCAGCGAGCCCTTGGCGGCACCGCTCAGAGTGACGTTTAACTCCTGGCCTGCGGCGCGCAGCCCCGGAACCAATCCAAACAGAATTCCGGTAAGCACGGATATCCCCAGTGTCAATGCGAGGACACGAGCATCCAAGTGCAGATCCAGAAAAACCTCGTTGGAAGTCGTTGACACAAGCTTCACGAGTAGGACGGCCGCCCAGCGTGCCAGGATCAGACCGAACGCTCCACCAGCCAGGGCGAGAAGTACACTTTCGGCCAGGAGCTGCTGCACGATCCGCAAACGGCTTGCGCCCAGCGCCAAACGTACAGCTATCTCCCGTTGCCTTGCAGATCCACGCGCAAGCAGAAGGTTTGCCACGTTCGCGCACGCGATGAGCAAAACCATGCCCACCACTGCCATCAGAATCTGGAGCGGCTGGACGGAGTCACTCAGGTTGCTCGCTCCGCGACTGCCGTCTACGAGTTGGATCTTCGAGTCAAGATATTCCCGCCTGCGGTCCGCGGACATTTCCGCTACATCGGCCTCGCGGATTTGACGCTGCGTCACGTTGATGCTTGACTGCGCCTGCGGCAGAGTGACGCCGGGTTTCAATCGAGCAATCACTTGCAGCCAGAGAATCTTCTGGAGCGGATTCTTGGGCCTCTCGAGGAAATTGGTCCAGGCCGGAAAGACCTCGGCCTGCATCGTCAACGGTACCCAGATGTCGGTTGAGAAGCCGACCGTCTCGCCTGAGAATCCTTCCAGCGCCACGCCGATGATGTCGAACTTGGTGTGGCGAAGGCGAATCGTCTGCCCAATGATCACCGGGTTCTGCGCGAAGCGGCTTTTCCAGTAGCCATGGCTAATCACGGCAACAGGATTGGCATGCTGTACTTTATCCACCTCAGCTGTGAACGTGCGACCTAGATACGGCCGGATCCCCAGAACATGGAAGTAATCGCCGCTCACCATGGTAACGTTGGCATGCTCCGGTTCAGGCGATCGAGCGCCTTCGATGCTTACATCGGTCCTTCGCACATAGCTGTCCACGGCTAGCACGCCGGAGAAAACCTGATTCTTCTCAAGCAAGTCCCGGAACTCGGAGTAGGCGTACATGCCGCGCTTTCCGGATCCGTCGCCGACTCCGATGCCGTGATACTCCGGGTTCGACAGCATCACCAGGCGTTGCGGCTCTTCTGCCGGAAGGGCGCGCAGTAGAACGGCATTTAGAACGGTGAATATCGCGGTGTTGGCGCCAATACCCAGCGCCAGTGTCAGCACCGTGACGACGGTGAAACCGGGACTTTTCAGCAGGCCCCGTATACCCAGCCGCAGATCCTGCCAAAGTGATCCCATATGTCACACACCTCCGTATTCGTATGACGTCGACGGTCGCGCCTGGATAGCCCGTCCTCGAAATTCAGGGGCGCACTTGGCTCCCGAAGTCGATATAGAACCCGTATCTCGGGTGCGATCCTGCTCTCCAACGACCGCAGGCTACAGTAAACACGAACGCGCAAAGTATAATTCTCGCAGTGGAGGCATCCCGTGTGCCGAAAGTTGGCGGAACTCATAGCCACGGTGCCGGTATTGATCGGCATCGCATTTGCTCAATCCGCACCGCAGAATCTTGCTTTCGAAGACGGCCAGCCAGGCGCCTTCCCTCAAGGCTGGGCGGTTCCTACACCCGGTTATGCGGCGAAACTTACCCCTGAAAATGCGAAGGCCGGTAGGTTGTGTTTGGAACTTGCTCGAAACGGAGAGAGTACGCAGGGGCGGTTTGGGAACCTCATGCAGAGCTTCGACGCGACCGCGTATCGCGGCAAACGGGTCCGCTTTCGAGCAGCAGTTCGCATCAGCAGCGTTGCGCAGGGCGACCGGGCTCAGCTCTGGCTCCGCGTGGATCGCCACAACGGTGAAATGGGATTCTTCGACAACATGGACGACCGCCCCATTCGCGAGTGGGAGTGGCGCTACTACGAAATAACCGGCGATATCGAGGCCGACGCTGACCGAATCAATATCGGAATGATTCTGCTTGGCTCGGGCAAGGCTTGGATTGATGACGCCTCCTTCGATGCGCTGGGTGAAACCCCAACCGTAACAGTTGAGGCGGCACGGGCGTTCGGCTACGTGCGCTACTTTCACCCGAGCGATCAGGCAGTCCATACCGATTGGACCTCATTTGCGATCAGGGGCGCACGCGAGGTTGAAAGCGCGCGCGATGACACCGAACTGGCGCAAAAACTCACTTCCCTGTTTTCTCCGATGGCGCCCACTGTTCGTGTCCTCACCTCGGCGCACAAGTATGCGTTACCCGCGGACCTGCTTCCGCCCAAAGGGGTGGCTGATCCAAAAATCGCCTACTGGCGCCATCTCGGCGATGGTTTGACTTCCCCATCGCCCAAGGCGTATCACAGTGAGCGCATTCAGGAAGGCGCGCTCGGCGCCGGCCGGATCAGCATTGATTTCCTCAGGAGCCTGGGTTTCCGGTCACGACCATTGGCGCCAGATTCTCCTTGGAGTGAAGATGTAGGTGGCGGTGTGAGGGTGTGGGTCCCACTCGCCTTGTACGTTGACTCGCAAGGGACCTTGCCGCATGCGCCGCCGATCGCGCCCGAGCCCGCAATGGGCGTTAAACCTGTTTGGTCCGTCGCTGACCGCGGCACGCGTCTGGGCGATGTCATCATTGCCTGGAATGTCTTTCAGCAATTCTATCCCTACTTTGACGTCGTGAACACCGATTGGTCCACTGAATTACGGAGGGCTCTCGAAGGCGCGGCGACGGACAAGGATGACGCCGCCTTCACGGCTACGCTCGGCCACCTGGTGGCGGCTCTGCATGACGGGCATGGCAACGTGGGAAAGGGCTTTCAGCGTGCGACTTTGCAGCTCTGTTGGGATTGGATTGAAGGAAAGTTGGTGATCACCGCCGTTGCCCCCGCAGTGAGAGCCAGGATCTCGGCTGGCGATGCCGTTTTGAAAATCAATGGTCACAACGCAGGTGAAGCCCTGGCTGATCGAGAGGCCCTCATTTCCGGTGCTACGAAGCAGTGGATTCGCTATCGCGCGTTGCAGGATCTTGCCAGAGGCAACGAGGGCGAAACTGTAAACCTGGAGGTCGAGCCTTTCAGTCCGTCCGGGAAAGCGACCGACATCTTGCTTCAATTCGAAACCGGCCACCCGCTGGAGGAACGCCGTCCCGCCAAGGTTGAAGAAATCGAGCCACTCATCTATTACATCGATGTATCCCACGTGTCGGACGCGGACTTCCAGTCGGCGCTCCTGCTGCTCGAGAAAGCGCATGGAATTGTTTTTGACTTCCGGGGTTACCCTTCCAACCTCCAACCTCCAACCGTCTTTTCTGACGCATCTAAGCGATACGTTCCTGAAGAGCGCCCAATGGCATTTCCCGATCGTGCTGTTGCCCGACCGGACCGACATGCAGTTTGAGCGCCGCGGCGAGTGGCTCTTGCCGCCCACCAAGCCTTTCCTTGCTGCGAAAAAGGCCTTCATCACCGACGGGCGCGCGATCAGCTACGCAGAATCCTGTATGGGCATCGTCGAATTTTACAAACTTGGCGCCATGGTCGGAGGGCCGACGGCGGGCACGAACGGCAACACCAATTCGTTCCCGCTGCCCGGCGGATACTTCATCTCCTGGACAGGCATGAAAGTATTGAAGCACGACGGCTCGCGGCATCACGGTGTTGGGATCCTCCCGACCATTCCGGTGTCTCGCACTCGGGCTGGCGTCGCCGCAGGTCACGATGAATTTCTGGAGCGGGCGGTGCTGGCGGTCAAGAACTGAAGTGTGCCTGCGTTGCAGGGCTTTTGCCGGGCATGTTTCTCGCCCCGGGACAAGAAGTAGCACCGTTTAGACATCAATCACCCTGCGAAGCCGGCACTGTAGTCTGAACATTGGTCGCCAGTTGACCAGATCCCCGTTTCTGTGGAACTCGCAGCGTGAAATCGCATTTCAATGCATTCCTAAACGCTGAGCGACTAACGGAGATTTCCATGCACATCCAGCTCGCGATGTATCGAGCCACGGGAAAAGTGTCTTGCTAACCTTTTCGACGGTAGAAAGTCTACCATATACGGTAGAATATCGACCATGAAGACGAGCGGCGACAAGATTGAACTCCTCCGGGGGACGCTCGACCTGCTGATTCTGCGTACGCTGCTGCTGGGCCCCGCGCACGGACATCAGATCGCCAAACACATTCAGCGCAACACCGATGATGTACTGCAGGTCGAGCACGGGTCGCTGTACCCGGCGCTTCACCGGATGGAGCGCAAGGGCTGGCTGGCGTCGAAATGGGCGAGCGGTGAAGGAAAGCGCGAGCTCAAGTATTACCGGCTCACGGCTCAAGGCAAGAAGCAATTGGTCGTTGAGGAGTTGAAATGGAAGCAGGTAGTGAACGCAATCGCGCGCGTGCCGGTGCAGGCGGAGTCTTGATATGAGCAGTTGGAAGCGTCTAAAGGAATTTGGGCCGTGGTCGCGAGCGCGCCTGGAGCGCGACCTCGAACGCGAGATCCAGAATCACCTCGCCTATGAAGCGCAAGAGTCCGGCGACCGCAGGGCGCTTGGCAACATCGCGCTCGTCAAGGAAGATGTCCGCGAAGCGTGGGGATGGGCGCGGCTGGAGCAATTCGCACGCGACATCCATTTCGGATGGCGGCAGGTGCGCCGTAACCCTTCGTTTTCGGCAATCGCAATCGGCACGCTGGCGCTGGGCATTGGTGGCGTCGCCGCTGTGTTCAGCGCCGTCGACGCCGTTCTGATTCGTCCACTGCCCTATGCGGGCGCGGAGCGCTTGGTAACGCTCTGGGACGATTTGAGCATGAGCCGAACCGGCGAGCCCAAGATCGCTTCAACACCGTTCGAGTGGATCCAGTGGCGGAGGCTCAATACTGTTTTTACCGATCTTGCGCTCACACAACCGGGGCAAGCCACGCTTACCGACACGGGCGAGCCCGAGCAGCTTCCGGCGCGGAAAGCCACATGGAATCTGTGCAGGGTCTTGGGAGTCCAGCCGATGCTCGGGCGAGCATTCAGCGAAGACGAAGACACCAAGAGTGTGCGCGTGGCCATGATCAGCTATGGCCTGTGGCAGAGGCGTTTCAACGGGTCGCCCGATGTGATCGGCCGCAAGATCACGTTGAATGACAACCCCTACGAAGTGATTGGCGTCATGCCCCGCGGCTTCTACTTTGTGCCGGCGCGCGATACTGACGTCTGGCTTCCGGCTTCGTTTCCTGCCTGGATGCGAACGAGCCCGGCGTGGCACGACGCGCACATCGTCGCGAGGCTGAAGCCCGGAGTGACTCTGGAACACGCCAGAGCGTCGATGCGGGCATTGAGCATGCAGGTGACGGCGAAGGATTTCCGCGGTCCGCATTCGGCCATGATCATCCCGCTGCGGGCGGAATTGGCGGGCGATACACGAACGGAACTGATCGTTTTGCTCTGCGCCTCAGCCGCTTTGCTCCTCATCGCCTGCGTGAACCTGGCCAATCTGCTGCTATCTCGCAGCTCGGTGCGTCGCAGGGAAGTGGCGGTGCGCGCGGCAATTGGCGCGGGACGCGGGAGACTGATCGCGCAGTTTCTCACCGAGAGCCTGGTGCTGTCCGTACTCGGCGCGAGCGTGGGCCTGATGCTGGCTTTGCCGGCGATGCGGTTTTTGGAAAGCCTCACGCCCGAAAGCATGGGAGCAGTCAGGCTTACCCTGGACTGGCGGGTAGTGGCGATCTCCGCCGCGGCCGCCATTGGCTCTGCGTTGACCTATGGACTGGCGCCGGCGCTCGGCGGTTCGCGGCTTGCGCTCCTGGACGGCTTGCGCGAAGGAGCACGCGGCAGCACGGGCGCGCGCAGCCATTGGTTCCAGCATTCGCTGATCGTGGTCGAGGTGGCTCTGGCCGTGGTGTTGTTGACATGCGGAGCTTTGCTCCTTCAAACGCTGCACCACCTGCGCCAGCTCGATCTTGGAGTCCGGAGCGAAAAACTGCTGACCTTTGAGAGTCCGCTGTTTCGCTATCAGGACTTCGGCAAGCGGGTGGCATTCGTGGAGGCGGAATTGGAGAAGATTCGTGCCATCCCCGGTGTGATCAACGCCGGCGCGGCTTCGCGAATTCCGATGACCGACGACGGGCAGGCGACATTCTACAAACTCGCCGGCCAATCCAACGACGCGACGCCCGATCAGGTCGCCTTGTTTCGGATTGTGAGCGGCGACTACCTTACAGTCATTGGAGCGCAACTACGGGAAGGCCGGTTTTTCGGCCCATCGGACCGTAGGTCCGGCGCGCCGGCCGTTATCGTCAACGAGTCCTTTGCAAAACGCAACTTCCCGGGCCGCTCCGCGCTCGGCGCACGATTCCAGTTCGGAGAAATCAATGACACGGGCTATTGGTACACGATTGTGGGCGTCGTGAAGGAGATTCGCGAGCGCAGTGTGCGGAAGGATTTGGGGCCCGCGGTTTATCTCCTGCATGAACAGACGGATCAATGGAGCACCAGCGGAGCCCAGCCAATCGCGATCGTGGTCCGCACGGCCGTTGAGCCGACTTCGCTGGTTCCGGAGATACGGCAGGCGATCTGGTCCGTCGACAACAATCAGCCCATCGCGCGCGTTCAGACCATTCAGGAGATTTTCGACCGCCAATTGTTCACCCAATCTCAGAGTACGGCGCTTCTGGGCGCGTTCGCGCTGCTCGCCCTGTTGCTGGCGTCGATCGGCCTGTACGGCGTGATTTCCTATGGGGTGACGCAACGCACCAACGAGATTGGAGTGCGCATGGCGTTGGGCGCGACTTCGCGCGACATCCTTTTCAGGTTTGGCAGGCGCGGACTGGCGTTGACACTCGCCGGACTTGCGATGGGCTTGGCGCTTTCGCTGGGCGCCGTGCGCCTGATGACGGCGCTGATCTACGGCTTCCAACCCAACCATGC
Source organism: Acidobacteriota bacterium (assembly GCA_003223115.1). Lineage (GTDB taxonomy): Bacteria > Acidobacteriota > Terriglobia > Bryobacterales > Bryobacteraceae > QHXW01. Next base: position 7,786 of record QHXW01000228.1, read on the forward strand.
CATAGCAGGCACTGTAGTGTCGGTCATCCTTCTGGCGGTCGCGACGGTGGCGTGTTTGGTACCCGCGCGTCGCGCCGCACGCCTCGATCCGGTCGTCGCACTGAAGCACGAATAGAGCCGTCTTTGGGGCGCCGTGATGTAGCCGTCATCGAATGATGATGGCACACAAGGCGGAAAATCCTCGCTGACGCCGCAGCGTTTACGGATCGCCGAATGGCTCGAATGGTAGCCTGCGGTTTCCCGTCAAGGTTGGTGCATCGTTGTCCATATGTCGGGTTCTGTTCCCTTGGAACTGAGAGCGGCCCAACGATTTCATTCTCGTCGAACACCGTTTTGCCCAATGAATCGGTAAATAGACATCCGTTGATCGACAATACAATGGGTCAGAGATGGCGGCAGGTGACGCACAGAGAGTGTGGTTTACAGAAATGATTGAGAGCCTGCGCTCCCGATGGCGGCAGGGTTTGTCCTTCGAAGCAATCGTCAAACTGCGCGACGATCTGGACGCGATGCTTCAACGAATTCGGTCCGAGCGGCACATCCGCCCTCCGGTCTTCAAGTGTCCGAAGTGCGGGCACGTTGGCGAAGGCGCGGAGCCGCACGTCAGCGTTCGCGCCATGATCTTGTCAGTCATTCGAT
>QHXW01000229.1 GCA_003223115.1 Acidobacteriota bacterium
AGCGGATGCTTCGTGGACGCATCGATCTTGTCGGAAATGGTAACAGTCACCTGCTGCCGTTCACGGAGCGCGAGGGGTTCCAAGGGATGGAGGACTCCGTTCTCGTACACCGCTTGAACCGTCTTCTCCATGCCTTTAGTTTAGTTCATCAAAATCTGCGAAGCGCAAGCGCTCGGGCTGGCGAGCAAGGGCCGAACCAGCAGTAAGCCGAACCCTCTTCCTTGGTCAGGAAAACGACCTCTCGTAGCATATCTTCCAAACCCGCCACAGAAGCGGCCTTCGGCTGAGTTAAGTGATTGATAATAAACAGTCTATATCGCGCGGAGGAAGGGGGATTCGCTCGACCTCAACCCCCCTGATTTTACGTAAGTTGTTGACTCTAAAATTTGCAGAATTTGCAGAATTTGCGCCAAAACGAGGACTTTGGCTGCTTTGACTTGCAAACTCGCCACAGTGAATCCGTACGTCAGCATTGGTCAGTTCTGCACTGATACCTATACTCTCCCGGTCAAGCAAAACATGCCGTGTGTCACCGCCACAGCCGGAGCGCATTGCCCAAAATGCTCAAGAGTTGGCCTGGTCCTCCGTCGCCTCTCTAGCTTGCCTCGCTGAGCACTTCCTCAACCTCTTCAGGATGCTTGGCAATCACTGCAAGCAGTACACGTGTGGGCGCGTCTGGACGCGCCCGGCCCTGCTCCCAATTGCGAAGAGTCGCTGGCGGGAGACCAAACTTCGTGGCGAATTGGGCTTGGCTCAGCCCCATCTTCTGCCGCACCTCGCGCACATCGACATCCGGCACGTGCACTAGCGTCACTCGAGCTCGATGATTGTCGCCGCGCGTCCATGCCACCGCCTGCTCAAGCCCCTCAATGATCCGCTTCCCTACGGTGCGGTGCTTCTTTACTGCCCGTCGTTTCCTTGCCGCAACCGATACACTCGCCATTTTATTCGCAGTCTTCTTCTGTTTCATGCTTTCCTCCCGGGCCTGCCCAGCTAAGAATGCCACCAACTTCACTCGTTCAGATTCCGGCATCAGCTGCCGCGTGTCCTTCAGAAACCGGCCGGTTTCGACGACCGTCATCGGGGCGCGGGGTCACGTCTTTCACTATACGCAGATTGCGTATAGCATGGCAAGCGGACCACATAGTTACGTTCGGGCGCTGGGGACTTAAAATCCTTTTCACCGCAAGGTGAGTGCGGGTTCAAGTCCCGCCCCGGGCACCAACAAAACAAATAACTTGTGGCGATTATTTGGCCGTGCCGTCAACCCGCGTTGAGGCTCTTGTGTGCCCATAGTGTGCCAACTTTCTTAGGCTGGAGCGATTGTTGCCGAGTGGCCACGAGTTAGGAATTTTGAAGTCAGCATTGCGGAAATTTTTCACTCGTGGCGCAATGCCGTCATTGGATCTACTCGCGCTCCACGGCGTGCCGGAAAGTACGCAGCCGCTAATCCGGCAGCGCCGAGTAACAGAGTCGCGGTCGCCATGATCCCTGGATCGTCTGGCCTCAAGCCGAACAGCATCGAGTTCACCCACCGTGACGCCATCCACGCGGCTGGTAGCCCCAAAGCGACACCCATGCCGAGTAACCGAAGTGCGTTCTTGCCCACCATCCATAGCACGCCGCTCTGCTGTGCCCCCAACGCCATACGTATCCCGATCTCTTTAGTCCGCCGCGCCACGCTGTAGGCCAACAAACCGTACAGCCCTATACATGCAAGCAGGAGTCCGACAACTCCGAAGCCGCCGGCCAGATTCGCCATCAGACGCTCTTGCACGAGTGTTCGCTCAACCTGTTCGGTCAGCGCACGAACCTCCAGCGGGGCATCGGGGAATCTCGGTTGAAGTTCCTGACGGATGGCCGAAGCGACTTGGGAAAGAGATCCCGCTGCGCGAATCTCTAGCGTGGTGTTAGCCATGAAACCACCACTAGAAGCCCGTTGAAAATAAGATACGTATACCGTCGGCCGTGGAGCTGCGCGCAAGCGAGCAGTAATGGTGTCCCTTGCGATGCCTATGATTTGCAGGTCGCTCGGAGGCTGTGTCACCGTTGCGGAGAGATACTTGCCGACGGGATTTTGGCCCGGAAAATGGCGCGCCGCGAATGTCTGATTGACGATCGCCACGTTGGCCTTTCCCTGGTCGCCCGCGTCGAAGTCGCGGCCCGAAATCAGCGGCGTTTGCATCGTTGTGAAGAAACCGGGTCCAGCCGCGATGAAGAGCGCGTTGTCGTTCTCCGGGAGCGGTTGTCCCTTGGGAACCACCGCCTCCGACCATGCCGATCCGTCCAGCGGCGTGTGACTGGAGATACTCGCGGAGACAACTCCAGGCACGTGTTGAACCTGATCGAGCAACTCCTTATAGAAGGCCGCCAGCCGGGTATCGCGATAACCCAGCTGCCGTCCATCGACATCCACCAGGAGAACCCCTTCCCGCCGAAAACCCGGATCGATACTCAACAGGTTCTGCAGGGTCCGCACAAACAGACCCGCCCCTACTAAAAGCATCATTGAGAGAGCAACTTGAGCGCTGACCAAGGCGGAAAGGAGCCGTGAGCGGGAGCGTGTCATCCGGGCATCATCCTTCAGCACCTGCGATGGACCTGCCGCGGTGATTTGAAAAGCGGGCGCCAGACCGAAGAGAACCCCAGTCGCGATTGCCACTGCACTGGTAAACCCAAGCACATGCCAGCTCGGAGTCAAATCAAACACGACTTGGGAAGGTCCGGTCGACAGAATGGCAACCAGAAAACGGGAGGTGAGCCATGCCAGGCAGATCCCTAATACCGCACCAAGCGAAGACAGCAGGGTGCTTTCGGTAAGAAGCTGCCGGATGATCCGCCCGCGTCCCGCTCCGATAGCGAGTCGCACGGAGATCTCACGTTGGCGCGCGGTTGCGCGAGCCAGCAACAGACTGGCAACGTTCACGCACGCGATCAGGAGCACCAAAGCAACCACTGCCATCAGAACCAAGAGGGGTTTCTGAAACAGCTCGCGAAGATAGGTATAGCCGGTTCCGCCGGGCGTCACGTCGAAGGTCGCATCCGCAAGCTCCTTTCGACGCACCGGCGGCCAGTCCGCGCTAATCACTCGTTCGGATAACGGAGGCCACACAACCGCAAGACGAGCCTTGGCTTGCGCCATCGAAATGTTCTTCTGCGGCCTGGCGAGTATGCGCAACCAGAAGTTTCCCGGACCGAGCAAGCCTGCCATTCCGGGGTCCAATAGCGGCAGCGTGGCTACCGGCAGGGTGATGTCGGTAATGGCCCCGACGTTTGCTCCTACAAAGCCAGGAGGGCTTACACCGGCAATGGTGACTGGAATACCGTTCACGAGAATGGCCTGGCCAATCGCTCCTGGATTCCTCGCGAACTGACGCTCCCAGTAGCCGTAGCTGATCACCCCCACTGCAGGGGCGCCGGCCTGATCGTCGGCTCGCGTAAGCAAGCGTCCCATCGCCGGGTTCAGGCCGAAGGTTTCGTAGTAGCCGCCCGTGACCCAGGCTCCTGGAATACGCGTAACCGAGCCGCGAGGACCCACGCCAAAGCTGGAGCCCATGAAACCTGCCACACCTGAAAAGATGTCTTGCTGATCTGACAGCGCCGTGACGATGGGATATGAGAGAGATTCCCCGGTACCCATCTTCAACTGAACCAATTCCTGGGGGTCGCGTACCG
>QHXW01000011.1 GCA_003223115.1 Acidobacteriota bacterium
CCGACGATCCGACATCACCGTCCGGCTCGCCGTGCAACCCTGTTCCCAGCCGAACTCACCCCGACGGCACCCCCAGTGTCTGAATCGCAGAAGTGGGATATGTGGGACACGTCACGCCGCGCGTTGTAATGATATAATTTCGGTCAGCCAGCGCAGAGGGGAAACCGCATGAAGTTTTTTCTTGACACCGCTAATCTGGATGAGTTGAAAAAAGGCGCGGCGTGGGGAATCGTGGATGGTGTCACGACGAACCCATCGCTGATCGCCAAGGAAGGGCGTCCGATTGCCCATCAGATTCGTCTGATCTGCGACATCGTGGATGGCGACATCAGCGCCGAGGTGGTGGCCACCGAAGCCAAGGAGATGATCCGCGAGGGGCGCGAACTCGCCCGCCTTCATAAAAATGTAGTTGTGAAGTGCCCGCTCACGCGGGAAGGCATCAAAGCAACCGCCGCTCTTAGCAAAGAAGGCTTGCGCGTCAACGTGACGTTATGTTTCTCGGCAGGGCAGGCGTTACTGGCAGCAAAAGCCGGAGCTTACATCATCAGTCCGTTTGTGGGCCGGCTTGATGATATCGGCTGGACCGGCATGGATCTGATCCGAAGCCTGACGACGATCTACAAGAATTATGGTTTTAAGACTCAGATTCTGGCGGCTTCTCTGCGGTCGCCGACGCACGTGATCGATGCGGCGATGGCGGGAGCGCATATTGGAACGATGCCGTTCAAAGTTCTGGACATGCTTTTCAATCATCCGCTCACAGATAAGGGTCTGGAACAATTCCTGAAGGATTACAACAAGGTCTTTCAGGAGACTCCGGTCGCGGGCTAATCCGCTTGCGAATATGAACGCGCCGCTGGCGAATTTCCTTTCGTCTGGCGAGATCAGTTGGGTCATCCTCGGGAGCGCCGTGGTCGCTGGGCTCGCGGGCTGGGGCGTCTATGTCTATATCAAAAGCCGTCCCACACCAGCCGAGCTTGAGCGCCGCCGGCGCACCGCACTCCACACCAAGGGGAAAATGGCCGACGCAACTCTAGTGGAGTACCGGGAAAACATCATTATGTATTCCTACGCCGTGGGCGGCGTGCACTATACGGCGTGCCAGGACCTGGCGGATCTACAGTCAGTACTGCCCGCCGAGATGTGGAAGACCATCGGCCCTGTTTCTGTCAAATACGATCCCCGAAATCCGGCCAACTCGATCGTACTGTCTGAAGCGTGGAGCGGGTTGCGAACCACCGAGCCTCGAAACTAATATTGAAGATTCCCTAAGTGGAAGCAGCCTCGAAGACCACGCCGGCTGTACGGGATTATCCCGCCGCGACCCTGAGTTCTCGAGAGCGTTGCCTCCGCTACTGGCAGGCGCCTATTCCACGAACCAGGAGAATTCTATGACACGATCGAAAATGTTCAAGACTGGGATGGTGACGGTTGCAGCGGCGGCTCTGTTCGGCGCTGGTGTGCTGACGGGTAAAAATACGTACCACGAACCCACGTCCATCCTTCACGTAGTCACGGTACAGTGGACGCCGGAGGCGACGCCCGAACAGCAACAGCAGACACTCGATGGCATCAAAGCCATGGCTGCCGAAATTCCCGGCATTAAGAACATCTGGATCAAGCCCGTCCGCGTGCAACCGCGGGAATACAACGCCGCCTTCGCTTTAGAATTCGAAGACAAAGCCGCGGCTGAGCGCTATGCGGAGCATCCGGCGCACCTGGCCTGGAAGAAGCTGTACGATCCCATCCATAAAGAGAGCCGGTCGCAGCAGATAACGAACTGACACCGCCACCCGCGCGGTAGCGATGCCGGCGGATGGAATCGATGGCCGCTGCTATCATGAAAGAATCACTCTATGATTAATGGCAGCATTCCCGAAGGCCTCACTTTCGACGATGTCCTGCTGGAGCCTGCACGCAGTGAAGTGCTACCGGCGGAGGCAGACACACGGACGCGTCTGACAAGGAAAATCAGCCTGAATATCCCCATCGTGAGTTCCGCCATGGATACAGTGACGGAATCGCACCTGGCTATCGCGCTGTCGCAGCAGGGCGGCATCGGCATGATTCACCGCAACATGAGCATTGAGCGGCAGGCCGAGGAAGTTGACCGGGTGAAACGCAGTGAGAGTGGCATGATCGTAGACCCGATCACCATCTCGCCCGAACAGAAAATTGGCGATGCGCTGGCCATGATGAAGCGCTACCGCATCTCCGGCATCCCTGTCACGCAAGAGGGAAAACTGGTCGGGATTCTCACGAACCGGGATTTGCGCTTCGAGCCGCGCTCAGATCTCCCGGTATCCGAGGTGATGACCAAAGAGAATCTCATCACCGTGCCGGTAGGAACCACGCTCGAAGAGGCCGAAGCCATTCTGCATCGGCATCGCGTCGAGAAACTTCTGGTGGTGGACGAGCATTACTATCTCAAGGGCCTCATTACCGTCAAAGACATCCAGAAAAAGCTGAAATACCCCAGCGCCGCCAAAGATGAACAGGGACGATTGCGCGTGGGAGCGGCGATCGGTGCCACCGGCGATTACCTGGAGCGCGCCCAAGAGCTGGTGGCACGGAAGGTGGACGTTGTGGTGATCGACACCGCGCATGGCCACACGGCGCGCGTGTTGCAAGCGGTGCGCACCATCAAGAAGAAGCTTCCGGAAGTGGAGCTGATCACGGGCAATGTGGCGACCCACGAGGCCGCGTGCGAGCTGATCTCGCTGGGCGTCGATGGGATCAAAGTGGGGATCGGGCCCGGATCGATTTGCACCACGCGCGTGGTCACAGGCGCAGGTGTTCCACAGATCACCGCCATTTCCGAATGTTCGCGCGCGACGCGGGGGGCAGGCGTGCCGCTCATCGCCGACGGCGGAGTCAAATATTCCGGTGACATCACGAAGGCCATCGCCGCGGGGGCCGATTGCGTCATGATCGGCGGGTTGTTCGCCGGCACGGACGAAAGTCCGGGCGAAGTCATCCTCTATCAGGGCCGCACATTTAAAAGCTACCGCGGCATGGGATCGCTCGGCGCCATGGCGCAGGGATCAGGCGACCGGTACGCGCAGGATCCCAACTCCAAGCTGGTGCCCGAGGGAATCGAGGGACGGGTGGCTTCAAAAGGTCCATTGGCTGATCTGGTGTATCAGCTTGTTGGTGGTTTGAAAGCCGGCATGGGTTATTGCGGTTGCCCGGACATTCCCACGATGCAGGAGAAGGCCCGGTTCCTGCGCATCTCACCGGCGGGTCTGCGCGAGAGCCACGTCCACGACGTGATCATTACCAAGGAAGCGCCCAATTACAGAATCGAGTGAGAAGATGGGAGACAGAATACCGGAAGCATTTACCCGGTCTCTGGCGGACCCTCCTGAGTTCCGGCGCCTGACTGCTTCATTTCCATGTTCCGCAAAGTTCTCATCGCCAATCGCGGCGAAATCGCTGTCCGCGTGATCCGTACCCTGCGCGAAATGGACATCCGGTCCGTGGCAGTCTACTCGGACGCCGACCGCGCCTCGCTCCACGTCCGCATGGCCGATGAAGCCGCACACGTCGGCTCCTCGCCCTCGGCTGAAAGCTATCTACGGATCGACCGGATTCTCGAGGCCGCCCGCAAACATGGCGCCGAAGCGATTCATCCCGGCTATGGATTCTTGAGCGAAAACGCGGAATTCGCCGCGGCTTGTGAAGCGGCCGGCATGGTGTTCATCGGCCCGCCGGCTGATGCCATCCGCAAGATGGGATCGAAGACCGCGGCCCGGGAGTTGGCCGTGGCGGCTCGAGCACCTGTAGTGCCGGGAATGCAAAACGGAGCGCGTGATGCGGCCGAAGCACGGGAGTTCGCGCGCCAATGCGGTTATCCTGTGTTGCTCAAAGCCGTGGCCGGTGGCGGTGGCAAAGGCATGCGGCGCGTAGAACGCGATCAGGATCTGGCTTCGGCTTTCCGCGATGCGTCGAGCGAAGCCGAGCGGGCATTTGGGGATTCGTCAGTCTATGTCGAAAAGCTCATCGACCGGCCGCGGCACATCGAGATCCAATTAATGGGTGACCGGCATGGAAACCTCATACACCTGGGGGAGCGTGAATGCTCGCTGCAACGGCGGCATCAGAAGATCATGGAGGAATGTCCCTCACCGCTGGTGGCCGCACATCCTGAAATGCGGAAACAAATGGGCGAGACTGCCATCCGCATCGCAAAAGCCGCTGGTTATTCGAATGCGGGCACCATCGAGTTTCTCGTGGAAGCGAATCGCAAATTCTACTTCCTCGAGATGAACACACGGCTGCAGGTGGAACATCCGGTGACCGAATTGGTGGCGGGGCTCGATCTGGTGAAGATGCAGGTCGAAATTGCCGCCGGTGAAAAGCTGCGGATCCGGCAGGAAGACCTCACCTGGCACGGAGCAGCCATAGAATGCCGCGACTATGCTGAAGATCCGGACGACAATTTTTCCCCGTCACCCGGGCGTATCACGCATCTCGACCGGCCTTCGGGTCCCGGCATACGGCTGGATTCCGGAGTCTATCCGGGCTGGACGGTGCCGCTCGATTATGACCCCTTACTGGCCAAGCTCGCCGTGTGGGCCGCTACACGTGAAGAAGCCATCGCGCGCATGATCCGTGCGCTCGACGAGTATCACGTGGTGGGGATCAAGACCAACCTCGGCTTTTTCCGTCAGTTACTCGCGGATGACGAATTCCAGCGTGGCGCACTCCACACGGGATTCATCGACGAGTTCTTCAATCGACGCCGGCCGGAGCGGGAGCAGCCCGCAGAATTAGACGCCGTGGCGGCGCTCGTGGCGTATGCGTATCTCTCAGAGCGGCGCGACGGTGCGAATAACCAGACGGCGGCCGGCGCGGATGGCAACGTCAACCCCTGGCTCGCGGCCGGCAGGGATGAACTGCTGCGATGATTTTCGACTGCCGAATCAGCCAGCATGTCGCCAAGGTCGATATCGAGCGAGAGGGCGATGTCTACAGGTTGCGGCTCGGCGCGGCCAACCAGCAGAGCGCGCACCTGTTGGAAGTTGAGCCCGGACTATTCTCGGTGCTGATCGGCGGCCACAGTTATGAAGTGCGAGTAGAACCATCGAGCGATGGCGTCTGGATCTCGATGCGTGGCAAACGCCTGCACGTGTCCCTTACCGATCCGCGTCAATGGAGCCCGAACAACACAGGAGCGCGTGGCGAAGAACGCGAGAGTATCGTGGCAGCCATGCCGGGAAAAATCGTGCGCATCCTGGTGTCTCCGGGCGACGTTGTCGAACCCGGAGAGGGCGTCCTCGTGGTGGAGGCCATGAAGATGCAAAATGAGATGAAGTCCAGGCGGCACGGGCACGTGGTTTCGATTCCGGTTCGGGAAGGTGAAACCGTAAGCGCGGGAGCAGTGCTGGCAATCATCGAGTAGCCCCGCGCGCACCGTCAGCCGCTCGACGATAATAAGAGAGGTCATGGCCGAACAGGTTTGCCCGCACTGCAACGGAACCGGATGGAAAATCGTGGAGCGCGAAGGCGTTTCAGGCGCCGAACGTTGTGAATGCACGCGCGAGATGCGGTCCGAGAAGCTGCTGGAACTCGCAGGCATCCCTGCACGGTACGAAAAGGCCACCTTCACGAGTTTCGAATGCCCCAAAGACAACGACATGGCGGCGCGTGAGCTATTCGCGATTCGGCAGAACGTACTCGACTTTGCGCACAAGTTTCCGGTCCTGGATAAGCCCGGGCTATTGCTGATCGGCGATAACGGCACCGGGAAGACACATCTCGCAGTGGCGGCACTACGCAGGATTATCGAGAAAGGTTTTGCCGGCGTTTTTTTTGATTACCAGAACCTGATCGATCGCATCCGATCGGGATTCGATCCGACATCCGGGTCGAGCGACCGCGAGGCCTACCGGATTGCCATTGATGCCGAAGTGCTGCTGATAGACGATCTCGGCTCCCATCGCGTGCTCGAATGGATTGAAGATGTGGTGACTTCGATTATCACGCAGCGCTATAACCACCGCCGGCCGCTGATCGCTACCACGAATTTGCCGGACCCCGATGCGGGTTACGGAATAAAGAAAAAGCAAAGACAAAGTGTGGGAGACCAGCGGTTGGATTCTCCGCCCGAGTACCGGCGCACGCTGGCTGATCAAATTGGGATGCGCGCCCGCTCACGGCTGTTCGAGATGTGCAACGTTGTGAAGATGCCTCTGGTTCAGGATTACCGGCTTCGCAAGACTACAGCACAGTGATGCGTCTACTCGTCCTGCTCCTGGTGACGGCAGGTTTGGCGCCCGCGCCGGAGATGAGGCCGCACTTCGTGCAGGCGGTCGAGTTCCCCTACTACTCTTATCCGAAATGGCTGTGGGAACGGGAACTGGTCTGGCTGAAAAATCTCGGAATCGATACCGTGGAGTTTTCGGTGCCATGGAACTGGCACCAGGTGGACCCGGACACCCTCGATCTGACAGGCCAGACGCGTCCGGGCCGCGATCTCATTGGCTTCTTACGGCTTCTCAAACGTGTGGGTCTGCGCGCCTGGATGCGGCCGGTGCCTCCGGTAAAGGGATGGATCCGTGCGGGCTATCCGCGGGGCATGGAAGGTGATCAGCGCGGGTTGCGTAAGTGGCTCTGGGATCTTGAAAGCGTGCTCAGTCCGCTGGAAGCGTCGCACGGCGGCCCCATTGCGATGGTCGAAGGCGGCGGAGGTATTTTCGATGCGCCCGCGCCGCCGCAGCCGGTAAGGGAAGTGCCGGCTCGAGATTCCCGCGCGCTGATCGAAAGCCGGGAGGCATTTGCCGCCGGCCGCGGCTCTCTGGTTTGGACCGATGTGGAAGACACGCTCGTGCCTGCGGGCTGGGAGCCTGCGGCTGGCGCAGTTTTCCGGCCCGGCGCTGTCTCGTTTGCCGGTGATGAACGCGTCAGCGTAACTCCGTTGCGCCGCGACGCGCTACTTTCGCGTTACTGGGGTGCGGCTCTGGGTTCGATGCACGCTGCAGCGGCCGTCCGTCCGGTCCCGGGCAGGCTGAGTCCGGGAATCACGGCGCAGCAGTTGGTTTCGCCAAGCGATTTTTCAGTGCTCAGCGTGGTGAATGCGAGCTCGAATCCCGTGCACCAGCAGTTGCGCGTGATTTACCCACCTTCGCACCGCCGCATCGAACTGCCGGAGCTCTCGCTCGCGCCCGGCGAGGTACTGTGGCTGCCCGTGCACTTGCCGCTGAATTCGACGGAGTTCTGCCGCGATTGCTCGGTCTTTTCGAATCTCGACCACATCGTGTACTCGACCGCCGAGCTGAATGCGGTCGAATATGAAAATGGGATACTCGCCATGGAATTTGCGGCGCCGCAACCGGGCGAAGTGCTGCTGCAACTCTCCAGAACTCCGAGCGGTCCACTGCTGGCCGCGGGCCATCCCACGAAATTCGACTGGGACGAAAAATCCATGCGCGCGCGCCTCCCCGTTCCCGCGGGCAAAGGGCCGGCTTTCCGAGTGCGCATTGGCTTCGCGATCCAGCCGCCCGAAACTTCAGCCTTCTTTGCGAACGCGTCGCGCTTGATCATCGGCGCGCAGAACAGCATCCTGACCTCGTACTCATCCGAGCAGGTAGCTCAACGCTCGCGGCTGACCGTTCCAGAAAGCTTTCGAGTGGCCAGTACGGTCAAATCGCCGCTCGAGATCGAATACGAGATTGATGTCCCGACGGACGCCGTACACGGTGAGTGGGCACAACTCGCGCTCGAATCCGATGGCGTGCTGATGAGCCGCGCCCGGTTGCAAGTGCTGCGTCCGGCGGCATTGCGGGTGCGCGAGGCCATTAACCTGCACTTCGGATCTCAAGCCCAGCTTGCGCCCTCGCCGCCTCTGGTGCCGATTGAGGCTACGGGCCGCGAGATCAGCGTGGTGGTGCATAACAACTTCCCGGAGATTCGGAATTACACGCTCACGGCAGCGGGCGATGGTCTCGAATTTTCGCCCCAGCACGCTGAGGTCAGCATCGGGGCCGGCATGGAACGTGATGTTTCCATCCGCATCTTTCCGAAGGGCGGCGGGCAGGGATTGGTCTCCGCACGCCTCGAACTTTCCGGCGCCGCTGACGTCGACTTGCCACTGCGGCTGGTGGTGATTCCCCGCGGACAGGCTGTGGCGTACACCACCGATCTGGATGGCGACGGACGGCCGGAGTGGGTTCTCGAAAATCACAAAGCGCGTGCCGTGTTTTCGAGTGAGGATGGCGGGCGGTGGCTCGAATTTGTGTGGAAAGATTCGAACACCAACGTCCTCGCGGACACCGGAGCATTGGTAGGCACCGGAGCTGTGATGGCTCAGGTCTCCGGCGACGGCCCTGAGGCAGTACTCGAGTTCAGCGCCAAAGACTGGCGCCGCACCGTTCGGCTGGACGGAAACAACGCCCGGCTGATTGTGGAGCAGACAACTCCCGTTGCGGCGGTAAATCTCAAGTCCGATAAGAAAAACGAAGTCTTGTTTCGCGCCATCACGGAATCAGCGCAGCGCGCGGTTTATTCCTTGGAACGAGCGGCCGAGTAAGCCGCGCACCATCCGCAGATGCCTTCCTCGCCCTCTAAGTCATTCATAACGCTCGTGTTTTAGTTTGCCACTTTTTTCTTGTAACCTATTGCAATTTGCGATATAAATATAGCTGATCGCAATAACATGAAACTAGGCGATAAAATCCGTTACCTGCGGGAGGTGGAGGGCGCGCTCCGCGGTCTGGGCCGGGAGATGACGCAGCAGGAGGTCGTCCGCGCGGTCAAGAAAGAATTGCGCAAGACCATCAGCCAATCCTACGTGTCGCAGATTGAAAACGGCGCACGGCCGCATATGAGCAATTCGACCCGTATGCTGCTTGCCCGATTTTTCAAGGTGCATCCGGGCTACCTGGTGGACGATCCGGAGGGATTTCAGACGGAACTGGTTTCTGACGTCGGCGCGCTCGAGGACAAGCTCGACCTTTGGCTGATTTCGGGCGCCGAGAGATTCCAGCGCGATCCGGAATTGGGCCATGCGCTGCTCCACGTGGCGAGGCACGAGGATTCGCGCAGGTGCCTGGTATTGTTGGACGCGATTCTCGAAACGCCGGGCCTGGCGGACAGGCTGTTGCAAGTGCTGCGGCCCACCGCGGCCGGGGCGCGCAACGGGAGGCAGATCACGTGACTTGGGCTAATGTGTATCTGGTTTGCTTTCTGGTGGGTTTCACTTTCAGCCTCCTATCGGTGCTGGCGGGAGCGTTGCATGTACATCCGCCGCACCTCGATTTGCATCACGGTCTGCACTTGCACGTGGGTCACGGGGGGCATGCGGGCAGCGGAAGATCCGGCCCACCGATGATTAATTTGGGTACGATCGCTGCATTTCTCGCGTGGTTCGGCGGCACAGGCTACCTGCTGACCGAGTACTCCACCCTGTGGTTCCTGACCGCGCTTGGAGTGGCGTCGGCTAGCGGGCTGGTTGGCGCAGCGCTGGTGTTCTGGTTTCTGGCGAAGGTGCTGATCGCGCATGAGCGGCCGCTCGATCCTGAGGACTATCGGATGGCCGGAGTGCTGGGCCACGTGACGAGCGGTATTCGACCCAACGGCATGGGCGAAATGATGTATACGCAGGATGGCGCCCGTCACAGCGTGGCCGTGCGCAGCGAAGATGGGACGGCAATCGCCAAAGGCACCGAAGTTGTCGTGACACGGTACGAAAAAGGAATCGCGTTTGTCCGCCGGTGGGATGAGCTCACCGGCGATGGAGAAGACCTTTCGGGTAAGAGCGACACAAGTCAAGGCGCGCAAGCCTGACTGCGCGCGCCACTGAGGAGAACGTATGCATATCACAGCAGGCGTTTGGGTGATCGCGGGGCTGATGGTCCTCAGCGTAATTTTGCTGATGAGCATGTTTGCCAAACTGTTCCGCAAAGCCGGGCCGCACGAAGCGCTCGTGGTGTACGGATTTCGCGGCACGCGCATTGTCAAAGGCCGGGGCACGGTGATTTTTCCCATGATCGAAAACTGCCGCTGGCTTTCGCTCGAATTGATGTCATTCGACGTGGCGCCGCAGCAGGATCTGTATACCAAACAGGGAGTCGCGGTGACGGTGGAAGCTGTGGCGCAGATCAAGGTGAAGAGCGATCCGGAATCGATTCTCACCGCAGCCGAGCAGTTTCTGACCAAATCACCGCAGGATCGCGACGGCCTGATCCGGCTGGTGATGGAAGGTCACCTGCGCGGCATCATCGGCCAGCTCACTGTGGAAGAGATTGTGAAGCAGCCGGAGATGGTGGGAGAGCGCATGCGCTCCACCTGCGCCACCGATATGAACAAGATGGGTCTCGAAGTGGTGTCCTTCACCATCAAGGAAGTGCGCGACAAGAACGAATACATCACCAACATAGGTAAACCGGATGTCGCCCGCATCAAGCGCGATGCTGACGTGGCCGCCGCCGAAGCCTCGCGCGATACCGTGGTTGCGACCGCCGCCGCACAGCTCTCAGCCGCCGTGGCTACCGCGGAAGCGGATCAAAAGCGCATTGAAGCCCAGACGCTGTCGCTGGCCAAACAGGCCGAAGCGCAGCGGGAGCTGGATATCAAGAAGGCTACATATCTCGAGACCGTGAAAAAGCAACAGGCGCAGGCCGATAAAGCCTATGAAATTCAGACCAACGTCATGCAGCAGCAAGTGGTCATCGAACAGGTAAAAGTGCAGCAGGTGGAAAAGGAACAGCAGATCAAGGTTCAGGATGCCGAGATCCAACGCCGCCAGCGCGAGCTGGTCGCGACCGTCCTGAAGCAGGCGGAAGTCGAGCGCCAACGGATCGAGACGCTGGCTTCGGCGGAACGGCAGCGGTTGATCACCGAAGCCGAAGGCAAGGCCAGCGCCATACGTGCGCAAGGCGAGGCTGAGGCCGAAATCATTTTCAAGAAGGGCGAAGCCGAAGCCAAGGCCATGAACGTGAAAGCGGAGGCGTACCAGGAATACAACCAGGCCGCGGTCGTGGACAAGTTGATCAGCAGCATGCCGGAAGTGGTGAAAGCTTTGGCAGCACCGCTGGCCAACGTGGACAAGATCACGATCGTATCGACCGGCAACGGCGACGCCGCGGGTTTGCACAAAATCACCGGTGACATAACCAAGATGGCGGCACAGATCCCGGCGCTGTTCGAGACGCTTTCGGGCATGAGCGTGCCTGAGCTGCTCTCGAAGGTCCGGCTGATCGGGGACAAAAGCCCGAAACCGGACACCGGCGGGGATGGGAAGAGCAAGAGCGCAGGAGCGGACTGAGACAGAAGTCAGCCATGCCTCCGGCGGAGCCGGATTGAACAGCCTGTGACTTCGACCGCAGCCGACTACCGGCTTCCCGCGCAGTTTTGCGGAGACAACCGATGTTGGAAATAGACGGCTTGACTGGAAGTCACAGATCAGGAGACAGGAAAACAGGAGTCAGCAAGGAGGCTTCATATGGCATTACTGGAACGTGTGGCTACATTGATGCGGGCGAATCTCAACGACCTAATCGACAAGGCCGAAGATCCGGAAAAGATGATCAAGCAGGTGATTCTCGACATGCAGAACCAGCTTCTGCAGGTCAAGACGCAAGTGGCGATCTCGATTGCCGACCAACACCTGCTCGAGAAGAAGCAAAAGGAAAGCCAGGACCGGGCGTCGGAATGGATGCGCAAGGCGGAGCTGGCCGTGGACAAGAAACAGGACGATTTGGCACGCGGCGCACTCGAACGATCGATGAGCTATAAGCAAATGGCAGAAAGCTTCGAGCAGCAGATTGCTGATCAAAAGACGCAGGTGGAGAACCTGAAGACAGCGCTGCGCAAACTGGAGCAGAAGCTGGCCGAGGCCGAAGCCAAGAGCGACGTATTGGTCGCGCGGCATCGGCGATCGCGCGCCTTGAGCAAGACCAGCGATGCACGCCTCTCGATGGGCGACAGCTCGAAGGCCGCTGCTTTCGATCGCATGAAAGGCAAGGTGATGCACGCCGAAGCAGTGAGCCAGGCGAAATCGGAGATGGCCAGCGATAATCTCGAAGAACGTCTGGCCGCTCTGGAAAAAGAAGAGCACATCGATAAACTGCTGGCTGACCTGAAAACCCGGCGCGGCGTCTCGTAGTGCGATCCAACCGGCGAGTCGCAAGGGCCGGCCTTTCGAGGAGAAATCGATGCAAGAAACTTTCTATTTCGATTCGGCCCCGCAGCCGTACCGGGCTGAGGCCGCCGTCGTGTGGCGCTTCGATGACCGCATCACGCTGGCGGTGCAGAAATTCCTGAAGCGGCGTAATTTCTTGCACGTCGATTCGTTCCGTGTAGCCGGAGGAGCCAAAGCGTTGGCTTCGCCCGGCAATGAAGCGGAGCACCAGTTCTTAATCGACCAGACCGGGCTTTCGCGGAAACTGCACGGCATTGAGCGCTTCGCCGGAGATGTGGGTGCAGAGAGAGCGCACCATTGCGCCGAGCTGGCGCGCGCGGCAGCGTCGCTTCGCGTAGCCGTTCCGGATCTCGAGGTGGAGAGTTTCTTCGTTGATTTTAGCGGCGTCTCGAGGGTGGAGATACAGCGAGCGCGTTCATCGGGCGCCGACTAATCCGCGCAGGTCGTCCATCTGCCGGCTGAGCTCCCCCAGACGGGCCATCACCTCGGCGTGCTGTTTTTCATCGGACCGGGGCTCCTTAGGCTCGAAAAAGAAAATCCCGCCCGGCTCCAGTCTGCAGGTGTTGACCTCGTTCAGATTTGCGAAACCCTGACGGTGGGCCACACTCAGCACCTCCGATTCGGTCAGCAGCTCTTTGGCCAGCTCCTTGCGTTGCAACTCGCCGTTCTTGACGAGGACGGCAGGCGTGCCTTCCAAGATTTCGTCCAGCCTGCGGTGCTTGAACAGAAACCGCACGACCAGATAATTCACGGCAAAAAGCGTGAAGGCGCCTATTAGCCCGCCAATGAGGGAATTATCCTCGCCGATGATCGCGTTCTGTACGGTGTTGGAGACCGAGAGCAGCACCACCAGGTCGAATGGATTGAGCTGCGCCAATTCCCGTTTGCCGAAAATGCGCAGCATGACCACAACAAACACATAAACAATGGTGGGCCGTAGCATTTTTTCGGCCACTGGAAGCGTAAGCGTAAACATGTGGTCCCACATGATTTGATCTCCTCAAAAATGATAGAGCACTCCGGCGTCCCGGGATAATTGCGTCCGCACGCTTTCGTACTCGCTGGGAAGCTTTCCACTACCATAGAAGCGTGCCGCACCGGCTTGAGGGCATATCCCGCGTATCACGCTTACTCAGAGTTCTCAATCATCTATTGGCGATCCACGGCCTCATGATCTGCCCGCTGGTCCTGTACAATCTTGGATCATGGAATCTCGCGGCACAACAGCGTGCTCCGCATACTGCGGCGGGGGGCGCAACAAATCCGGTGAAGCCGTCTGCTGACCGAAGGACAAAGCTCATGCACACCAACCGACTGATTCACGAAAAGAGTCCATACCTGCAGCAGCACGCGCACAATCCAGTGGACTGGTACCCCTGGGGGCCCGACGCATTTAAAAAATCCCGCAAGGAGGATAAGCCCATCTTCCTCTCGATCGGCTACTCCACCTGTCACTGGTGCCACGTCATGGAGCGTGAGTCCTTCGAGAACGACACGATCGCGGCCGTTCTCAACAAGTATTTCGTGCCCATTAAAGTAGATCGGGAGGAGCGTCCGGATATCGATCGCATCTATATGAGTTACGTCCAGGCGACCACGGGCGGCGGCGGCTGGCCCATGTCGGTATGGCTGACGCCGGACTTGAAACCGTTCATCGGCGGAACATATTTCCCTCCCGAGAATCGCTATGGGCGCGCGGGCCTTCCAGTGCTGCTCGAGCGAATCGCGGATGCCTGGCGCTCCGACCGGCAAAAGATTATTCAATCCAGCAGCGAAGTCCTGGAGCAACTCGCGAAGCAGGAGCAAGTAACGGCTTCGACGGCGGGACTGCCCGATCAATCGGTGTTGGAGAGTGGTTTTTTCCAATTCCGGCGCAGCTTTGATGTGAAGCTGGGCGGTTTCGGCGACGCGCCGAAGTTTCCGCGCCCTGTGGTTCACAATTTTCTGCTGCGCTACTTCGCACGCACGAAGAAAGAGGAAGCGCGAGACATGGTGCTGGCCACATTACACTCCATGGCCAAAGGTGGAATGAACGACCAGTTGGGCGGCGGATTCCATCGCTACTCCGTGGACGGGCGCTGGTTTGTGCCGCACTTCGAAAAGATGCTCTATGATCAGGCGCAACTCGGCACGTCTTATCTCGAAGCTTACCAGATCACACGCGATCCATATTTCGCCGGCGTAGCCCACCGGATTTTCGATTACGTGCTGCGCGACATGACCGATAAAGACGGCGGATTCTATTCGGCCGAGGACGCCGACAGCGTGATTGACCCGGCCAAGCCAGAGGAAAAAGGCGAGGGCGCTTTCTATGTTTGGAAGCAGGAGGAAATCGGGCAAATCGCGGGCCAGCCGGCGGCGGCATGGTTCTCTCACCGGTACGGCGTCGAGCTGCACGGAAACGTCGCCAACGATCCGCAGGAAGAATTCAAGGGGAAAAATATTCTCTTCGAAGCGCACAGCGTCGAGGAAACGGCGCGGCATTTTGATAAGCCCGCGGATGAAGTGCGTACGGCGTTGGCGGAGGTTGCGCGAAAACTTCTGGCGACGCGATCGAAGCGCGTCCGGCCGCATCTCGACGACAAAGTACTCAGCGCCTGGAACGGGCTGATGATTTCGGCATTCGCCAAAGGCGGCGCCATCCTGGATGAGCCACGCTACTCCGTTGCTGCCGCGCGCGCTGCCCATTTCATTCTGGGGCGTATGTATGATCCGAAAACCGGTACGCTGCTGAGGCGCTATCGTCAGCAGGAAGCGGCTATCCCTGGCTTTCTCGACGATTACGCGTTCTTCGCGCAAGGCCTTCTGGACCTTTACGAAACGCAATTCGATCTGCAACACCTTGAGTCCGCCGTGAAGCTCACCGAAAAAATGAGCGAGCTGTTTGAGGATCGCCAGAACGGCGGGTTTTTCAGCTCGCCCTCGGGAGACGCCAGTCTGGTGATGCGCATGAAAGATGATTACGATGGCGCGGAGCCCTCGGGCAACTCGATTGCCGTGTTGAACCTGCTCCGCCTCGCCGAAATGACAAATCGGGAAGAGTTCCGGGAGGCTGCGCAAAAAAGTTTGCGCGCGTTCGCGTCGCGCATGGCCGGCATCCCCTCTGGTGTTCCGCAGATGCTGGTGGCTTATGACTTCAGTCTGGCGAAACCGAAGCAGATCATTCTAGTGGGTGCGCGTTCCACACCCGATACCGCGGAGATGTTGCACAGGCTCCATGCGCGGTTTGTGCCGCACAAGATCGTGATGCTGGTGGGGGATGATCGCGAGCGCAAGACGCTGGCAGGCTGGATCCCGGTGATTGAGACGATGGGACGCCTCGGCGGAAAGGCCACAGCCTATGTGTGCGAAAACTATACGTGTAAACTTCCAACTGCCGAACCGGCGAAGTTTGCCGAGTTGATACAATAACTGTTTCGCACTCATTTGAAGGAGGAAAGATGGAAAGACCAGGAGCAACAACGCTGAAAGGCAACCCGTTGACGTTGATTGGACCCGCGTTGAAGCCGGGCGAAAAAGCGCCGGATTTCAAACTCGTGGACAACGGCCTGAAGGATGTGACGCTGGCTGATACCGGCCGCAACGTGCGGATCATCAGCGTGGTGCCGTCGCTTGACACACCGGTTTGCGACGCACAAACCAAGCGCTTCAACGAAGAGGCGGCCAAACTGCCCAGTGTGGACATCATCACGGTGAGCATGGATCTTCCCTTTGCACAGAAGCGCTGGTGCGGAGCGTTCGGCGTGGATAAAGTGAAGATGCTCTCGGACCATCGCGACGCATCGTTCGGCACTCATTACGGGACGCTGATCAAGGAACTGCGCATCGAGAGCCGGGCCATTTTCGTGCTGGACCGGAGTAACACGGTACGCCACGTGGAGTACGTCAAGGAAGTTGCCGAGCATCCCAATTACGATGCAGCGCTGTCCGCGGCGCGATCCGCGAGCGCGGCCACGGCCTAAATCGAGGGGCGGCCGCTCGATCAACGTTATCCGAGCGGCCCTTCCCGGTTACCCAGGTTTCAACTGGATACCGGTCAAAGAGTACCGACCCTGCCTTCAAATACCTCGAGCGGCCGTGCGGACGCGGCGCTGGGGTGGGGCGTCGGCAGCCCCATTGTGCGCGGCGGGCTTGCTATCGGCGTAGGCCTGGCCATCGGAAATCTCATCGGATTTTTCCGCGTTGCACTCACCGCGTATTTGTTGGGAACCCGCAGCAACGCCGACGCACTCGCTGTGGCTGTGGGGCCGGTGGACACGCTGAATGGCGTCCTTATCAATACCATGCTGTTCGCCTTCGTGCCTATGCTCACTATGCGCGAAGGCGCCGAACGCAATGCGCTGTTTCGCAAACTGAGCCGGGTTTTCCTGGCGGCTTTTTTCCTCCTGTCACTCTCGATGGCGCTGTTAGCGCCTTGGCTGATTCATCTGCTGGCGCCAGGCCTCGATCCTAATTACCTCGGCATCGCCACAAAAATTCTGCGCATCGCGTCGGTTTCCTCCCTGGCTGCCGGCACTGCCGCATTGCATATGGCATTTCTCTACACACACCGGCGTTTTGCTCCCACCGCATTTCATCAGGCCTCATTGAATCTGTTCACGATCTTTGGCGCTCTGGCTCTGTGGAAGACTGTGGGCGTGTACGGATTCGCGATCGGCTATACAATCGGCGCGTGGGTACAACTGGCGATTGTCTATACCGCGTCTCAATCCAATCTGCGCGAGGGCGTCGGCCCGGAGCCAGGTGTCCACTGGCGCGAACTGCTCGCCAAACCAGCGTCATTCCTGATTTATGCGAGCCTCGTCGCTCTCAATTTGATTGTGACCCGCGCTTATGCCACGCATGCCGGCACAGGCATGGCCGCGGCGCTCGACTACAGCCTGCGCTGTTTGACAGTACCGCTGGCCTACCTCATCAACCCGGTATCCAACTCGCTGCTTCCAGAAATCGCAAGACTGCGGACGCGGTTGCAATTGCCCGCGGCATTTCGATTGATTGATAGAACGCTGGCCCTGGTTGCGCTGGCGGCGGTGGCTGGCTGCGCGGCGGGAATTGCGTTGCGGCAACCCCTGATCGTGCTCTTGTTCCAACGCGGCAGTTTTACTGCGCATTCCACGCTGCTGGTTTCGGCGGTTTTCCTGAGCTTCGCTCCAAGCTTGATCGGCTGGAGCCTGCTTGAGCTCAATTCACGATCGCTATTCGCGCTGGAACGTCCCTGGCTCCCGGTGCTGACCGCGGCAATTCCGGTGATTTGCAACCTGTCGTTCGTGCTGCTGGTTCGGGCACCGCGACCGGAGTGGATTGGCCTGGGCGCATCATCGGGATTCCTGATCGCGTTCGTGTTCTTGTTCTTGTCGGTCCGGGCAAACCGTCGGCGCTGGCTGTCAGTGGCGGGTACTCCAAAGATCCCGCTCGACCCTGACATCGACTGACATTTCGCCGTGAACGGTAGCGCTCGAGATTTTTCAAACCGGGCGAAAATCTTGGCGCCGTGGTGAAGAAAACTACATGCGGGACATTTCGACTACTTGAAAGTGGAAACGGTCCGGCGGGAAGAGCACGCTCGCATCTTCGGCCAGCGTTGCCCAGGTCTTGTAGGCGGTTCCCGTGACTGGTGAATTCAGGTAAATCAGAAACTGATTGGAGAAACAATCAATAGGTGGAGGCTGGCGAAACGTCAGTCGCAGGCCCACGGCGTTCTCGAGACGAACACCATGCGTGGGCACGCCCTTGTCGACCAGCAGGTCCACAAAACTCGAGCGGCCGGCATGCGGCCATACATCCGGATGTAAGAGACCGCGCAGTGTCTCGTCCATCCCGAATGTCGTTTCGCACTGGCGGATCCACTCGAGTATGGAATCTCCCCATTGCCAGTGAGCTACCAGGTGTAAATACTGTTCGGCGAGGTTGAGCGCCAGATCAAATTTGCGTTGCTCAACGGAAGCCTCAGGCGCCTCGAGGTCCGGAATCATGTCCTCTGCCTCGATGATATGCGTGGCCATACCCACGACCTCCGCAAGGGGCGTGCCCTCCTGACCTGCGTGTACCAGAAGCGGGGGCAATTCATGCGTCGTGCTGCCGGGAATGTCGATGTAGTGGCGGTCTCCCATATGTCCTACCCAATGCTATCGACGCAAATGAGCAACCATTCTGTTTCATATGTATCATGAAACCGCCATTAAAGTGGTAAGGAAAAATCCCTATTGGCCCATAAACAGTTGCTATCGGAAACAGTTACTTCTTTCTCAACCTTTGTTATCATGCCCCTCGCATGCCTGAGTACTCGATCGGTCTGGACCTCGGCGGCACGAATCTGCGGGCGGCCGCGGTCAGCCGGGAAGGTGACATCCTGGAGAAAATCTCCGTCAGCGCCAGCCCTCAGAAAGGGCGGGAACACCTTCTGGGAGAGATGGTGGCGGTGATTGGTGACCTGCGATCGCGATGGGGTACGGGGCAGTTAGGCGGCATCGGCCTCGGTGTTCCGGGCTTTATTCTCCTGAAAGATGGCGTGATCCGCAACTCAAATAACCTCGCATGTCTCGAGGATTTCCCCTTTCGTGACGAAATGGAGCGGCGGCTTCAAACGCCGATCATTCTAGAAAACGACGGCAACGCAGCCGCTCTGGGTGAAAAGTGGAGAGGCGCCGGACGCGACGTTGACGACCTTGTCATGCTCACACTGGGCACGGGCATCGGAGGAGGCATCATCTCCCGGGGACGCGTGCTGCATGGATTTCTGGGGATGGCCGGCGAACTGGGGCATCTCACCGTGGTACCGAACGGCACTCCATGCGGCTGTGGTAACCGTGGGTGCCTGGAGAAACACGCGTCGGCCACTGCCATCACTTCGATGGCTCGCTTGCTGGGCCTGGGCGATGATCTGACATCCGCCGGCGTTTACTCGCTCGCCAGCAATGGAAACGAGCACGCGCAAACCGTTTTCCGCTGCATGGGAGAAGCTCTTGGAATAGCGTTGGCCATGATGGTGAATGTATTCAACTTTCCGCTTTACTTGCTGAGCGGGGGCGTCCTGCCGGCCTGGGATCGGTTCGCCCCGGCCATGTTGGAAGAAATGCAACGCCGTTCCTTCACTTTTCGGACGACGGAAACGAAAATCGAAAAGGCCATCCTGGGCAACGAAGCAGGGCTCTACGGAGCCGCTTATCTTCCCTGGAT
The DNA here is from genome assembly GCA_003223115.1 of Acidobacteriota bacterium. GTDB lineage: Bacteria > Acidobacteriota > Terriglobia > Bryobacterales > Bryobacteraceae > QHXW01. The sequence continues at coordinate 19,319 of QHXW01000011.1, forward strand.
AGCGGCGAAGTGATCACGGAGATCTGAGAAATGTGGATGGGAATTGATGTCGGCACCGGGGGTACGCGCGCGCTACTGGTGGATGAGCGGGGAAAAATCTGCGCGGGCTTCACGTCGCCGCACGACGAAATGCGCATGGAACGCCCGCTCTGGGCGGAACAGCATCCCGAGAATTGGTGGGAAGCGACGGTGAAAGCCATTCGCGGCGTACTGGCAGAATCGCGCATTTCCAGCTCCGACGTGTGCGGCATCGGGTTGTCAGGCCAGATGCACGGCCTTGTCATTTTGGACAAGAGCAACCAGGTCATCCGTCCGGCTCTGATCTGGTGCGATCAGCGCAGCCAGGAACAAGTGGATGCCGTCAACCGGCGCATCGGCCGCGCCAGTATTCTGAACTACACAGCCAATCCGGTGCTCACGGGTTTCACGCTACCAAAATTGATGTGGGTGCGGGACCACGAGCCGAAACATTTCGAGCGCGTGCACAAAATGCTCCTGCCTAAGGATTATCTTCGCTTCCGGCTGACTGGCGAATTCGCCACTGAAGTTTCGGACGCATCCGGGACCGCTTTGTTCGATGTCATACGGCGTGAATGGTCCGCGCCGATGCTGGAAGCTCTAGGCATCGACCTGGCGATTCTGCCCCGCTGTTACGAATCAAGCGATGTGACGGGAATCGTGACGCCGGCAGGGGCGGGTTCAACCGGACTCGCGCCGGGCACACCGGTGATCGGTGGCGGCGGCGACCAGGCGGCCAGCGCAGTAGGTAATGGCATCGTCGAGCCAGGGATCGTTTCCTGCACGCTGGGTACATCCGGTGTTGTGTTCGCTCACATGGAGCAGGTGGCCTACGATCCCTCCGGCCGGGTGCACACGTTCTGCCACGCGGTTCGCGATAAGTGGCACGTCATGGGCGTTACACAGGGCGCGGGCCTGAGCCTGCAATGGTTCAGGAATCAGCTAGCGCCGGGCGAGGACTACGACGCGCTGATGACTGTAGCCGCGAAAGCGCCCGCCGGTTCACAAGGTTTGTTCTGGCTCCCCTATCTCATGGGCGAACGCACTCCCCACCTGGATGCCAGGGCGCGCGGCGGCTGGATCGGCTTAACGGCAAGACACCAACGGGCAGATTTGGTTCGTGCCCTCATTGAAGGCGTCAGCTACAGTCAAAAAGATTGCCTGGACATCATCGAGCAACTTGGTGTCCCAGTACATTCGGTACGCGTCTCCGGTGGCGGCGGCCGCAGCCCGTTCTGGCGGCAGTTACTGGCCGATGTGCTCGCAAAGCCGGTGGTAACTCTGGCGACTCAGGAAGGTTCCGCATACGGTGCGGCCCTACTGGCTCTGGTCGGCACAGGAACGTACAGCTCGGTTCCCGAGGTGTGCCGCGCCGCGATTCGCGAGACGGAAAAAGTAACGCCGCGCCCCGAGAATTCCGCCGTGTATCAGGACGGCCATTCCATTTTTCGCACTTTATATCCCGCGTTGAAGCCCGCTTACCACATGATTGCCCAACTGTAGCCGACGTTTGACCGAAAAACCGCAACGCGGTTACGACACGCCGACGTGATCCGCCGCGGTCATGCGAGTTTTAAGACAGCTAAGCCGATTTGGTTGTGCCGAATTGTACAAGAGTGCATCCTGTTCACCTTTTGGCAGCGTAATTGCACCTTCCATGACACCACGCGTTCTAGATTCGCGTCACGAATCGAGTTGTCGCTATCCTTAGGAGAAAATTATGGGCCACACACACACAATCATTGTTTTTTCACACCTTCGCTGGGACTTTGTGTATCAAAGGCCGCAGCATTTGCTGTCCCGCCTCGCGACGAAGTGCCGTGTAATCTTTATAGAGGAACCCATTTTTGACGAGAGCGGAACGCATTACTGGGAGAAGAAAAATCCTGAATCGAACGTGCTCGTCTGCCGTCCGCACACTGACATTCCGAGTCCAGGATATTCAGACAGCCAAATCCCTCTTCTAAAAACTTTGGTCCGCGAGCTCATCCACCAGGAGAACATCACAGATTACGTCTTGTGGTTTTACACACCGATGGCGCTTCCGCTGGCCGAGAACCTGCGGCCCCAAGCGGTGATCTATGACTGCATGGATGAGCTCTCGGCATTCTTGAACGCGCCGCCGGAGTTACTGGAGCGGGAAGCGGCATTATTGAAGCTCGCGGACCTGGTTTTCACGGGCGGCCCAAGCCTCTACCGCGCCAAGAAAGACCGCCATCCCGACGTCCATTGTTTCCCGAGCAGCGTGGATGCGCCACACTTCGGAAAAGCCCGTGGCTCGAGCTCCGAAGCGCCTGACCAAGCGGGTCTGCCTCACCCGCGGCTTGGCTTTTTTGGCGTTATCGACGAGAGGCTCGATCTGAATCTGCTGGACCAGCTTGCCGCCTCACATCCTGAATGGCAGATCCTGATGGTGGGTCCGGTGGTGAAGATCGATCCGGCGACGTTACCGCGACACAAAAATCTGCACTATTTTGGCCAGCGCGGGTACGCCGAGTTGCCTGGATTTCTGGCCGGCTGGGACGTGTGCCTGCTGCCGTTCGCCCGTAATCAATCGACTAAGTTCATCAGTCCCACTAAGACGCTGGAGTACATGGCGGCTGAAAAGCCCATCGTCAGCACGCCCATTACTGATGTCGCAGAGCCCTACGCCGATATCGTTTATCTCGGCTCGACACCCGAGGCCTTCATCGCGGGCTGCGAAAAGGCGCTCGCTTCATCTCGTGCCGATCGCACTTCGCGGCTTGCGAAAATGCGCGACGTACTGGCGCGAACGTCATGGGACCAAACCGCGAACGACATGGAGGAGTTGGTCTTGAAATCCATCAGCAAGAGCGCGAATCTTCCCGACGGCGTGTTCGCGCCGACCCACACGACTACGGCCAGCGGATCGGGCGAAGAATCGGTCCGCTGGGCGCCCTCGACGATCGTCGTTGGAGCCGGACCTACGGGCCTGAGTGCCGCTTACCACTTGGGCGAAGACGCTCTGCTGCTGGAGCAAAACGACGGCGTGGGCGGATGGTGCCGATCTGTTGAAGCCAGTGGGTTCACATTCGACTATGCCGGACACATCATGTTTTCGAATGAGCCGTACGTACACCAGCTCTATAAAATGCTGCTGGGCGACAACGTTCACTGGCAGGATCGCGAAGCCTGGATTTACAGCAAGGACGTTTATACGCGCTACCCGTTCCAGGGTTCGCTCTACGGCCTTCCGGCGAACGTGATCAAAGAATGCATAACCGGAGCGATTGAAGCCCGCTTCGGCAGTTTGAGGGCAAAGAAGGGTGATTCAGCCAATGCCGCATCGAACACCGTGCATGTAAACGGAACGCGGGGTGGCACCAACGGGCATGCCAATGGCAGCGACAAAGCCAATAGACATTTCAATGGAATTGGCCTGAAAGCCAATGGGTCCAACGGCCATTGCAAAGTCGAACCGGTGAACGATTGCTGTGCGGACGGGATTCTCGAAAGCACCGCTGCACTGGCACAACCCGCACCGGCGGAACGCATATCGGGCGAGCCGTGCAACTTCGAAGAGTTCATCTATAAGATCTGGGGCGCGGGAATCGCCAAACACTTTGCGATTCCGTACAACAAGAAACTGTGGGCGGTACCGCTCAGCGAGATGGAGACTTCATGGCTGGGTGGCCGCGTCCCCATGCCTGATCTGGAAGAGCTGATCGAAGGCGCACTTTCGCCCTTATCCAAGCCCATGGGGCCGAACGCCCGTTTCGGATATCCGTTGCGAGGCGGGTTCCAGGCGCTTATGGAGGGGTTCCTGCCGCACTTGAAGGGGCAGCTCCGCTACAACAGCCGCGTGGAAAAAGTGTCGCCCAGCCGGCACGAGCTCACTTTGGACGACGGGACAGAGATGAAATACGAGCATCTCATCAGTACCATGCCGCTGCCGGTTCTCATCCGTTCAATGAGCGATGAAGCTCCGCGCGAAATCCGCGAGGCTGCCCGGTCGCTGCGGCATGTGTCGGTACGCTGCGTCCACATCGGCGTGGGCCGCGAGAACATTACCGACAAGCACTGGATTTACTACCCCGAAGACACGGTGTTCCATCGCATCTTTGTGCAAGGCAACGCCAGCCCCCACTGCAATCCGCCGGGCGGCTTCGGGTTCACATGCGAGATCACCTACTCGCCACACAAGCCTCTTCCCTGTGATGGCGATGCGCTCATCGAACGCTGCATCGACGATGCCCGCCGTGTGGGATTCATTGGGCAGGACGATCCGATTTGGGAAGCAATGCAGTGCGACTTGCCTTATGCCTACGTGGTTTATGACCACGGCCGGACAAAGAGCGTGGCGCGGATCCGTGAGTGGCTGGCCGAGCAGGACATCATTCTCGCCGGCCGCTACGGCGAGTGGGAATATTACAATTCAGACCACGCTTTCATCGCGGGCCAGAAGGCTGCCGACACAGTAATAGAACTCAAACAGGAACGGATGAACGTAGGCGATCTGCTATCCAATTCCTGGGAGCTGAGTAGCAGCCAGGTCTGATCCAACCTCCAAATTTCGTTTACGGTGAAAGAAGAGGCCTGGCGCTGAGCCGGGCCTCCGATTCGCCACGCAGATCGGCAATTCCGCCGCCGTTGCCTGCAATAGAATAGACCACATGCGAAGCAGGCTGGTGCTTGGTTTGGTGGTGTTGTCTGTTTTTCAAATCCTTTCTCGTGGGGACGACGTGCCGCTTCGCGCGGGTGTGGCGCGCATCGAAATCACTCCTTCGAGCTTCATGGATATGTATGGCTATGCCAACCGCAAGTGCGGGCGCGCCAACGGAACGCATGACCCGCTATCCGCGAAGGTGCTGGTACTGGCAGCGGGCGATTCGCGCATGGCGATCGTGACGCTAGACCTCGGCAGCATCGCTTCGGAAAATCTACGCCGCGAGGTGAAAGACAAGCTGGGCATACCGTTGCTGCTGCTCTCGGTTTCTCACACGCACTCCGGCCCTTCGTTCTTGCCCAGTTGGGAGGGCGCGCGCAGCATCACGCCTCCCACGTTCGAGCCGTCGCCTTACCAGGTTGAGCTCGAAGCAAAAATCCTGGGCGCAATCCGGGAGGCTGCATCCAATCTGTTTCCAGCGCGGCTGGGCGTCGGATACGGATCGCTGCAATTGGGTTACAACCGGCTGCTGCTGCGCGACAACGGCCGCGCCAGAGCGCTGTTCGACAACATGGAGCGCGTCCCGTACGGCCCGCTCGATCCCGGATTCACTCTGCTGCGCGTGGAAGATACTTCGAGCGGCGCCACCCGAGCGCTTGTGGTGCATTACGCCTGTCACGCCGTGGTGCTCGGGCCCACAAGCTGCAAATATTCCGCCGATTATCCAGGCGAGCTTCAAGCCAAAGTGGAGAAGGCCATGCCGGGAACGCAATGTATGTTCGTTCAGGGGGGCGCGGGCGATATCAATCCCCTGTTTGAAGGACGGACGGGCGACGAAGCTAAAGATTTCGCCACCATGCAAACCATGGGCGATTTGCTGGCCGACGAAGTCCTGCGCCGAGTGAACGAGATCAGATCCACCTCACCCAACCGGTATCCCATCGAATCCAACAGCGAGACGTTGAAATTTCCGGACCGCTGGCATAAAGACCGGGGCCTCGAGATCGGAATTACGACGGTACTGATCAACCGCGAAATTGCCATTGCCGCTGTGCCGGGTGAACCCATGCACCGGCTGCAGACGTTCTGGAAAAAGCATGCCGGCCAGGACGTGCCGTATCCGCTGTTCTACGGTTACACCTACAGTGCGGGAGGCGTGTGGCCCAGCTATATTCCGGACATCCGTTCGGCTGCGTACGGCGGTTACGGAGCGGACGTCAATACCGAGGTGGACCTTGGCGCAGGCGAGACCATCATGCAGCACCACCTGATCAATCTTTACCGGCTCCTGGGAATGTGGAAAGACAAGCCCGGACTCCCGTAGCGTGCGGGCCAATCCCAGGGGTGCTCCAGCGGCGCACCGCAGTATACTTGGATCACTTATGGACGCAGAAAACTGGCACCGTTCACCGGCCGTCTTGCTGCTTGCTGCCGTCGTGCTTCCGCCGGCCGGAATCGTGCTGCTATGGATGCGCACAGGCACTGGCATCCTGAAGAAAATCTTTGGGTCGCTTCTGATGTTTGCCTGGGGCGTCACGGCACTTGTGCTGTTTTTCGGCCTGCGCCTGGAACTGGACGGCAGCGGCTCCAGGCCGTTCGTCAATTTCTACCGGCCCGCGAGTCATTACGCAAAGCTCGAGCGCAGCCGCCAACTGCAGAAACTGCAGCCCGTGGTGGAGGTGAAAAAAAAGATCGCCGACACCGCAGTCGTCGCGGACCCGGCGCACGCGGAAGCAGAGCCTGCCCTACCCGGCCACACCCCTCGGAAGGAGACAGTCGCGCCCAGAAGCAAAGCCGGAAAGAATGCACAAGGCGTCTACTGGAGCGACTTCCTCGGGCCCCGCCGGGATGGCCACTACGATGGGATGCCGATCCTCACGACTTAGCCCACAGGAGGCTTGAAACCGCTTTGGCGACAGCCAATCGGCGGCGGCTATGCCTCCTTTGTGGTGGCGGATGGTCACGCCTTCACCATTGAGCAACGACGCCAGCAGGAAGTGGTCACCGCGTACAACGTAGTCAGTGGACGTGAGTTGTGGGCGCACGGCTGGGATGCCTCGTTTCGCGAAGCACTGGGCGGTGATGGTCCGCGCGCCTGCCCTACCTGGCATGATGGGCGTGTGTACGCTCTGGGGGCGGCCGGAGAGCTTCGCTCGCTCGACGCAGAAACTGGCAAGCGCATCTGGTCGCGCAATATTCTTAGCGATAACGGCGCTCAGAACCTGCAGTGGGGCATGGCAGCCGCTCCGCTGGTGGTAGACGGCAAGGTGATTGTTCTCCCCGGCGGCTCTGCGGGCAAGTCTGTAGTCGCATACGACGAGCGTACCGGCGAGCCGTTGTGGAAGGTTCTCGGCAACGTACAAGCTTACACTTCTCCAATGCTGGTTACGCTCGCGGGAAAACGTCAGATCCTGGTGGTGAGCGCGCGGCGCATTCTAGGCCTGAATGTCGAGGACGGCTCGCTGATCTGGGAGTACCCGTGGGTGACCGGTATGGACATCAGCGTCGCCCAACCCATCGTGATCGGAGAGAACCGCGTATTCATTTCGGCGAGTTACGGCCATGGCGCGGCCGTGATTGAGGTCGCGCCCGCCGACAAGGGCTTTCGCGCGCAACAGGTATGGGCCAATGGCCGCATAAAGAACAAGTTTTCGACTTCGGTTTTATACGAAGGTTACCTGTATGGACAGGTTCTTTTGGCCTCGGGCCATCTGGTTCTTACGACGGAAGAGGGTGACGTAGTGCTGGTGAAGGCCACACCGGAACGTCATGAAGAGTTGGCGCGGTTCACGGCGATTTCCGGAAAAACCTGGAATGTGCCGGCAATCTCAGACGGCTATCTGTTGGTGCGCAACGCGCAGGAGATGGCCGGTTTTCGAATCGGTGTGAATTTAGGCAACAAAACGCCCAGCAGCCGGAACGCGTCTAATTCCCCTGCGCTTTCGCCTCCGCCGCAATGCGCTCATAGATGGCTTTGGCTTGCCGGTAGCGGTTCTGTGCTGGTTCCCGTTCATGGGGAAAATAATCGCTCCAAGCGCCGCCGAGCGAGGTCTGCCGGATCAGATGGTCGATAAAGCGCGCGAAAAATTCCGCGTCGGTGGAGCTGGCGCGCACTTTAGCACCATCCACAGACACAAACACCGCCCCAGTGTGCACGCGGTGACCCTTTGCGTCCATACGCCGCGCGCATAGCCAGCCGCTCTGCGCAAACTCCTGGGAGACTTCGAGCAACGCGGGAGAACCCGGCACGGTTTTAGTATCCTGACTCGCAAGCACGACCCCGTTGCGCACCAGCTCGATTCTCCCGCTCATGGGCTTTGCCGCCAGCCAGCGGACCGAGACCCGAACCGTCCCTTTGTTTTTCAACCGGACTTCGTCGCCCGGCTGCGCGGTTCCATTCACATTGAAATCCAGAAACTCGTCATGTGCGCCGCGGGACACCACCGTTCGGCCTTTGGCGAGGCCTTCAATCCAGCCGCTGTAGCTCAGTTTTCCTCCAGTAATCCGCACGTACGTCAACAGTGTTCCGGGCGCCTCGTGCCGGTTGCACGGGAAGTCTGTCGACGCGGTAAATCCCGGCCGGAACCCGCAGTTCAGCAACCTGTAATACGCCTGGATCGCGCTCTCGCCGCCATTCACATCTTCCATAAGAAAGTCGATGGACTCGAGCGCAGTTTCCACCGGATATTCGAGCGGCGAACAGCAGTCCAGGTCCTTCGGAATGTCGATATGGAGATACTGCATGTGAGCGAGGCCCACGACGGCCCCCTGCTGTTTCGCCCACCCAATCACCGGGTAGGTGTATTCAGAGAATTTTTTCTCGCCATGCCGGAGCCCCAGCAGGATGAGATGCCCGCCGATGGCCTTCTGCTCGAAAGTCACCCCGCGTGGATCGTAGTGCCACTCGGCATCCCAATGCAGGATCTGCTGTCGCGTGGATTGAGGAACATCCTTTCCATTGATCTTCGGAAGATCTCGCGGCGCATCGCGCACCTCGGCATTGCCCATGTCGGCTAACAACCCGACAACCGCAAGATGGTTTGTCTGCATGCGCGCGAAAATATCTTCGGGCGTGACCGTGAGACCTCCGGCGACACCGCAATCCAGGTGCACGTGCACAACACCGGCAAACCAAACAGGCGGTTCAAGAAGTTGGGCCGCACTTGGCGGACTTGACGGGCCAACTCATTACATGCGGGCGGTGCATGGTTTCAAACGGTCTAGTGTACACCGAGTCGTCACGCCAGACGCGCGTATGCCGGAACAGTGCGTCGGCGCCGGCGCTCGCGCGTTCGCCCTTTCGAGTTCGCGAAGCGCTCCGCCAAAGATAAGTTGCTCCGAACTGGTATGTAACTCAATAATGTAGTCGTAGAAGAGTCCCTTCGGTGTATACTACTTCAACCAAGGACGCCAAAATCCTGGTGGGAGGGATCTGTGAGTCGCACCGCAATGATATCAGCGCTTCTTATATATGTGTTTGTGGCGGGCTGCCTGAGTCTTGAAGCTCAGTCCACATTCGGAACCATTCTCGGTACGGTGAAGGACACCTCCGGCGCGGCGATTCCCGACGCGAAGTTAAAGATCACCAACACCGATGAGAACACCGCAAAAGTCTTGACCGCAGATGGCAACGGAGATTACCAGGCTTTAAACATGTTGCCTGGTCATTACCAGATTGAAGTCACTGCCACAGGCTTTCAAACTTTCATTGCCACGGATGTGATCCTGATCGCGCGACAGACGGCGCGAGTGGACCCGGTGTTGCAGGTGGGCCAGCAGGCACAGTCGGTGACGGTGGAAGGCGCCGCGGTGGGTGTGATTGCTTCCGAAACAAATACCATCGCCTCCAGCTATGGCACGGAAAAGATCTTGAACCTGCCGACGAACCTGCGTGCATCCACCAGCACCAGCCCGTACCTGCTGATCACGACTTTGCCGGGAGTGCAGTCTGATGATAATAGCTACCTATCCATCCAGGGTGCTTTGCCCAACCAGACCGAATCTTCCATCGATGGAATATCGGCGCAAAGCGTACGTGCGAATCGGCCACTGGTGGAGATTTTTCCCTCGGTCGAGAACATTGCCGAGATGAAGGTGCAGGGCGTCGGCAACACCGCTGAATACGGCGCGGCGGGCGACATCACGACCATTACCAAGAGCGGCACGAATGCATTTCACGGCTCGGGCGCCTGGTATTACCAAAACGCCGATCTCGACGCTTTTTCGTACGGTTCCACAACGAAGCCGCAGAAAGAAGTCAACGATTATAGCTTCGCAGCCGGCGGTCCGGTGTGGATTCCGAAGGTTTACAACGGCAAGAACAAGACATTCTTTTATGGTGACTACGAAGGGTTGCTCTATCCGCGCACTTCCACCATCCAGAACTGGGTTCCCACGGAGCTGATGAAAAAGGGCGATTTCACCAAGGAACCGGGCGCCCTGATCGACCCCACTACCGGCGAGCCCTTTGCGAATCGGTTAATTCCGTCAAACCGTATCAGCCCGATCGCGCAAAAATTGCTTTCCCAGTTTTGGCCCGCCGCGAACACCGGCGACCTGAACGTTTCGCACGATACCAATTATGTCGTGAACAAGGCGTCCGACATTAATTCGAAACAGTTCGATATCCGCAGCGACCACTACCTAACGTCGAAGATGTCGGTCTTCGCGCGCTTTAGCTGGAAGAACGCCACCTCGCTCGGGCAGAACGATCTGCTACAGCCCACCACCAGCAATACGCAACAGGATCACTCTTTGGTGGTCTCTCACAATTACGCGATCACGCCCCACGTCGTAAACGAATTCCGGCTGGGCTATACCTCCGACGCTCCCGGAAGCAACTTTGCATTTGACGGCAAGGCATTCGAGAAGTCTCTGGGATTTGTGGGTCTGCCCAATACGCCTTTCAATGGCTTGCCGGATATTTCATTCTCCAACTTGACTGGCATGGGGGTCGGTCGCGTGCAGGGGGCCGACATTTACCGCACGGCCCAGTTTAATAACAACACCACTTGGACGTTTGGCCGGCACGCCGTGAAGTTTGGGTTCGATGTGCGCTTCCTGCGGACGAAAACCGCGCTCGGATTCATCGGCGCCGACAACTTTGGGAACTTTGACTTCAATGGCGCCTTCACCAAGAACGAGTTTGCCGACTTCCTGCTAGGTCTGCCCGATCAAACCTCCTACGGCGCCGTGCAGAAAGACAACGATGGGCGCTCCCGGTAGTACCATGCCTATGTTCAAGACAGCTTCCGAGTGAGCCCGCAGTTAACCGTGGAGTATGGCCTGCGCTGGGATTGGCAGCCGCCGTTCGAAGATAAAGCCGGCAACATCGGTAACTTCGACCGCACCATCCCGCGGACGGGCGCCGTGGTCTATCCGTCCTCGTCCGAGGCCGCCACTTTGCTGGCTCCCGAGTTTGAAATCGCAGTGAACGCTTGCCCCGGCACTCCGAATCTACCGGGCCCTGGTCCGGGCCTCCCCGGGGTTCCATGTACTCCCTTTCTGACCGCGAAACAGGCGCATTTGTCGGAGGGTTTGCGTAAAGACTATCGCTACAACTTCGTCCCTCGCGTTGGGTTCGCCTACCGCCCCTTCGGAAACGGGGATACCGTAATTCGCGCCGGCTTCGGTATGTTTACGGCACCGGTTCTCGGCGCCGTCTTCTATTCCCTGACCGGCACCTCGGGAACGGACGTCCGCCAATTCAACAACATCGGCGCCGACGGCCAGCCAATTTTTGCGTGGCCCAACACGCACACCGGCGGAAGCGGCGTGTCGATCGACAATTACGGCACCGCGTACTTCGGGACGGCCAACGCCATCGACTTCAAGAACCCGAAGATGTACCAGTGGAATGTTTCCGTGGATCGCAATATCGGCTTGAATACCGGCCTCCGCGTTTCTTACATCGGCGAGCACTCGATTCAACTTCCCTTTGCTCCGAACCTGAATCAGTCGTACTACTCGACAACATTCTTCGCGTTGCAGCCTCTTGCTCAGCGACCCTTCCCCTACTGGGGCCGCATCGAGAGCCGCGATTCAGGTGGCACCGGTTTCTATGACGCCCTCCAGGTTGAACTCAACCGCCGCTATAGGAATGGTTTAACCTTCACGGGCGCGTACACCTGGGCCAAAAACATCAACGATATAGGTGGTCCTAATCCCAACAGCTTCGCTGGAGAGACGGGTAATGGCCGCATCATGGATTCGCTCAATCGCAGCGAAAACCGGGCCAACGATTACGCCACGCGCAGGCACCGTTTCATTAGCACGGCCGTTTACGAGTTGCCCTTCGGCAAAGGCCGAAAATATATGAACCATGCCAATCCGTTCGTAAACGCGACGTTCGGAGGATGGCGGATCAGCTCAATCCTGTTGCTTCAGACCGGTCCGTACATGACGCCTTACTTCAGCAACGGTGCGGGCGATCCCTCCGGTACGGGATCGGGCTTTTACCGTGCACAACGCCCGGACCGCATCGCCTCTGGAAACGTTTCCAACCAGAGCGTCACTCAGTGGATTGACCGCAATGCCTTTGTTTGTCCCGGACGGATCGCAGGCAGCGCCGACCAGTTCAACTGCAGTGTCGGCATTAACCCGGCGAGCGATCCGGCGCCAATCGGCCGGTTCGGAAACTCGGGTATTGGCATTCTCACCGGTCCCGGAACTGTCAATCTCTCGATGAGCTTTGGTAAAGCGTTTCATATTACCGAGCGTTTTCTGGCCAAGATCGAAGGCAGCTACACCAACCTACCGAATCACATCAACTATGCAGATCCGGGCCTGAAAATCACCAGCAGTTCTTTCGGCAAGATCACTTCAGAGCGCTCATCCGAATTCGGCGGTCACCGCATCGGACAAGTCGGCGTTCGGCTGGAATTCTAAAGCTTTCGATAGACTGCTTGTAGTGGGGTCATCTCCATAAACCCCACCCAAACTGCTCGCCGCTGACACCCCATGCTCGACTGTGATACCGTGAGTGTTCACTGAACATTGGAGGCGAAATGGAAGCTCTCGGCCTGATTGAAACAAAGGGCTTGGTTGGCGCAATTGAAGCCGCGGACGCAACGGTGAAAACAGCCAACGTGGTGCTCACCGGCAAGGAGTTTATCGGCGCCGGCTACGTCACCATCACCGTGCGTGGCGATGTGGGCGCCGTGAAGGCCGCGACCGAAGCCGGGGCTGCCGCCGCGCGGCGTGTAGGCGAACTGGTGAGCGTTCATGTGATTCCGCGGCCGCACGAAGAGGCTGAGAAAATTCTACCCGGCGCCGGTCCCATCAAAAAATCGCTCGGCTGATGCTTCACGATAAGGACCTGGTCTCCGTTCAGGAGGCGAGGACAAAGGTGGAAAAGGCCTACGCGGCCTTTCAGAAGTTCCGTTCGTTCACCCAGGAGCAGGTGGACGCAATCGTGGAACGTATGGCCGCGGCCGGCCGTGCGCAGGCGCGCCGTCTGGCTGAGCTTGCCGTCGAAGAAACCGGCTACGGCAACGCCAAAGACAAACTCGCCAAGAATCTGCTTTGCGCCGACTTCCTCCCGCGCCGCATGCGTGGCCTCAAGACCGTCGGCATCATTCGCGAGTTGCCCGATGAACGTGTGGTTGAGATCGGCGTTCCCGTGGGTGTCGTCGCGGCCATCCTGCCCACCACAAATCCAACTTCTACCGCGATCTTCAAGATTCTGATTTCGCTCAAGGCCGGAAATGCCATTGTCTTAAGCCCTCACCCGAACGCGCGGCGATGCACTTGCGAGACCACCGAAGTGCTTTATCGTGCGGCTCTCGAGGCCGGCGCTCCCGAGGACATCATCGGGTGCGTCACCAGCCCCACTCTCGAAGCCACTCACGCGCTGATGCGCCACGAACGCACCGGTGTCATCCTTTCAACCGGCGGCCACGGCATAGTCAAGGCAGCGTATTCGAGCGGCAAACCGGCTTTTGGTGTAGGGCCGGGAAACGTTCCCGTGCTCATCGAGCGCTCCGCCGACATCCCCGATGCCGTTCAGAAGGTGATCGAAGGCAAATCCTTCGACTTCGGAACTGTGTGTTCGAGCGAGCAGGCCATCGTAGCTGAAGAAACTCAGCGGGAGCGCATCGTCGCGGAGCTGAAGGCACGACGCGCGTTTTTCTGCAACGCCCAGCAGAAAGATGCGCTAGCAAAGCTGCTGTTGACTCCCAACGGGACCGTGAATCCGAAGTGCGTGGGCCAGCCTGCGCCCAAGATTGCACAGATGGCCGGATTCGAAGTGCCGCCCGATACGCCCGTGCTGGTCGTGGAACTGAATGGCGTCGGCAAAGAGCATCCACTCTCGGCGGAGAAATTGTCGCCCGTTCTGGCGCTCTATTTCGTCAAAGATTTTTCGGCGGGCGTGGAAATCTGCCGGAGTTTGTTGCGCTTCGGCGGCCTGGGTCACACCTGTGTGATTCATTGCCGCGACGACGCGAAGATTCGTCACTACGCACTCGAAATGCCCGCGTTTCGCGTTTTGGTGAACACGTCCGCACCACAAGGGTCAACCGGCATTACGACCAACGTCTTTCCCTCGATGACGCTGGGCTGCGGCGCGATCGCCGGCAACATCACCAGTGACAACATCGGCCCTCTGAACCTCATCAATGTCAAACGGCTCGCCTATGCCGTGCGCAAGCCCGAAGAGGCGCTCGCGATCCCGAATGTTCAGACGCCGACGACGGTCTCCAGCCCTTCATCTGCGGCATCCGCATCTCCGGAGCTCGCAACCAGCCAAAGCCTCGATCGCGGGACGCTGGTCAGCGCTGTTGAACGATATCTCAATGCCCGAGGTTTCGTTTTTGGAGCCACGCCGCAGGAGCCACTGCCCACCGTCCCAATGACTGCTCCCGTTGCGCAACCGGGTCTTGCCGCGGGCGTCGTGGATCGATTCCTCTCCTCCAGGCGAGCGCCCGGTTCCCAAGTTCAAGCGCCGTCTCCGGAACCTGCCCAATGCCCGCCTGCTTCCACCAATCCTGAACCCCCGGCAGCCAATATCGCCCTTGTGGATTTCGTTTGCGAAGCTGACGTTCGCGCCGCGATTGACGCAGGCCGCAAGATCTATATCGGTCCCAAGGCCATCATTACTCCCTCGGCCCGCGAGCTTGCCGACCGCTTTGATATTCTGGTTCTGGCGCAGCGCTAAGGACTCGTGTGGATCTAAACCTCGACACTCTGAAACATGAAATCCTCGAATATCTCGAGCGCAGCGGCTTTGCGGTATTTCAAAGCCGTGCCGGCGGGCTGGCGGGCTTGCCCATGGTCACATGGGATTGCGACCGATATCCCGATTATCAGATGTTCCTCGAAACCGCCAAAAAAGTGGGCTGCAAGATGATTCTGTTCGCCTCACGCGGCTTCGACGAAAGTGAGGTGGATGAAGCGCTCGAGCAATTGGAGGACTGCGAACTGGATCCTGACGAGAATCAGGAGTATGAACGCCGCCTGCGTGGTACGCGTGGCTATGATGGCGTCACCTGCGCCCTCGAGTTGGCCTTCGATCATCATGCGCGCATGTACGTCTACGAGCTTCGCCCCGACTGGTACCAGGAATTTCTCGGCATCTGCGAAGAAATCGCCACCCACCTCCCTGAATCCGATGAAGGCGAGGAGGATGGCTCGTTCGGCGACCTCTATTCGCAGAATTGAGCCCGGCGTCGCATGACCCGGCCCGCGCGTTGGATCCTGCCGCAGTTAGATTCGAGCGAAGTCGAGGCCTTCGCCCGGACCCTGGGAATTTCTGTTCCCGCAGCCAGCGTTCTGTACGGCCGCGGCATTCGGGACGCTTCCACGGCACGCCGGTTTCTCCATCCCTCGCTCGAAGATCTGCACAATCCGTTCGCCCTCTGTGATATGGATCGCGCCGTCGCGCGCCTGAAGCACGCCATCGAGACGGGTGAGAAAATTCTGATCTACGGCGATTATGACGTGGACGGCACAACGTCTGTAGTGATTCTAAAACGAGCCATCGAGATGGCGGGCGGCATGGCCGACTTTCACGTTCCGGATCGATTCAAGGAAGGCTACGGTATGCGTTCGGAGGTGGTTGAAGCCGCCGCTCGATCCGGCGTCTCCCTCATCATCAGCGTGGATACCGGGATTCGTGCGGCTGAAGTGGTGCGCCGCGCCAGCGAGCTTTCGATCGACGTGATCATCACCGATCACCATCTGCCTGAGTCGGATCTGCCGCCTGCGCTGGCCGTTCTCAATCCCAACCGTCCAGACTGTTCCTATCCAGAGAAAAATCTCTGTGGCGCAGGCGTGGCTTTCAAACTGGTGCAGGCGCTTTTGGGAACGCTTGGCTGGCCGGCCGAAAAGCTGCGGAGGGTGCTCGAATCCTTTCTCAAGTTAGTGGCCATCGGCACCGTCGCCGACGTGGTTCCTCTTACCGGCGAAAATCGCATCATCGTGAAGCATGGATTGAAAGGTTTGGGCGCTGTACGCAATCCGGGCCTGCGCGCCCTGCTGGATGTTGCCGGATTCTCGGGTAACAGCGTGCCCTCCGCCACGCAGGTAGCATTCCGCATCGCTCCACGCATGAACGCCGCCGGACGCATGTCCACGGCCAACGACGTCATCGAACTTTTTCTCACTCCCGATCACGATCGCGCCCGCACTCTCGCGAATCAATTGCATGAGCTCAATACCGACCGGCAAAAGACCGAAACGGATATCGTGGAAACAATCCTCGATCAATGCGAGCGGGTGCCGGTGGATGATTCGCAGGCCGCCCTGATTTTTTGCGCCGAGCAGTGGCATCGCGGCGTTCTGGGCATTGTAGCCAGCCGCCTGGTAGAGCGCTTCCACCGCCCCGTATTCGTGCTGAGTCATACCCTCGACGACGGCCTGGCACAAGGTTCAGGCCGCAGCATCACGCAATTCCACTTGCTGGAGGCGCTCGAAAGCATGCCCGAGCTGTTCGTGAAGTTTGGCGGTCACCGGCATGCGGCGGGCCTCACCATGGCCGCGAAGGATCTGAACGAATTCCGGCGGCGCTTTCAAGCGTATGCGGCCGAGCGGCTCAAGCCTTACGATTTTGCTCGAG
The DNA here is from genome assembly GCA_003223115.1 of Acidobacteriota bacterium. Taxonomy (GTDB): domain Bacteria; phylum Acidobacteriota; class Terriglobia; order Bryobacterales; family Bryobacteraceae; genus QHXW01. The sequence goes on from QHXW01000011.1 coordinate 36,019, forward strand.
AGCTGGAGATCGACGCGGCAATTGACTTGCGCGACATCAACGACAGAAGCGTTGCCGGAATCGGCGCCCTGGCGCCATTCGGCTGTGGATACCCGACGCCCGTTTTCGCGGTACTGGACGCCGAGGTGGCAGGTCCTCCCGTGCTCTGGAAAGAAAAACATCTGCGTGTGCCGCTACGCCAGAACGGCCGCACGATCTGGCTGAAGGCCTGGAACTTTGCGGAACGGGCGAGCGAACTGGCGCGTGGTTCACGGTTGGATGCGGCCGTCACGCTGGAGGAGGATGCCTATGCCGCTGCCGGCGGTTATCCCTCCTGGAGTGTGGTGTTGCGGGATGTGCGTCCGGCCACCACCGCGGCGAAAGCATCAGCGTGAGAGGAGCGTCTTAATTTATGCATACGAAGCTTCTGCGGACATGCGCTTTACTCGGAGTCCTTTCCTTTTTGCTGACGGCTGCGGTGGCGCCTTCATTTGACTGGCCTCAATGGCGCGGGCCGCATCGCGACGGATCAATTTCCGCTTCGGCCGAGCCAAAGTCCTGGCCCGAAAAGTTGAAGCCTCGCTGGAAGATTCAGGTTGGCGAAGGGCACTCGTCCCCGATTCTCGCGGACGGCCGCATTTTCGTCTTCACACGGCAGCGCGATTGGGAAACTGTGTCCGCGATCGATCCACGCACCGGCAAGGTGCTCTGGCAGCAGTCGTATCCTGCTCCTTACAGCATCAACTTTGCAGCCGTGAGACATGGCGCAGGCCCGAAATCCACGCCGGCGTTCGACACGGGCAGGCTTTACACTTTTGGCATCAGCGGAATTCTCACGTCCTGGAATGCCGGTACCGGCACCATCCGCTGGCAGAAGGAGTTCTCCAAGCGCTTCCCAGAAACCTCGCCGTTGTTTGGCACCGCGATGTCACCGCTGGTCGACAGCGGCCTGGTCATCATTCACTCTGGCGGCAACAACCATGGAGCACTCACCGCGTTCGATGCCGAATCAGGCGCCGTGAAGTGGCAATGGGATGGTGACGGCCCCGGGTACGCGTCGCCGGTTGTGGCGAATTTCGGCGGCACGCGCCAGGTCATTACAGAAACGCAAAGCAATGTCATTGGCGTGTCCGAGCTGGATGGCCGGTTGCTCTGGCGAATTCCGTTCACTACGCAATATGTACAGAACATTCCCACGCCGCTCATCGCCGGTGATCGGGTTATTGTGTCGGGTCTCTCGAAGGGAGTGATGGCGGTAAAACCTAAATTGAAAGACGGCAAGTGGTCCGTAGAAACCATCTGGCGAAACCAGTCATTCTCAATTTACATGAGCTCGCCAGTGCGCGAGGGCCATCTTCTGTTTGGCTTCTCGCACACTAAGAAAGGCCAATTCTTCTGCTTGAACGCCGCCGATGGCCATACAATCTGGTCGAGTGATCCACGTCAGGGCGACAATGCGGCACTCGTCGTCACGGGCGGAAATCTGATTGCGTTGAAGGACGACGGTGAATTGATTGTGGCACACGCCGGCGGAAAGGGATTTGAGCCGCTGCGCCGCTACACCGTTGCCGACAGCCCGACCTGGGCACATCCCCTGCTGCTGCCGGACGGAGTCGTGATCAAAGACGCAACCACGCTGGCGCTGTTGAAAACGGAGTAGCCCCGTCACGCCGTTATAGAACTTGCTTCAACGCAGCTTCAAATCTCTCTAAGTCTGTTTCGTCGTTGTAGAAATGCGGCGAAACGCGCAGGTTGCCATGACGTGCCGCCACCAGCACCTTGCGTGATTTCAATTCGTGAGCCAGCACGCCCGCATCCTTTTCCTCGAAGCGAGCGGTCACGACAGGTGAAATGTAGAGCGAATCGCTGTCCGCGCGAAGCACCCCGCCCGCCCGGCGCAGAATGTCGCGCACCGAACCTGCCAGTTGCATCACACGCTCGTCGATGACCTCGGGGCCGATCTCCAGCATCATCTCGACAGAGGCCGCCATGCCGTAAATGGGCCCGAAGGACAGCATCCCGCCTTCGTATTTTTCCGCCTCCGTTCCGAACTCCGGTGTGCCGTGATGCAGATTTTCATGATTGCGCCAGTCCCGATGACTGCGCCAGCCGATGATGTTGGGCCGCAGATGCCGGCGCAACTCCGAATCCACATAAATGAAACCCCCGCCGGTCGGCGCGAGTAGCCATTTATAACCATCCACGGAAAGCATCGCCGGACGAATCGCCGAAATGTCCAGTTGCAGTGCTCCCAAGCCTTGCGTCCCATCAAGATAGAGCATTACGCCGCGTTCACGCAGAAACCCTGAGATTTCCTCTAACGGCGGCCGGAAGCCTGTCGAATAATTCACCATGCTGAGGGCCACCAGACGCGTGCGCTGGTTGATCGCGTCGTAAAACCGCTCGAACGGTGTTTCGATAAACTCGACGCCCTGCGCGGCCAAATAGCCCGGGTAGTAATAGTGATTCGGGAATTCGTCTTCGAGCGTCACAATGCGGTCGCCCGGCTTCCAATCCATTCCGCCCATCATCAACGACAGTCCCGTGCACGCGTTTGGGATGAAAGCGATGTCGTCCGCCGCCGCATGGATCAACCGGGCAATGGTCGCGCGGACGGAGTCCGCGTCCTCAAACCAACCCATGAAATCAGAACAGGCGTAGCGGTCCCGGCGCGCGAAGTGGCAGGCCACAGCTTCTGTCGCGCGTTTCGGAAGTTGGCCGAAAGTCGCGGTATTGAGGAAAATCCAGTTCTCGAGCGCGGGAAATTCGGCGCGGATTTTTTTCCAGTCCGTCACGTTAACCTTGGGCCAGAGCAGGCATGGCGCCCGCTATGCGGCTCCTCACTTCTGAAGCGGCATCGGCCACCACGACTTCGCTCAACTTCTTTCCGCGCCGCTCGATCAGCTCGACTTTGCCTTGTGCCAGTTTTTTCCCCACCGTAATGCGGAACGGCACGCCAATGAGATCGGCGTCTTTGAATTTCACGCCAGGACGCTCATCGCGGTCGTCCAACAGCGCATCCAGACCCAGCGCGAGGCAGTTCTGATAGATGTCGTCTGCCGCCTGGCGCTGTGCCGTATCGCCGCTGTTGACAGGCGTAACTACAACCGCAAACGGCGCAATCGGCACCGGCAATGCCATGCCATCACCATCGTGATCCTGCTCTACCGCGGCGCTCAGAATGCGCTCGATTCCGATGCCGTAAGATCCCATGATCACCGGCACCTCTTCGCCGGCCGTATTCAGCACGCGCAGCCCCATGGATTCCGAATACTTGTAGCCGAGCTTAAAAATGTGGCCGATCTCGATGGTTTTCTTCAACTCCACCGCCGCGCCGCATTGAACGCAGGTATCGCCTGGTGCGACTTGCCGCAACTCGTGAAACTCGGCCGTGAAATCCTCCCCGGGCGTCACATTTCGTAAGTGATAATCATCGCGGTTGGCGCCCGCGATCATATTGCGGCGTTTTTCCAACGCGCTGTCCGCCAAAATGCGGACGTTCTTCACTCCCACCGGTCCAAGCGAACCGGCATCAGCACCCAGCAACTTGCGCATCTCTTCGGGATGCGCCGGCCGGATCTCAACCGCGCCCAGCACTCCAGCCAATTTGGTTTCGCTCAACTGGTGGTCTCCACGCAGCAGCACCAGCAGCAGCGCACCGTCCGCCGTCATCACCAGACTCTTGATTTGCGAAGTGTCGGGAAGCCTGGTGAATTCCGACACTTCGGCAATCGTTTTACGGCCCGGCGTGTGAAACTGTTCCGGCTCAAGATCGCCCGCGGGATCGCCCTCTTGGGGCGCCGAGGAGTGCGCAAGAGCCTTTTCCAGGTTCGCCGAGTAGCCGCACTTCCCGCACAGCACCACGAAATCCTCGCCTGCGTCCGATGCCAGCATGAACTCGTGCGACTGGCTGCCGCCCATCGCGCCTGAATGCGCTTCCACCACGAGATACCTCAAGCCGCAGCGGTCGAAAATTCGCCGGTAAGCACGGTAATGCTTTTCATACGACACATCCAACCCCGCCGGATCGAGATCGAAGCTGTAAGAATCCTTCATGATGAACTGGCGCACACGCAGCAGCCCGGATTTCGGCCTGAGCTCGTCGCGAAACTTGGTCTGGACCTGATACCAGATCTGAGGAAGCTGCTTGTAGCTGCGTAACTCGCCGCGCGCGATGGACGTCATCACTTCTTCGTGCGTCATGCCCAGACACAGATCCCGCTGCCAGCGGTCCTTGAGCCGGAACATGTTGTCGCCCATCACATCCCAGCGGCCCGATTCCTGCCAAAGTTCCGCGGGATTCAGCGCCGGCAACAACATTTCCTGCGCGCCGATGGCGTCCATCTCTTCACGCACAATCTGAGTGATTTTCAATAGCGAGCGTTGCGCCAGGAAAAGATAACTGTAGATGCCCGCCGCGAGCTGCCGGATGTATCCGGCGCGCACCAATAGCTGATGGCTCGCAACTTCCGCTTCCGCGGGATTTTCGCGCAATGTAGGGATAAAGAGTTGGCTCCAACGCATAATTCTGGTCGCTGACTTGTTGGGAAGTTCTTATTCTAGCAGATGGAGAGGGTAGTCCCCGTTGATCAGGAATGAGGACCTTTCAGCTCGCTCAAACGCAAACAATTTCTGGTAAAGTTCTGGAGGTGTTATTCATATTCAAGTTAAATGGGGTCAAACTTGAATATGATTGAATATGGATTGATCATCTGCTCTATATTCACTTCAGACTTGAATATGACATTTCATCAGACCTGAGATCCCCCACAATCAGTACAACGCCGCACCCAAATTGCGAAGACGCGGATCGAGTATCATCGAGCATCACTCCGAACTATCGCGCCGCTCACCATCCCGGCCTGTCAGCGTGGCTCGGTGTTAGAATGACCTTCTCCCTCATGTCCAATCGGATGTCGCAGCCCCTGGCCGAAGTTGATCCCGAAGTCTACGATGCCATTCGTCACGAGACGGAGCGCCAGAACGCGCAACTGGAGCTCATCGCGAGCGAGAATTTCACCTCCGAAGCCATTCTCGAGGCCACGGCCAGCGTCTTCACCAATAAGTACGCTGAAGGCTATCCCGGCAAGCGTTATTACGGTGGCTGCGAATTCGTTGATGTAGTCGAGAACCTGGCGCGAGAGCGTGCCAAGAAAATCTTCGGGGCCGAGTATGTCAACGTGCAGCCGCACTCCGGTTCCCAGGCGAATCAGGCGGCCTACGCATCCGTGCTGCAGCCCGGCGACACCATCCTCGGTCTGAACCTGTCACACGGCGGCCACCTTACTCACGGCCATCACCTCAACTTTTCCGGTAAGACATATAAGGTGGTGCCTTACGGCGTCCGCAAAGACGACGAGCGCATCGACTATGAGGAGTTGCAGAAACTCGCCGAAGAGCACAAACCCAAATTGATCATCGCCGGCGGCAGCGCGTATTCCCGCATCTTGGATTTTCCGCGTTTTCGTCAGGTTGCGGACTCGGTGGGCGCGCTGCTGCTCGTCGATATGGCGCACTTCTCTGGTCTGGTTGCCGCGGGCGTTCATCCGAACCCGTGCCAATGGGCCGACATCGTCACTTCTACCACGCATAAGACTCTGCGCGGGCCGCGCTCCGGTCTGATCTTGGCGAAAGCGCAATACGGCCCGGCCATCGACAAGACCGTGTTCCCGGGGATTCAGGGTGGGCCGCTGGTTCATGTCATCGCCGCCAAGGCGGTGTGCTTTCTCGAAGCCATGCAGCCGGAGTTCATCGAGTACCAGAAACAAGTAGTGGCCAACGCGCGCGCCCTGGCGCAGGGTATGAGCGAACAAGGATATCGCGTGGTTTCCGGTGGCACCGACACGCACGTGATGCTGGTTGACGTGTTCTCGAAAGGCGTCCGCGGCAAGGAAGCCGAGCAAGCGCTTGACCGTGCGCGCATCACCGTCAACAAGAACACCATCCCCTTCGATCTGAATCCACCGCTTAACCCCAGCGGGATCCGGTTGGGCAGTCCCGCCGTGACCACTCGCGGGTTCCGCGAGCCCGAAATGCAGCGGACCGCAACCCTCATCGCCGAAGTCCTGGACAATATTTCGTCCGAAGACACCATTGCCCGTGTCCGGCGCGAGGTTCAGAAGCTCACCGATCGATTCCGGTTGTACAGTTGGAAGCTGGAACGGGCCCCGGCGGCAAAATAGGCCGCGTGGCCTGCCGGCCCGCGCATGATCAAAATCGTCATCGACGTCCGGCACCTGCGGGATTTCGGCATCGGAACGTACATTCGTAATCTGGTTCAGGCGCTGGCGCACGCGGATCGCGAAAACGAATACGTGCTGGTCTCGCTGCCGGATGAAGTCCGCCTGCTTGCGGGCCTTCCTCCAAATTTCAAAGTTTCGGTTTATAAAGCCGGGGACAGCCGGCCCGCGGAGCACATCGCGTTTCCGTTATTTCTACGGCAGTTCTCCGCCGACGTGCACCATATTCCGCTCAACCAGGTGCCACTGCTGATGCTCAAGCCTTACGTGGTGACCATTCACGACATGGCCAGCCTGGTGTTCAACGTGGAATCCGGCCTCAAAATGAGCGCGCGCCGGTTTCGCTTTCGCCGCGGTCTATTGCGGGCTGAGCAGGTGATGACGGTGTCCGCCGCCACCCGCCGCGATGTGGTCAATGTCCTTCAAATTCCAGCCGAACGCGTACGGCTGGTCTATGGGGCACCCGATCCCGAGTTTTTCCGGCACAGGCACGCGGCCGATGCTCGTGCCGCAGGACCGGCAACCGAGGATCAGGAGCGGCGCCGCATCATGGAGCGCTATCAGATCCACTACCCCTTCCTGCTCTACGCCGGCAATATCCGCCCGCAGAAGAACATTCCGCGCCTGGTAGAGGCATTCGCCGTCGTCCGTAACGAGCTCGCCGGCCATCCCAAGTACCGCGACCTCCGCCTGGTGATCATCGGTGACGAAATCGCCCGTAATCCGGCCGTCCGCCATGCCGTCATTCACAGTCGAGTGGAAAATTGCGCGCGCTTTCTGGGCTTCGTCCCCTTCGATACTCTGCGCGTATTTTACGAATGCGCCTCGGCATTCGTTTTTCCCTCGCTGTATGAAGGGTTCGGTCTGCCGCCACTCGAGGCCATGGCCTCCGGCACGCCCGTCGTCACCTCCAACGTCAGTTCGCTGCCCGAAGCAGTGGGCGACTCGGCCGTGCTTGTGAATCCGGAGAACGTTTTCGAAATTGCGCGTGGTATCCGCGAAGTGCTGCTCGACGATGACCTTCGTTCCCGGCTGGTGGTGAAGGGCAAAGAACAGGCGGCACGGTTTAACTGGGAACGTACCGCGCGCGAGATCATCAGTATCTATGAGGAGGTGGCAAGGAAATGAACCCGCCAGGCAAAAGTTCCACGATGGTTCGTCAAAAACGGCGCTGGCTGACCGTTGGATATGTCCTCTTCACAGCCGGTCCCGTATTGCCGGCGAATGCAGCCGCGCCATCCATTGAGACGCTCAAGAAAGAAGCCCGCGAGATAGTACGCGCGAACACCACGCTCACGCAGCAAATGGTGGATTCGATCTTCAGCTTCTCGGAGCTGGGCTTCCAGGAGTTTGAAACTACCGCCTACGTCACCGGGATTCTCGAAAAAGAGGGCTTTAGCGTCACGCGAGGCGTGGCCGGAATGCCCACCGCGTTTGTAGCGAGTTGGGGCTCTGGGAAACCGTTCATCGGTTTCATGGCCGATATCGACGGACTGCCGGAGACCTCGCAAAAACCCGGTGTGGCGTATCATGCTCCGCTGATTCCCGGCGGTCCGGGCCACGGCGAAGGACATAATGCAGGCCAGGCCGTTAACGTCACGGCGGCCATAGCGGTCAAGCGCCTGATGCAGAAATACAATATTCCGGGCACCATCCGCGTTTATCCCGGAGTCGCCGAAGAGCTGCTCGCCAGCCGCACCTACATGGTGAATACGGGCCTCTTTCATGATCTCGACGTGATGCTGAGCACGCACATTTCGAGCGATTTCGGCACCAAATACGGTCCCGGCAATTCCGGTCTAGTTTCCACACAGTACAGTTTTCACGGGCAGAGCGCGCACGCATCGAGTTCACCGTGGAAAGGCCGCAGTGCGCTCGATGCCGTGGAGCTCATGGATGTAGCCTGGAACTTCCGCCGCGAGCATTTGCGGCCGGAACAGCGCTCGCACTATGTGATCGTGCACGGCGGCGACCAGCCCAATGTCGTTCCACCCGAAGCTACCGTCTGGTATTTCTTCCGTGAGTGGGATTACGACCATATCCGCGAACTGCACGAACTCGGCACCAGAATGGCCCAGGCCGCGGCCATGATGACCGATACCACCATGACCGAGCGCGTGCTTGCGGCGACCTGGCCCGGCTTCTTCAACAAGCCAGTGGCCAAAGCGCTTACGGCCAACGTCAAAGAGGTCGGAATGCCCGAGTGGTCCGAAGCGGATGAGACGCTTGCCCGCGGCGCGCAGACCGAGATGAAATCCACCGTCGAAGGCCTCAAGAAAAAGGTCGCGGATCTGAAGCCGGAAGCAGTCGATTACTCGAACGCCGGATCGGACGATATCGCGGAAGTCTCCTGGAATTTGCCCACCGTGGTTTTACGCTATCCCGGCAACATTCCGGGCATGATCGCGCACCATTGGTCGAGCGGCATCGCCATGGCAACGCCCATCGCGCATAAGGGTGCAACCGCGGGCGCAGAAGCACACGCCATGACGGCGCTCGATCTGTTGCTCAGGCCTGAGGTGTTGAGCGCCGCGCGAAGTTATTTCGAACAGCAGAGTAAAGCCACCCGCTGGCAATCCCTGCTGCCTGCCGATGCCAAGGCGCCCATTGATCTGAACCGCGAGAAAATGGAGCGCTTTCGGCCGGAGCTCCGCAAGCTCCGCTATGACCCGGAAAAGTACAAGAGCTACCTCGATCAGTTGGGAATTCACTATCCAACTGTGCGATAGCGCTGTGTCTGTTATGCCCCGGACGGAATCCAGCTCGGACTTGTCCCGCGGCCATGCACTACGTGGCCATTTGCGACACATCCGGAGAAAAAATGCAGGCGCCAAGACGCCACCCGCGATCACACTGGTCCGATTGGTCAGAAGTAGAACTTCATCCCGAGTTGCACCACGCGGGCGGCGGCCGCACTGCTGATTCTTCCGAAGTTCGCCTTGTCGCTGACATTCGTATTGGGGTTGTACAGGTTCACATGGTTCAACCCGTTAAACATCTCGGCACGGAACTGGAGGCTCTTGCCTTCAAGAATGCGGGTCGTCTTGAAGAATGAAAGGTCGAAGTTGCTAGACCCAGGTCCCATCACCACACCCTCGCCGGAATTGCCATACCGGGTGTACTGAGGGTCGACAAATGCGGCGGTGTTGAACCATTCGGCTTTGGTGCGCTGACCAGTCGGCAAATTCGCCGGCAGGCCCGTGGCATCTGCCTTGTTCGCGGCGCGGCTGCCCACGCCGTTGCTGACGCTAGAACCGATGCCCAGCCAGCCACCAGAACTGAATGTAGCGATACCGTTGAACTGCCAGCCGCCAATAATCCTGGCCAGAACCGGATTGGCGGTATTCGCCAGCGGCTTGCCCGGCCCGAAGGGCAGTTCGTACACCCAGCTAATGAGGGCACGGTGCGGACTGCCTGACGGTCCGTAGTTGTGCCGGATGTTGTTGATGTCCATAACCGTATAGTTGTCGTAGGACCGGATCCCCATCTGCTTCATCCAGGTGTAGTTGCCGATGACCGCCAAGCCGGCGCTGAAGCGGCGCTCCACGTGGACGTCGAGAGCGTTGTAGTTCGAGTAAGTGGAGGAAGTGTTCGCGCTCACAAACCCTAGGCGCTGGTGAGGACGGCGCTGGTTGATGGTCAAGGGGTTGGCTGGGTCAAAAGGGACAGCCTGGTTCGCATCGTAACGGTTGGGCAGGTTCACTCCTTTGTTGCCAACGTAGCCAATCTGGAACAGGATGTTGCGCGGCAGCTCGCGCTGGATATTTACGTTGTATTGATAGACCAGCGGCAGGGATTTGTCCTTCAGGTAGTTCACCGTAGTACCGCTGAGGTCGGCTGACAGGTCCGTAATGGCCGGCCACCACAGCGTCTGCATGGTGAAGCTGGGCTTCGGAACGTCGTTACCAATGAAGTTTTCGTTCACGTATGGCGGGTGGAAGTGCTGCAGACCCGACTCGTACTGGCGATAGTTGCCGTACATCATGCCGAAGCCGCCGCGGATCACGGTCTTCTTCGACCAGGTCGGATTGTATGCCAGACCCAGTCGCGGTCCAAAGTTCTTCTTGGGCGTGGGCAGCATGCGCCGCGGAATATCTTTGCCGGCGAAATCCATGTTGTGCTTGCTGAAATTCCAGTTTGCGAATGCATCGTGGATTTCGAGCGGGAACTGCACCAGTTCGTAGCGCAGGCCGAGGTTCAGGGTCAGTTGGGAATTGACCTTGAAGTCGTCCTGGGCGAAGAACGAGAACTCGCCCTGGCGCGTGTCGTAGCTGTACTTGCCGGTACCGCGCAGAGCCACCTGGGCCCACCACGGAATCCCGAACAGATAGTCGGCGATGTTGTTGCCGGTGTACTGGCCGTTGAAGTAGTAGTCGCCGTTCTGATTGGCCCAGCCAAGATCATCATATTCCAGCCAGCGCAGGTCCGTGCCAAATTTGAACTGATGGCGGCGCCGCGTCAGCAAGAATTGTTCGTTGAACTGCAGGTTGCCGTCGGTTGCACCTGTGGGCTGCCATTCCGGCGAACCGGCGCAGGCAAAGTTAGGCTGGATGCACATTTCGGGAGGCGAGTAGGCAAATGCCTCTGGGTTAACGTTCTTGATGCCGAATTCGGTGGCGGCCACGTTGCTGGTGGCGATCTTATCCTGACCGCCGTAGCGCACGTTCCTGTAGTACCCGCCGCGGAAGACGTTCAAAATCGTGGGGCTCAGCACGTGCGTATACTGCACAGCGAAGGTCGGCCTGCTTTTCGCCGTGGCGAGACTGCCGGTGTACTCGTTGGCGCCTGGGTTCAGCGATTGAAAGTTATAGAACGTCACGAAACCGTCGAGGCGAATGTTGTTGTTGAAATTGTGGTCGATACGAGCCGTGCCCTGGTCGTCGTTTTCCGAATAGCCGGACGTATAGGTGTAGTTATACCCTGCCAGGGGCGAGTTGCCCGGAATGCGGAAGTACTTCGCGCCTGCTTTGCCGAATTGCGTGATCCGGCTGGCCGGAACGACATTGCCTGTGAAAGGAACGCCGGTGTCCGGATCCTTGGCGATCTGGGACATGGAGGAAAGATCACCGCCCAATTGGGCTTGCGTCGGCATGTTGGTGTAGCCGATCGAGCCTCTGCGGACACGCTCACTCTCGTAATTGAGGAAGAAGAACGTTTTGTTGTGAATGATTGGACCGCCCACGCTGGTGCCGAACTGGTTCTGGCGCAGCGGAGACTTCGTGTTCGTGAAGTTGTACGAGTATCGCGCATCCAATTTTTCGTTGCGCAGAAACTCGAACACGGCGCCATGAAATTCGTTGCTGCCCGACTTGATGGTTGCATTGACAATCGTCGTGCCGCGGCCGTACTCCGCCGCGAAGGCGTTTTGCAGGATCTTGAACTCGCCCACCGCATCCACCGATATGCTGACACCGTAGCCGCCCTCGCGCTGCGTGCGGGTATCGATGCCGCCAATGAGAAAGCTGTTGCCGGTATAACGGTTACCCTCGCTGACGAAACTCGGGCCGGGCGACCTATCCGGTCCGCCCGTCGAAACCACGCCGTTGGTCAGCGTCGCGAGTTGCAGGTACGATCTGCCATTGAGGGGAAGATCGATGATCTGTCGGTTCTCGACCACTTGGCCGACGTCCGAGGTCTCGGTGGCTAATGTAGCCAGAGTTGCGACTACCTCAACCTTCTCCGAAACCTGGCCGACCTGCATGATCAGATCGAATCGAGCCACCTGGTTTACCTGAAGCTGGATGCCGGTTATGTCCAACGGGCGGAAACCGGTCAACTCCCCGTGGATGCGGTATTTGCCTGGGAACAGCGTGGTGAACGCATAGGCGCCCAATTCATTCGTAACCGCGGTCTCGTTTGTGCTGGTCGCTTGGTTAGTGACCGTAACCGTCACTTGCGGAACCACGGCTCCGCTGGCGTCCCGTGCAGTGCCCACGATGCTGCCATACGTGGTCTGCGCCAAGCCGCGCGAAACAGCACCGGCGGCCAATAGCAGCGCGAAAGCTGCGACCGCGGCTTGGCGTGATGTTTGCACTCGCATAACTTTTCCTTTCTTTAAACGTTTGCTGCGTGGAAATGAAATCAAGCCCGATCTCATGAATATGTTCGAGCGTGGCTTCTTCCGAGGTGCGGGATTCGCCGCGGAAAATGACCTTTACGATTGTCGAATGATCGTCGCGCATCCACGTCCGGTTCTGTGCACTGCGCGCCGTGATTTCGCCCTTTTCATGAGGAGCGGAACTAGTTCACCCAGTTAATTCTATAGGTTTGTATCACTGTTGGGGAGAGAAAACAAGGGTGGGAGTGGCGTCATGGGCTCAGATCGGATGCCGAGCTCGAATGGCAACAATTGCGGCGAACTTCAGGCCTAAATCAGTTGCTCCATCAGCGAGATCAGGTATTCTTCGTCGAAAGGCCCCGAGCGGTAGGTCCTCGCATCGAAGAAACGCCAGAGGTTGCGCTTCTTCTCAAGACAGAAGAAGAGGAACTGCTCCTCGATGACTGCCTCCTCGAGTTTTTCTTGATTGAAGCAGCGAACTGAACCCTCGAGGATGTGCGGGACGCGAAAGTTTTCTGTCGAGATCATGTCGTCGGTGGCTTGGAACTCAATTTGAAGAATGCGGCCCCGTGCGTTGATTTGCAGCAGGTTTAACCCTTCTTCATTAAATGACTCCAGCGTAAAATCCGGCGGGTCGAAGTTTACTTCCGTTTTCGAAAGATGCCGGTTGATGTGGTCCACAAAGCTCCGGCCGATGTGGTGCAGATCTGCCGCCGCGAGCCGCCGCAACCCGGCGATTTCGTGCGTCTTGGTGATGAAAGCTTGATCTTTGTCGGCGAGTGCGTCAATCGAATCAGCCAGCTTCTTCAGTCGGTTTTTTCCCAATTGCGGCCTGCTCCAGTTGCCGGCCAATCCATACCACCCTGGCCTTCACAATATCACGCGCGAAAGCGCGACTAGAATATTCCGATCGTCAAGAGAAATCGAGTCCCACGACGCCGGATCGTCCAGAGAGTCTTCCGCCACCAGATACAGGCGGCTGGGTTCGCTATGGACGTGCCGGATGATTCCTTGGCCGCCAATGTCGATGGCGAACAACGCTCGCGGCGTGAATTCGGTGCGTTGCCGTGCCGCGCGATCCAACAGCACCCGGTCATCCGCACCGAATACAGTAGACATATGTGTGTCGGCGGCCAGCCGCATCATACCGGGTCCTCAAACTGGACCAGGTTCACGGCGGGAAATGGATAACGCTGTATTCTTGTCTAATCCAAACAGCGGCGCGAATGCTGTATAGGACTTTCAATTACTGGAAAGGGATAGCCAGTGCCGGCATAACCTTCGAGCATCGGAATGTGGCGAATCCGGCAGGTACCGCCCTCCCACTTGATTCTGGCATTTACGCCGCCACCTGCTGGCGCAGCCGGCCAGTTCCTTGGCAGAGAGCAAATCCACAACGGTGATTTGAAGCTGCCGCAGTAGCAGGTCAGCCATCACTTCGAACCCCATTGATGATGTTGTGGAGGTGAGGTTGGGAGATGCCCGTCAGGCGCGTCAGACACCGCTCGGTCATTTCGCCGCCCTGCACTCTTCCACGCACATCCGCGATCAATCTGAGCCGCAGCACTTGCCGCCAACGGAACGGCAACCGAGAGGAACATTCAATTCAATGGTGTGGAATCGATCAGAAACGATCGCTTTGGCGAAGCCTTCTTGTACGCACAGCCACGGTAATGATCTGCGTCCAGGGCGGAAAGGGCGGATGAGTCCCTGCAATTGCGTGCTGCGGGCGATTTTCCGCGCATGCTATTCCCGTTTCACGTATTGCTCTACTAGTACTAAAGAGAAGTACATGAGCAAGGTCACGCTTACGTTCTGCGCCGGTAAAGAGCGCCAGTTGACCTGGGTGCGCAAAGATGAGGACTACTGCGCTAATTTCTTTCTGCCCAGCCGTATGCTCAGCGATTTCGAATACAATGTGTTCCGCTTCCATTTCCTGCTGGAGCGGACTGGAGACTCTGCTGCAGAAGATGAACATCGATCGCGGAACTTTTTTCCACTGTGTTTATCGTGTGGAACAGAAGCTGGGCCGCACCTTCCGCGAGGTTCAACCTTACAGTCTCTATCCCCTGGACGAGTATTTCGGCGGCAGGCTGCGGAAAAGCCGGGTGTCGTCGCCCGCGGATCATATCATGGAATTGCCCATGACGTTTGAGGTGGAGCCGGTTCTGGAGAAAACTACTCAAAAACTTGCGGCCTTCGGTTCTCCGGCTGTGGCTGTCGTTATGGCGCTGGACATCAGCCGGAGCGCGAGGGCCGCAATCTCCAGCCACCCGCTAAATCGACCCAACGCCGTGTCCCATAGAATAAGTACATGATTTTTCGAACACGCACTGTTTCTCTGCTCAGTATCAGTTTGCTCGTGGCGCAAGCAGCTCCGGCCGCCTGGGTCAACCTTCTAAACGGTAAAAACCTGGATGGCTGGGAAGTCATCGGCGAGGGCTACTGGAATGTAATGAGCGATGGAACCGTCGTCGGCCAGCGCGACATACTGAAGCCGACGGAACATCAATGCTGGCTGTACACCAAGAAGGATTTCGGCGAGTACGATCTGCATATCGAGTACTGGCTGCGTTATCGCGGTAATAGCGGCGTCTCCATCCGGGACAATTCCCGGGCGCGTTACGCCGTTAGCGGGGCGTGGGATGCGAAGCGCACACCGTCCCACATCGGTTACGAGATCCAGATCAGCAACGGCGACGGCGACGAGTACCCAACCGGCAGCGTCTACCTGTTTGCGAAAGCCAAAGCCGATGTGCAGCATGATTTCGACTGGAACTCGCTGGATATCGAATCCCGCAACGATTTGATCCGGGTCAAGCTGAACGGCCAGGTGGTCGCGGAATATCCTGGCGAACCGGACCGCCCCAAAGCCGGTCCCATCGGCTTGCAGTTGCACGATCATACGGCGCTGGCCATGTTCCGTAACATTCGCGTTCAGGAGATTGGAAAGTAGCGGCCGGAACGCCCTATGATAGAATCCTCATTTCATTTTTGAGGAGCGTTCATGTATCTCAAGGCGTCCGCACTCTTAATGGCGGCTCTGTCGATTGTGTGTGCCGGGTTGGCGCAGAAAAGCGGCGATTCTGAAGCGCCGTCGTGGGCGCCAAAGCCCGTTGAAATTCCGAAATACGTGCCGCCGCACAAGCCCGTCACGCGTCTCGCCGATCTGAAAAAACAGCACGCGGGCAAAGCCAATTGGAGCCAGGTGATCGTCGACGATAACACCCTCCATGGCGAGTACATCCAGTCCGCGCCGGGCACCAGCACGCCCAGGCGATTTCATCCGGATACTCGCGAGTTCTGGGCCGTGGTGGAAGGGCAGTTACGCGTAAACATTGAAGGGCAGGCGCCGTTCGTCGCCACGCGCGGATCTCTGGTGCAGGTCCCGGTGCAGACCATTTACTCGATCGAAACCATCGGCGACAAACCGGCCCTGCGATATGAGGTCAACATCGCTCACGCGAAAACCTTCTATCCTATGGAGGAAAAGCCGCCCGAAATTCCCGGATTTCAGTGGCTCAAAACCCAGCTGAACCGCAAGCCGGGTGCTTACGACCGCGGAAATCAGCCCCATGTCAATCTGTTTGAACTCGCCAAGGACCCCAAGTTTCGCGGCAAACCATTCATGATCGACGACCGATCCTTCGCGAATATCATCTATGGTTACGAACGCGAGCTGCCGCCTCTCGATCCGAAAAATCGGGGCCACTATCATCCCGAGTGCGCCGAATCCTGGCTCGTCATGCTGGGCCAGATCCGTTATCCGATCGAAGGGCAAGGAGTGATCATCGCCAGCGAGGGCGACGTGGTGTATGTTCCCATGTTCACCTTTCATGCGCCGCGCTACCACGGCGAAGGAGCCGCTTGCAGGCTGGCAATGAACGGGTATCCAAATATCGCGCACGTGCGCGACGCTTTCCTGCCCGACTAAGTTACTCACTTGGACAACCTCACACACACGCTGACCGGGGTCATGCTGAGCCGGGCCGGACTTGAGCGCTTCACTCCACGCGCCACCTGGATCCTGCTGCTGGCCGTGAACGCGCCCGACATGGACATTGTCAGCGCGCTTGGCGGCTCTCTCAATTACCTGCATTATCACCGGAACGTCACGCACTCCCTGATTCTTTTGCCGGTGCTGCCGCTGGTGTGCGTGTTGCTGGTTCGTTTTGTATTTCGGCAACCCCTTCATTGGGCCGGCGCGTATTTTGTCGGGTTCATCGGCGTGATCAGTCACCTGGTGCTCGATCTGACCAATATCTATGGCGTCCGCCTGTTCGCTCCCTTCTCGGGCCGCTGGATTCACTGGGACATCACCAGCGTGATTGATTTCTGGATTTGGGGCGTCCTGCTGATCGCGTTGCTTGCGCCACTGCTCGCGAGGCTGGTGAATGCGGAAATCGGGGCGCGGGCGCCTGCGCATGGCGGAGCAAGCCGCGGCTTCGCTATTGCGGCTCTAGGACTGGTTGCCCTCTATGACGGCGGACGCGCAGTCATGCACTCGCGCGCTCTGTCAACTCTCGATTCACGCATCTATGGCGGCTCTGCACCCTCGCGCGTGGCGGCGTTCCCCGAGGCAGCTAGTATCTTTCGATGGCGCGGCTTGGCCGAAACGCCGGAAGCCGTCAGTATTCTAACAATCGATGTACGCGAGCCTTTCGATCCCTCGGCTGGCCCCGTCTATTACAAGCCCGAGCCTTCGCCCGCACTCGAAGTAGCGCGCACGACGCCGGTTTTTCAGGAATTCCTGCGCTTCTCGCAATATCCATTCTGGCAGTTGATGCCTGCCGGGCACATTGAAAACGCCACGCGCGTCGAGGCGCTGGATCTGCGCTTCGGCGATCCGCAAACTCCGAGCTTCGTGGCCACCGCCATTGTGAACGCGCAGCTTCAGGTTGTGCGCGCCTGGTTCCAGTTCGGCCGCGCCGCTCCGCGATAGTGCTTTTTGAAGCGGTCTTTTCTCTAAGAGCCCAGGCAGTATAGCTTGCCATCCTGCGAGCCGATGACCAACCTGCCTTGGGCGATGGCGGGTGACGCCGAGAGTGGCGCGCCGGCATTGAACTCCCACAGCTTGTTGCCGGTCGCAAGATCCAGAACATAGAGACGCCCGTCGTTTGAGCCAACATAAACGCTGCCGCCTGCAATCGCGGGTGAGGAATCCACTCGCGCCTGAGTCGTGAAGGTCCACAGCGGCTTGCCGGTGGCGGCGTTCAGACAGTGCACCAATTTGTCGCGCCCTCCCACAACCACTTTCCCGTCCGCGATCGCCGGAGAGGAGTAGAACGGGAAGTGCCGTTCGGGGCGTTCGTAGCGCCACAGGATCCGGTGGCGCGTCAGGCTCAGTCCCAGCACTTCGTTGTTGAAATTTCCAAAATACGCCGTGCTCTCCCCCAACGCCGGGGAGGCCGCGTTGTATCCGCCTGAGGAGACGCGGAACGCCTCTTTACCGTCCGCCAACCGAATGGCACGAAACATCTGATCGCACCCCGCGATAAACGCGAGTCCCCGGTCGACTGCCGGCGTGCAATGCACGTAGCTCGTTGTGAGCAATTTCCATCGGACCGCGCCCGTGCGCGCCGCCAGACAGTAGAGATTGCCGTCATACGATCCGATGAGCAGGCGATCGTCCACTACCACAGGCGAGGATTTGATCTCGGCCCCGGTCGTGTGGGTCCAGACCGCTTTGCCGCTGTGTACATCCACCGCGTGCAGAACACCAGCGAGATCGCCGGCGTAAACGATGCCGTTACTCACCGCCGGGGATGATTCCTCGATTCCCTGGCCCACGTGGTATTTCCACAACAGTTTTCCCGTGGCCAGGTCCAGCGAGATCAGATCAGCCGATTGAGACCCCACATACACAACGCCATTCACAATGGCAGCCGAAGATTCGATCGACTCACCGGCGTCATATGTCCAAAGCAGTTTCAGATTTGCGGGCAGCGGCGCCGCCGCGACCCCGGTTAGCCGGGGGTTGCCGCGAAACTGAGGCCACTCATCTTTTGCGCGTGGTTGCGCTGCCGCACAGAAACACACGAGAGCAAACAGGAATAGCGGGCGCGTGACGGTTCGGCACAGCAATCAGGCGGCCTCATCCACTTCGTATGTCGTCAGCTCGATCTCGTACCCGTCGAGATCCTGGAAATAAATCGACTGCGCAATGTCGTGATCTTCGAAGGTGAAGGGAATGCCGCGCGCGCTGAACTCGATCTGTGCGCGGTCGAAATTTCTGCGGTCCACCTGAAACGCGAGGTGACGCATGACGGTGGCGTTTGAGTGCTCGGGCGCCGGGGCCGGATCTGAGCTTTCAGCCGGAAAAAGCGCAATGCCGGTTTCGCCTGCGAACATCATGGCCGGAACGCCGCCCCACACTTCCTCGTGCCGCCGTTCGAGCCCCAGCACGTCCCGGTACCAGGCCACGGCGCGCTCGACATCCTTCACCGTAAGCGCCACATGGTCGATCTGTTTAATGCGGAACATCGTCAATCACCCTCTCGGTGCAATGCTGCCCTGGCCTCTCAGCGTTGCGGCCAACAGAAACCCAGCGTCAAGAATTCACTTGCTTTCTGCCAACGCAAAAAGCTGGTTGCGGTTGGCAAGAAACAACGTGCCGTGCGCAGGCACAGGAGTGGCGTAGACCGAGCTTCCCATATTGTTTTCCGCGACGAGCTTCTTTTCCTTGCTGGCTTCGAGCACCGCTACGTCACCGTCTTCGTCGGCCAGATAGACTTTCCCGTTAATGATGATCGGCGAACTCCAGATGGCGGCCAGCATGTCGTGTGTCCAATATGGCTTGCCGGTTTTCAAATCCAGACAGTGCAGAAAGCCGCTGAAATCCGCGTCGAACAGCAGGCCATTGTAGATTGCGGCGGTTGAAATAGAACGGCGAATTTTGTCGTAATGCCACACCCGCCCGGTCAAGGTAATGTCGCCGCGCTTGCTCGCATCGATGGCGTACAGGTGACCCACGCCTTCACCGTGCTCCGGGTCCTGGCCGTTGGCGATATACACTCTGTTGTCGTAAATCACCGGTGTGCTGATCACTTCGTTGCGCGTCTTGGGCCACACCGAATCTTTCGGATTCAGATCGAATTCCCAAAGTTTCTTACCGCTTTCGGCTTCGTAACCGCGCACCCATCCATCGCCCTGGCCAATCACCGCCTGCATCACGTCGCCGATCTTTCCCACCGCGGCCGAAGACCATTGCCCGTGTAGAATGCGATCGCCCACCGAGTTGTCTTCCCACGCCAGCTTTCCGGTTCGCTTGTTCACCGCAATGATGGACGGCGCGCGCGGCGATGGAATGTGCACGTGGCTTTCGTCCTGGCCGTTAGATGTGCTGACGTAAATCAGATCGCCGTAGGAAACCGGCGACGAGTTCGACATGTTGTGCGGTTGAGAGCCGACTTCCTCCATCATGTCGAATTTCCAGAGCACCTTGGCATGCTTGTTCCCGTCACCGTGTACATCGAGAGCACGGACCTCCCCGCGGTTGGTCACGTAGTACAGCCGGTCGCCTTCCACCAGCGGTGACGAGCAGACGCCCTGAAATGGCCAGTCGTTGGCACGGCCCGAGGGCAGTTTGTCATTGACATCCTGCCACAGGAATTCGCCATCCGACTCCTGGAAAGCCATGAGGATCCCCTTGTCGCCTGTGATTTTCGGATCCTTCATGGCTTCGTTGTTGGTGCCGACGAAAACCATGCCGCCCGCGATCACCGGATTGCCGTAGCTCTGCGATCCGAGTTCCGCCATCCACTTCACATTCTTTTTTGTCTTCACGTCCCAGGTGGTGGGAATGCCCTTCATGTCCGAAACCATGTTCCGGTCAGGTGTGCCGCCCCACATGGGCCAGTCGCCTCCCGCGTTCGGATCGGAAGCCCACAGCACGACGAGCGCCGCCGGAATGGCCAGGGCGCCGCAGGCGATCAACTTTTTGCTCATTAGTTTGCCGTCACTTTCAGATTGTCGAAAAATACGCCGTAGGTTGCATCGCCGAACAGGCCGGGGCTCCCTTCTCGGTTGCCAATCGGATCCGCACGATCGATCAGCCACTTCTCGGGCTCACTCTCGGAGGTGGGCCACGCCTTGCCTTGAATGCGCGTCCCATCCTCCGTATTTTCCACTGGCAGCTTCAGGTGATACCAGGTGTCCGGCTTCCAGGAAAAAGGCACTGCTACATTGGTCGCCGTCTGGGGCTGCCATGAATATAGTTCCAACTGCTGGTTGTTGCCGAAC
>QHXW01000230.1 GCA_003223115.1 Acidobacteriota bacterium
ATACAAATGACTTCCTCGTGGGTTCGCGAATCTAGCAGGAACAGCGGCGCAATTGCGGTCGTGCTCATACGTATTGAGAGGCGAATAGACACAAAGCCAGATCCAGAGAACTGGGAGGCGGGCTGACGATGTCGGCGTTTCCGTTGTTCAGCATGAGCGCGACAATGAGATTGTACCACCAGACCGCTCAAAGGTCATCGGTGCCGTCGACCGAGCAGTCGAAGGTGATCCGCCGTCGACAAACATCGACCGGACCATAATCCGCCGCGACATCGAACCTTGATGGATTCGCTTTCCCGCGCAGGCTGATCCCAACTTCGCTTGCGCCGCGTCAGATAATGCGGGAAAACCGAACTGATCCGAGGCCAAATAGTGAGGAACGCAACAAGTAGTAACAGAACGTAATCGGCCGAATCCCTCGGCTGCCCCCGTCATCCCCAACCGATACGTCCATCATTCATTGGGACAAAACGCCTGTGGGTCTCGTAAATTCCAGCTGGGCGAAGATGGCTACGCCGGATCCGATCTACTCCATTTCCTGGGCCAGCCGGTCGATAGTGGCGACGATGCGCTGCTCCGATTCATCAAAGATCGGTTTTCTACTGGTGAGTTCATTCCCAAGGGCTGCGCGGATAAACGCGCTGGGGCTGGAGAATCCTTTTTCCCTGGCAGCGGCCTCCAGTTTCTGAGCCAGGTCCTTAGTCAGTTTCATGCCTCGGTAGACAGTCAGGTTTGCCATGCGTTTGATCCCTTCACCTTGAAAGAAGTGGCAGAGGCTTTCCGTGACAGCTGGAACCAAAAAATGTGGCGTTGAACAGGGGTTTAACGATGGCGCCGTTTGGTTGAACCGAGTAAGGTACTGAAGCAACGAAGCATAGGCACCAGAGCGACAGTAGCTGTTTGCCACTTTATGTTCCACTACCCGTCTTTTGGCCCATTATTCCGCCCCGTTGCGGGTCAGCTTCGTTGGCATGCAGCAAAACGCCGCAATTTGCAACTGGTTCTCTTCGGCGCCATATTTTTCTTTTGGTGCCTGTCACGGACGGCCTTTACCACTTCTTTCTAGGTGAAGGGCCAATGAAGGTCCTCACGGTTAGGCGTGGGCACGATCGCAATAACAATTCCGGGACGAGTGGATCGTCGGGCTAGACATTGGTCATATATTTGGCGAGTCGACAGAAACGACGGCCTGACGCTGCGACGCGGTTTCTCGACGCAGCGACGGCAGCACCTACTGCATCCGAAGAGTGAACGTAAGTTTGCCGGCCACGGATAAAACATTTTCGGACATCACGGTGCGGGGTGCGGAGCGCCTCGGGATACAATTCCTCTATCGCCCGACTCCTCGGGCTTGGAGACGACGTGCGCGTTTCAGAATCCGAAATTGCAGCAGACGGCCGGGCACAACCCGCGGTGGTACATCCGTCCCTACGTGAAGCGGCTGTGCGCCGATGGCACGTTGAGAAGCGAAAAGGAGCGGATCTACCTCGGGGATTGTTCAGAAATGGGTAAGCGTCAGGCGATCACGGAAAAGAACAAAGTCATGGCGACGATCAACCGGGAGCGCTACGTGGTTCAGGCACAAATGCGCTTCGGCGATTTCATCGACCACTACGAAAAACAGTTCGTCCTCCCGGAACACCACCTGGCGGCCAGCACGCAGGCGAAGGATCTCTCGCACCTCCGCGACCACATCCAGCCGGCGTTCCGCGATCTGATGATGGCCGAAGTGACGCCACAAAGGATCGATGCTTTCCTGGCGGAAAAAGCCAAGTCCGCCGGTGTGGACGCGAACGGCAACGCCAGGCCTGGCCTGTCGTGGGCAGCAACGGTTAGACTTGCGAAACATCCTATGCGGAATGTTCACCCAAGCCCACCGATGGGGCTGGTGGACGGAACATAACCCGGCGATGGATGCCACGGTAGGGCGCCGGCTACCGGCCCGCGAGAAGCGCAACGTGAGCGATGATCAGATCCGCGAGCTGTTCGGGGAGTTGCCCGAGGACGTGCGCACGATCCTTCAGATGTTCTTCACGCTGCGAATCAGCGAGATTTTCGGCCTGCAGGAAAAACACCTCGATTTCGCGGCTGAACTGATTCGGGTGCGGCAGCGCTACTACCTACCTACCGCGGCGACCTCGACGAGCTGAAGTCAGCCGACGCGCGCCGCGACATCCCGATGGGCGGCGATGGCGCACGCCCTTCGCCAGCGATGTGCCGGCGATCCGGAGCGGTTCGTCTTTAGCGTCATGACGAAGTTCGGCGAGAGCCGCGACGACCGCGACATCAACCAGCACTTCTTGCGGCCTGCGCGGCCAAGAGGCTTGGAATCTACTGGCCGGGGTTCGGCTTTCACCAGTTCCGGCGCCAGGCCATCACCGTTCTCGGATCGGATCCGATGCAAGCGCAGAAGATCGCCGGCCACGCTCACGTGGACATGACGGGCGCCTACACGCTCGACGATCGCGACCGCGCCAGGGACGCGCAATCCGCGAGCATCAGGAGCGCATCCCGGGTGTGGTGCCGATCCGTCCAAAAGCTGCTTCAAATGGGCCAAAACGGGCCAAAGAGGCGGGAAACGTGGGGAAGCCCTAGGCTAGTGCACTTAAATCTTTTGCTTTTGTGTGGTGGGCCCGACAGAACTCGAATCTGTGACCTCTACCGTGTCAAGGTAGCGGTCAGAACTCAGCCTATTGATTTTATTGGGTGATTTGGCCGCTTCTGACGGCTGAAAAGGAGGGTCAGAGCGCTTATCGCAGCGATATCGCAGCGAGAAAACTCAGTGGACACGGCGCACTCCTTTCCGGGGTTGAGGAGTCGCGGGACGCTCGCTCAGGGTTCGGTCCAGGGCTTCGATCGATTCGCGTACGCTGCGGGGAATCGGCTGCACATAGATATCAGCCGTCGTTTGCCGACCTCGCATGCCGCATCTGGGTCTGGATATCTTTCAGGTCGCCACCAGCCTCATTCGCCAGCGTCGCGAAGGTGCGGCGCATGATCTGGCAGTTAACCCGAATGCCCATCTTGTCCGCCACCGGCTTGAGCCTCCGGTTCACCCAGTTGTGATAGTCGAGCGGCATGATACTCGCTGAGGCGTCCAGTTCGCCGTTTTCAAGACGGCGCCGCCGCTTTCGCTCAGAGGGGAAGATCCAACCTGTGGGCGACGGATCACAGGAGACTTCCTTCAACTGGAGAAGGTCGCCGTAAAGTGACAGCGGCAGATAAATGGGCTTTCTGCTCTTCTTGGTCTTAGGTGGCTTCAGTTCACCACGAGAGTACGTGCGCTGAATGCGCAACGTCTGATCTGGCTGCAAGTCGTGCCACTGGAAGGCGAATGTCTCCCCTGCCCGAGGGCCGCAGCGGCTCAGCAGTTTGAAGATGATTTTGTCCCTACCCTCGAGCGCGTCTTCCAACCGCTGCACATCCCCGAACGGAACCGTGTACGTTTCGCGTTCGCGAGTATGCGGCAGCGTGAGCGTTTTTGTGGGATTCTCGGCCACGAGCTTCTGCTCGACGGCCTCAGCGAACACAGCCTTGAGATAGATGCAGCAGCCGCTCACGGTATCGTGGCAAAGGCGGTCCGACATGCCATTCAGAAATCGCTGCAGCCGCTTCTTATCGATGTCCGTGAGCAGTGCGGCCCCGAATTCGGAACACATCAGATTGAAGTAGTAGCTCAGCTTTTCGCGCGTAGCGTTGTTCCAGGCCGACCGGCGAACGGGGATGAATTCCTCATCGAGGAAGGACTGGAACGTTGGATCTTTGGCTTCGGAACTAGGAGCGCGCGCGCCGCGGATCACCTCATCATGCTGCGCATCCCATCTGTTCTGTGCGGCGCCCTTGGTGGGAAGATCGCCCTTCGTCTTAAACCCGAGCACATGAGCACCTTGTTTGTACCGAAGAACACCATGCTGTCTCCGAACCTTCTGCGATAGCCTTGCTTTGCGTTGGCTTGGTGGCGATTGCGGTCCCCGGGCACCGAAAGGGAAAGCGCAACGGTGCGATACGGTCTTCTGTCCCTTGAACCCAGCGAGAATGAACGTCATGCCAGTTGATTGCTCCGCGCCGCGTTCGCGAAATTTCAGATAGCGATGCGCTCCACCTCCTCGATGGAAATTTCATCATCGCGGCGATCATACAGCGCGGTAGTTTTCGAGCTGGCGTGTCCGGCGAGCTTCTGGGCCCGATCGATCGTGCCACCGTTCTTCAGATACGCCGTGATGCCGGTAGCGCGGAAGGTGTGACAGCCAATGCGCCCGCCGATGCCGGCGTCTTCTGTCCGACGCCGGACCATGAGCCAGGCATCGACGCGCGTCATTGCGTGAGCGGTAAGCATGCGGGTACGGCCTTTCGCCGCCCGGAACAGCGGTCCCTGTTTATCCTCGGCGATTCCGGCTGCCTGTAAATAGTCGTCGATGTATTGCTCCAGTTTGTGATGGCAGGCGGCATCGATGATCTTACCGTTCTTTTCGTGCAGCCGGACGCGCCAGCGTTTTCCCCGCGAGTAGTAGTCCTCGACATTCATGCCGACGGCCGCGCTGACGCGGGCGAACGTGAACGTAAGCAGGCCGATAAGGGCGCGATCGCGCAGCCCCACTACATGGGACACGTCGATGGACTCTAGAAGGAGGCGTGCCTCCTCACAATCGAGCACCGGGGTGAGGCCTTTCGAGATCGAGTACCGCGGCCCTTTCACGGAGCTGGCCGGGTTCAGCTCCAATTGGTGGCCTTCCACCAGCCAGTCGAACAGCTCGCGGATGGCCGCCAGGTGCTGTTTGACGGTGGGCACCGAATAGCCCTCCTGCCGGAGCATTTCGCCGTAGCTGGCAACGTGGAGCGGCTGGACGCTGGCAATATCAGTAACGCCTCGCTGTTCGCACCAGGAGAGAAAATTCTTCAGAGCACGTGCGTACGCCTGGCGGGTATTGGAGTTCGAGATGTGGACAGTGAAGAATTCGGCGAAGCGGAGTAGCGTCCGCTTCCCTGCCCTTTCAATCAGCGCCGGCAGCGCGACTTCGGACGAGGGAACGATCAGTTGAGTGCTCATGCTTCCTCCACGAGCGGCGCGCTCTCGGCCTGAGCCGCTTTGCGCAGATCGCCATCGAGGGTGGCCAGCGGCAGCCCGGTGCGTTGGACCAGCGCCAAGTACGCGGCGTCGTAGGCCGTCAGCCGATGCTTTTCGGCGAGCGTCAGGATAGTAGGCCACTCGGCCGGATTGCTCGGCGGTTCGATCCGAATGGGAAGCGCGGCCAAGTCATCTATGAACTCGCTGACTTGGTCGGCGGTGACGCGGCCCCTGCGCCGAGCCATCAGCAGGGTATTGGCGACTTCGAGCGGCCAGTGCGCTGGCACCCGGACCTCTTCCCCGCCCTGAACCCGGTCGAGCAAAGCTTCAGTCCAGGGCGTGGCCTCATCTTCAAACTGCCACGGCAATGTGGCAGACGCGTCGATCACAAAGCCCGGCATCAGTATCTATGGCCCGCGTGGATTAGGTCCTTGATGCGGAGGCCGCCAAGGGTGACGCCTTTGCGCGACTCCCGGATGTGGGCGACGGCTTCAGCGGGGGTCTTTTTCCGCTGGGGGGCTGGCGGTTCCTTCTCGGTCAGGGTTTCGAGGGCGCGGGTGATGACTTCCTCGGGGGAGTGGTAGCGGCCGGAGCGGAGGTGAGCGGAGAGCAGCTCTTCGCCGTGTGAGTCGAGAGTCACATTCAGAGGCATGCCCCACTCTATCACAATTAGCTAAACATAACGTCCTTTATGTTTAGCTTTTCTGGATGAGAACATGCGTTTCTTCTCGCCCGATTCTATGGGGAACGGTAGCGCAGTCTGAAATTCTCACGCAGCGGATGACACCCAGCCGACTGCGCTTTTACTCCGTCCCAAAAGCTGTTCCAACCAACCCGAAAAATGTTCTTGGCGCCGAAGTCGCAGGCAATCTTGCTGGTTACCTCTCAAAGCGTCAACCCAAGAAAAGTTCTTGGAGCTATCGGGCTCGGATCGCAATTGCGCCTGACCGAAAAAATGTTCGTCGTTCACGGCCGATTGAAGACTCGTCATAGGCGTGACAGAAGGTTGCACTTTCGACACGCCCGATGGAAGCAAACAAGAGCGAACGCAATTAGCATCTTGCGGGGAGGCGTTTGCAGCCCTTTTCGACACACTTCCGATAATCCCGTATGTGATGTGATGACCTCACGGCCTCGTGCTTCCCTCCTGCTTTGAAGCGTCAGCGCGCCAGAATACGTGTTGACAGTTTTTAGGGTACTAGTTTAGTCTAGGCATAGATCAAACTAACGTACTCGGATGGAACACACTCAACAACGCGATCTCTTCCCTGGGGCCCTGGAAATGATGGTGCTCCAGACCCTGCGCCGCGGACCTATGCACGGATATGCACTCGCTCAGGTCATCAAACGAAATTCAGGTGATCTCCTAGAGATCGAAGAAGGCTCGTTGTATCCAGCTTTGCAGCGGATGCTCAAGGCGGGCTGGCTGGCCGCCGAATTGGGCCTTTCGGCGCGAAACCGCCAGGTCCGGGTCTACAAAATCACCCCGGCAGGTCGTAAACAACTCGAACGGAAGGTATCGAGTTTCGACCGAATGTTGAAGGGGATCGCGCGGGTAATGAGGCCGGCTGAATCATGAAACGGATTCTCAACTTCGTCCGTCGTCGCCAACTGGACCGCGAACTCGCTCAAGAAGTTGAATCGCATCTAGAGGAAAAGGTCGCCGACCTGATGGAAGCCGGGATTCCCGAACAGGAGGCCCGTCAGAAAGCGCATCGGGAGTTCGGGAACGCGGTGCTCTACGCGGAAATTAGCCGCGAAGTGTGGGAATGGGTCTGGCTGGAAACACTGTTACAGGACTTGCGCTTCGGCGCGCGGATGCTGCGCAAGAATCCAGGCTTTACTGTGGTTGCCGCGACCACACTGGCGCTCGGGATCGCTGTCAATACGACGATCTTCAGCGTGGTCAGCGGGTGGTTGCTCAAGAAGCCGCCGGTGGCAGACCCGGATCGCGTGGTTATGGTGGTTTCCAATAATGCGCGTCGAGCGTTGGAGCGGATGCAGGTGCCGGCGGTCGATTTTCTGGCGTGGAAGGATGCGAACCACGTGTTCGAAAGTCTGGCTGCCGCTGAGGGTTATCGCGACTTCAGCCTCAAGGGAACTGGGGAGCCGGAGCGGCTGTCGGGGATGCGAGTTACCCCGAATTACTTCGGGACGCTTGGGGTATCGGCGTTGCTGGGGCGCACATTCTCGCCAGGTGAAGATCAACCGGGCCACGATCACGTTGTGGTGCTGACCCACGGCCTTTGGCAGCGACGGTTTGCATCCTCCCCCCACGTGATTGGACAGACGATAGCGCTCGATGGCGAGAAATATGTAGTCATCGGCGTTATGCCGGCTTCCTTCCGGCAAATGGAGTTCCTGCCCCAGGTATGGACGCCGCTGGTTCTCCCTTTTCAAGAGCTGGGCCCGAAGGCACGCGACGACCGTTCGTTGGTGCTTTTCGCCCGGCTGAAACCAGGCATTGGACTGAGGCAAGCTCGCGCCGAAATGGCTACGCTGGCGCTCCGCGCAGAGCAAAGTTACCCGGCATCCGAGAGAGGCTGGGGCGCGGATGTCATGACACTTCAGGAGTACACGATACAGCAAGACCACGTTCGGGCGGGGCTGACGTTGTTGATGACCGCCGTGGCGCTGGTTCTCGTGATCGCCTGCGCGAACATCGCGAATCTGCTGCTGGCACGAGCTGCCAAACGCCAGCAGGAGATCGCCATCCGCACTGCGCTGGGCGCGGGGCGCATGCGTGTGATTCGCCAACTGCTGGTTGAGAGCCTGTTCATCGCGCTGATCGGTGGGGGCGTCGGCCTGGTTTTGGCTTACTGGGGTATTGATTTGCTGCGCAGCATGCTCACCTTCAATGACTATATCGCCACTATGGCCGGCGACGTCCAGCTCGATCAACGCGTGTTGGCCTTCACGTGCCTGGTTTCTCTGGGCACGGCGTTAGCATTCGGACTGGTGCCGGCCATTCGGGTCTCAGCCAGCGATCCGCAGAGCACGCTGCGGCAGGGAGGCCGGACGGGCGACCTCCGGCGCGGTGGGGGGCGCAACGTGCTGGTAGGGGGCGAAATCGCGCTGGCTGTGGTCCTGGTGACTGCCGCGGGTCTGGTCATCAAGGCTACAGCCGAGGAACTGGGCGGCGATTATGGCTATGATCCCGGGCAGGTGTTGACGGCCCGCATCTCGTTGACGAATGCCCGATATCATGACCCGGCACGCCAGATCGCTTTCTTTGAAAGGGTGATCGACAAGTTACGGGGGCTGCCGGGAATCGAGGCCGCTGCGGTTGCCAACAACGTGCCGTTCAACGCGGGCAGGCGAACCTTCAGCATCCAGAGTCAACCGGTTTTGCAGGCGGCGGAACGGGAGAGGGCCAGATACTTTGCCGTCAGTCCCGACTACTTCCGCGTCCTGCGGATTCCGCTGATCCAGGGGCGTGCCTTCCACAGGTCCGATCACGCGCGTGCCCCACGGGTGGCCATCATCAACCGCGTGTTTGCGGAACGCTTTTTTGCAGGGCAGAACGCAATAGGGCGCTACATCAGCATTGACCGCGGTGAACCGGCAGAGCCGGTATGGAGTGAGATCGTGGGAATTGCTGGCAACATCAAGGCTTCTTATAACCGGAAAGAAGAAGATGCGCAGATGTATGAGCCTTATGCGCAGGCTCCTTCAGGGGAGATGCAGATTGCGGTGCGCGCATTCGGCGATGCGAATCTGCCGGCGCCTGCATTGCGGAGTGCCGTATCGTTTGTCGATCCCGATCAGCCCGTCGGCAGAGCGCTTACAATCTCACGCTTGATCGATGAACAGGATGGTGGCGACTATGTGTTCGACACTTTGCTTGGAATCTTTGGCGCCATGGCGCTGGCGCTGGCGGCGGTGGGGATATATGGTGTCATCGCGTACTCGGTGGCACAGCGAACGCATGAGATCGGGATTCGCATGGCGCTGGGGGCGCACGGCGGCGATGTTCTCCGGTCGGTGATGGGCAAGGGGCTGCTGCTCGCGCTGGTGAGCGCGGTTCTCGGTCTGCTGGCCGCGGCACCTCTGCCCAAAGTCTTCGCGGCGACGCTCGAGGGATTCCGCGTCCACAGCTTGGCGATCTTCATCTGTGTCCCTTTGCTGTTGTTGTTTGTGGTACTGGCGGCGATCTACGTTCCGGCATCGCGCGCGGCGCGGATCGATCCGATGGAGGCGCTGCGGTACGAGTAAGGTTTCCAGCGAAGGTGCCAAACGGATTGCCTTTCGGCATATTCAGACTCATTTTCTTACATGCCGACGATCCATCCGCTAAATGGGCCAACTTCACAGAATGTCGACCTCAAGTCGCCGGAGCCGGGTCCTACGCTGTGAGGAGACCCTGCGAGGTGTATGCTCGGACATATGCTCGTCTACCGTCCATGCCTGTATGTGTTTGCGGCATCGCTGGTGCTGGCGTACGGTCAGGTTCCCGAAGAGGCTTCACTGTCATTGCTCGTGCAGATAGTCGACCTATCAGGACCGCTGAACGGCCAGACAAGAGATACGTTTCTGAAGAGTTCCGGCTTATCCGGGGAGCAGTTACACATCGTGTCTGATGCCCTTAGCCTAGTCCTCATCTCCAATCTTGAACAAAGCGCGGCGAGAATACGAAACCGGCCGGGCGCCGATTTCACCGGTTGGGCAAAGTTTCATTCGCTCCTGCAATCGATCGAACAGCAGATGAAGGTTCACCGCGGTATCTGCAATAACAACTCCGTCGTTTACACTTTCGGAACGCTCTTGAGGGGCAATAGCTCGATGACCGGGATTGCTGTTGCCGATGGCTTCTACCCGGCCGGGCAGGGGCACCTCTATGCCGAAGCGAACTTGAGAAGCCCCGGCGGTCGAGAAATTACCGCACGATCACCCGCCGGTTCGAATCGCATTCATGCGGCTGCCATCGTAGCTCTTCAAATCCAAGACGAGGATGGGACCTATCAAAGCAGCTATAACTTTGGGGAACTCTGCGGAGAAGACAAAGTTCCTCGAATCTACTCCGATCATCAGAATTGAGCGCATTTGAAAGTTCGTGCGTCGTCGCTGCCTTACGAGTTGCTTTCTGCTATGCAACAGTTAGTCCATTCTGGCCGGGTCCGTCCGACGTGCGTCCGGCTTTTCCAGCACTAATCAGGCATCATGATCCGGCTTTGTGGAAGTTACGCCCGCGCGGTGGCGTCACCCAAACCGTAGAGGTGAGGTTTTCCCCTACCGCTCGCAGCGTTTCAAAACGATTTCCTTTTGACATTCCGCTGAGTCGAACCTTTAGATTAGGCTGGAATTTGTTGGACTTGAATGCGTGCCAAAAGGGCTCGCACAGGGTTTCTGCAAATCGCTGAATGTGATTCGGCTCTTGCGACGGATCAAAACAACAAAAGGCGTTCTCGAGGACTGAATCCGGATTGTTGGACGGTAGCGTGGACGAGCCGACATTACCAATTGAGGTGGGTACTTCGGCACTTCTCCGATAAAACTATACGTCCAGATGAACGTTATTTGGGCAAGGTTCCGCGACCGGCATTTGGGCAAGTTTCCGTGACCGGCGTTTCACGAGACTGATCCGGATTACTGGACGGCAGGCCCGTTCGCGAAACGCCATCGGCCAAACGGTTCTGACACCCGCCCCGCTCGTTCTTGGACGTGGGCGGGACTTATGCTGTGCGTCGCAATCAGTTGCTTGCAACCCTTGCAACCCAAGCGCTGTACTCATTTCTCGCGGTCCGGCGTTAGAATGAGTAGCACAGCAAAACAGCAATGCCTCTTTCCACCGGCATGCGTCTCGGCCCTTACGAGATTCTGTCTGTTCTCGGCGCCGGAGGAATGGGCGAGGTCTATCGCGCGAAAGACACACGCCTCGACCGCACCGTCGCGATCAAGATTCTGCCAGAACATCTCTCCAGTAATCCGCAACGGCGCGAACGCTTTGAGCGCGAAGCCAAGGCCATTTCAAGCCTGAGCCATCCGCACATTTGCCCCCTCTACGACGTCGGTCACCAGGATGGTATCGATTTTCTGGTGATGGAACATCTGGACGGCGAGACATTGGCACATCGGCTCAAGAAAGGATCACTGCCACCGGAGCACCTGCTCCAGTGTGGTATCCAGATCACAGATGCGCTCGATACCGCACACAAGCATGGCGTGATTCACCGCGATCTCAAGCCTAGCAACATTATGCTCACGAAGACGGGCGCGAAGCTGCTTGATTTCGGACTGGCAAAGGTGCGTGCGGCGGGGGCTGCCGCAGGCGTGACGGCGCTGCCCACCCAAACCACGCCGCTAACCGGAGAAGGAACGATTCTGGGTACCCTGCAATACATGGCCCCGGAGCAACTGGAGGGCGCAGAGGCCGACGCGCGCACGGATATTTACGCGTTCGGCGCGATGCTGTATGAGATGGCCACGGGCCGCAAAGCGTTTGAGGGCAAGAGCTCGGCCAGCTTGATTGCAGCGATCATGCGTAACGAACCTGCTCCCGTCGCGCAGTTCCAGCCCGCGGGGTTCGAGGGTCTTGACCATATCATTCGGCGGTGTCTGGCGAAGGATCCCGATCTGCGGTGGCAATCGGTATCGGACGTCAAGCTCGAACTACAGTGGGTCGCCGGGGAGAAATCCCGACGGCCGGTGCCTGCGTCTCCGCGCCGAGGCCGCAAACTCGGATGGACCGCGCTGGGCGTTTTAGCTGTCACTACTACAGCGGGACTAGGATTCTGGTTGGGCCACGCCAAGGTGCCTAAGCCGCCCGAACTGCGCCACCTCACGTATTCAGGTCACGACCTCAATCCCGCCGCCTCGCCCGACGGCCAAAGCGTGGCCTTCAGGTCCGACCGCGACGGTCGGCAGCGAATTTGGCTGAAGGAATTGGCCAGAGGGGACGAGGTGGCAATTACCGAGGGACCTAGCGACGATTTCCCAAGGTTTTCGCCCGACGGCTCGATGATTTTGTTCACGCGCTACGTCGCTGGCCGATCCGCTATCTACCGGGCCACGGTTCTCGGTGGAGATGCCCGCAGGTTGGTGGACGCGGCCGAACTCGCTGACTGGTCCCCGGACGGTCGCAGTATTGTGTATTTCCAAACCAAGACTAACGACCGAAGAACTATTCGGAGTATCGAGCTTGCCGGGGCGGACGGAGCTCACAAGCGGCAAATCGCGCGCATCGAAAACCAGGGGCTGGACTGCCTCCGCTGGTCACCGGACGGCCGCACCATCGCCGGGTCGTATCACAGTGGGATCTCCGGGCTGCCCGCTTCCATATACCTAGTCGGAGTTGACGGAACGAATCCTCGTTCGATCTCCGCGCCACATGGAGGCTCGCACATCTCCTCGATAGCCTGGGCCGGCACCGGTACGGAGATGATCTATTCTCAAAGTTTGGGGGTCCTGCCCAGCCTGGTGGGTCGGGCCCGGCTCATCCGACAGAACGTTGCCTCGGGCGCTACCGAACAAGCTTTGTTAATGCCCTATGAGAGTTCTGGCGTGGATATTCTAGGGTCTGGCCGGCTGGTCTTTGACGCCAGCTCTCCTCGTATGAGTTTGCGGGAGGTCCGGTTAACGCCCGGAGGGAACGCAATCGAAGGCCGCTCTCTTACTCGCAGCGGCGACGGATTCAAGTTGGTCCTGGATGACAATTTGCGGGCCTCCGCCACCGAACGCCGATGGCTTACTCGCGGTGACAGCAACGACTGGCAGCCTGTATATTCACCTGACGGTGAGTGGGTGATGTTTACCTCCAACCGGAGCGGCAACCTTGACCTGTGGGAAATTTCTCCGAAAACAGGTGTGCTACGGCGCATTACCGAAGACCCGTCAGACGACTGGGATCCGGGCTTTACACCTGACGGTAAGATCATTTGGGGCTCAAACCGCACTGGCAACCTCGAGATCTGGACCGC
Organism: Acidobacteriota bacterium; assembly: GCA_003223115.1. Taxonomy (GTDB): domain Bacteria; phylum Acidobacteriota; class Terriglobia; order Bryobacterales; family Bryobacteraceae; genus QHXW01. The sequence goes on from QHXW01000230.1 coordinate 12,982, forward strand.
CGATGCAGACGGCGCCAACGCCCGCCAAGTTACCCATGACGGCGCCGATGCTGAGAATCCCACGGCGACACGCGACGGCTGGATCGTGTACTCTTCTGGCAATCCCGCCAAACAGGGTGTCTGGAAAATCCGGCAGGACGGTTCGAAGGCTACTCGCCTTTACGCCGGCCCGGTCAGCGTGACCGAAGTCTCGCCGAACGGGCAATATGCCGCTTACAGAGACCTGCTCAACGAGGGTGCTCTGGCCTTTCTTCGCGTCTCCGATGGTACAGCGGTGCCTTTCCAGGCGGGGGATGCAGCTCTTCGGTCTCGCTGGATGCTGGGCGGCCGCGCGATCGCATTCCTGAGGCAGCACGAGAGAGGAGTTTTCGTTCAGGACTTCGTCCCCGGACGCGATACTACCAGAACCCGCCGCAAGCTGCCTGGATCCGAGGTGGACATGACGATCGGCTCCTTCGGCATCTCTCCGGACGGCTCCCGCATGACGATCGCCTACGTGGAGGAACAGCACAGCCTCATGACGGCGGAGCAGGTTCCCGGCGTGCTGCTCGAGCGCAGGGCGAGGTGAAATCGAGGGCTCGCTGCGTTGCGATCCCTCGATCACACCAACGGAAGCCGGTGATTAATCCCCATGTAATGAAGAGCCCGGCGGCTGCTTATGAACGATTGACGTTGTGCACCTTGTCCGGACGTGACCGGCGTTTCACGGGAGTGATTCATTCCGAACCGGCACTCCGCGGCAGCTTCATAACTACCCTAACACCCCCGATGTGAGGCGCCGTCCGTCGGGCGACCGGCAATCGACCAGCTTGACCGGTGCGCGCCAGGCGCGTCATTGCAACGCGGCCGTGTCGACAGTGAAGCCGGTTGGGTTCGCTTTACGTATGCGGCTTGCGCGCAGGGCAAGCTCGCGGGCTTCTCGCTTCCGATGGAGCGGAGGAGCTGGCGGGTTTCTTTTTTTGAGTCTACAATCCTAACGCGAGGATGCCCCACGCTAGGCTGTACGGAGATGGGCATCCAAGGAGCCGATTCACCAGCCAGGCTAATGAAGCCTGAACGCTTCTTTCCTTCTCGTGCCCGGCAAGAGCGCGGAGCGCGATGGCGGTGGTATCGATGTACGCGGAGTACGGCGCCCCAAACGCCACTCCGTTGCCCGCGTTCCACCCACCGCCTGGGCACATTCGATTGAGGAGCATGCTGACGCCCAGGTCAATTCGTTCAGTTACGCCAGGAGCCTGGCTGAGACCTCTGTGCCTGATTTGCCGTAGAGCGATCAGACTGAAAGCTGTAGGAATAACCCAACTCGTAGTACCTGAGACCCAACTCCAACCATACTTGGCCGGATCGAACTGCACGCTGTGATCGACCGTTTGGAATTTCCAACGCCAAAGCCAATTCGCCTCTCGCCCTTTTGCATTGAGCAGCCACCGGATCGCAAGTTGCAGGCGCACAGTGTCTCGTCCGATCGCTATCAGGCTCAGAGCGGCCAGGGCTGTTGTCAGGAACCTTCCGACTCGTCGCCAATGAAGGCTGGCCAGCTTCCATCCCTGTTTTGAGAGGTCACCACGCTGCGCACGGCCACCTCAAGTTCCGTCGTCCGGTCGTGCCGCAACGCGAGAATCGCAAGACAGATCGGCTCAGTGGCCTGCGGGATGACTTTGAAGCTCCACCTTCGACGGTCGGACTGAGGGGCGTTCAGCATTTCGTACAATCTCGCTCTCAGTTCCGTGGTTCTCATGCCTGCGTGCCCCTCAACGCCAAGAGTTTTCTCTTGTCCGCCATTCGAACCGCAGGAGTTGTTTGCACCTGAAAAATGAGCATGGATCTATTCAAACTCACTGCGGATCTGGATCGCGTTCTAGCGGACCGATTGATCGCTCCGGTTAATCACTTCATCCAGCAACCTTTCTGCTGTTTGGCGCTTCAGCGGCGGCGCAGCTGTTGCCATCGCGAGCGCGTGTCCTTTGGCAGTCGCCTCCCAGTGATCCTCCGTAGTTGTGACCAACCCTTCGGCCTCAAATTTCCGGAGTAACCCGCGAGCGTCCTCCCGATCCCAACCGAGAAGATGGGTAATCGTGCGGGGCCTGATGATAAATCCTGCGGCCCTTCGCATGAATCGCCGAACGTCTGTTGCCGGAATCCCTGCGATTAATTGGTTCTTTTCGAGTCGCATGTCATAAACCTTTCACCAACCGTCATCACTTTGGAACAGCGGCCAGTCGAAGATCGGGAGTGAAGGTGTGGCTTCTACGCTGGGCCTGGCGAGTGATGAAGTCTTCCACTTCCTCCCGGCGGAAGCGCAACAGTTTTCCGATTCGCACCGAAGCAATCCGGGGTTCCTTAGTGGTCGCGTGATCCTGTACCCAGTCGACCGACACATCGAGCCATGAAGCCACCTCTCGAGGCGTCAGCAGCTTTTCAGCGGGGAGGTATTTTGTTTCCATGCCCTCTTATAAACCAACGTCGAAATTTCGCCAAAAGTCTCGCCGGAATGAATGCCAGCGCGCTTATCGCAGCGATATCGCAGAGTGAGATTCTTGGGCCAATTTGCTAAGTGATTGAAAACAATGGTGGGCCCGACAGAACTCGAATCTGTGACCTCTACCGTGTCAAGGTAGCGCTCTAACCAACTGAGCTACGGGCCCAATCAAGGCGGGTATGCGGGAATTATAACATGCAGATTCGCCGGAACTTTCTGGCGTGAGTCGACGATTTTGCACCCTGCGTCGACGCCGCGCTGTGGTAGAAACGTCAGAATGCCTCTCGACTTCGCTGGAAAAACAGCCATCGTCACTGGCGGCGCAAATGGCATCGGACTTGCCGCGGCGCGCGTTCTGGCTGCCGGTGGCGCGAAGGTCTGGATTTTCGATCTGGAGCGCGAGCGCCCCGCCGAAGTTGCCGCTTCACTTAGGGGCCAAGCTTCGATTGTCGACGTCACCATCCGCGCCTCGATCGACGCCGCGTTTGAGAAGTCCGGGCCGCCGGACATCGTCGTGGCCAATGCCGGCATGGGTTTGCCTGCTACCTTCGACGCTACATCGATCGATCTCTGGAATCGCACTCTGGCCGTCAATCTCACCGGCATTTTTCTTACGGTGCAGGCGGCCGCAGCCCGTATGAAACCGCGTCGCCAGGGCGCCATCGTGATCACAGCATCCACGAATTCATTCGATGGCGAAGCTTCGCTGATCGCTTACAACGCGAGCAAGGCCGGCCTCCTGGGAATCCTGCATACCGCCGCGAACGAACTGGGCCCGTGGCAGATTCGGATCAACGCGGTTTGCCCGGGGCTGATCCGCACGCGCCTGACGGAGACCAGTTTCTCAAAACCGCAGGTCTTGAAGGAGTATTTTCGCGATATTCCGCTGGGTCGCGGAGGAGAACCGGAAGAAGTCGCTAACACGATTGCGTTTCTCGCATCGGACCAGGCCTCGTACATCACCGGTGCGACGTTGTTCGTGGATGGTGGTCAGATGGCCGCGAAATTTGGTACATGGACCGATGAAACGGCGGAGTTTTCCGAAGGTCTCTGGAAGCTGCGTTAGCCGGAAGTTCCGCCAGGATCGGTAATGGCAATGATGGTGGCGGGAGCGTTCCCTTCCAAACGATTGTTCACAAAAAGAAACGCCGTCACTTGCTTGTCCTGGGCGACGTGAATGAGCTCTCTCAACGACCGGCGCACATCCAGGTTCGCGTCCTTGATTTCGGAATAAGGCGAAAACAATTGCACCGCTTCTTCGTAACTGCGGCCCTGGCGCAGCAGCGCACGGCTCACAATAAAGTCGGCCGTGAATGATCCAGGAAGCATCATCTGGTAGCGCAGCTCCGGCATACGCGACCAGGCATTGAATACGTGCGCCACTTTATGGTTGCGCAGGCACGAGAAATAATCGTGCTCCAGGAAATCCGGATTCCGAATCTCAACGGCGTAGCGGAATTCCGGCGGAACCTTAGCCAGGAACGGATCCAGCCGTTCGAGAAATTCACCGACGGTGGCGAAGCTCTTTTTCGAGAACGAGCCGAACTCGAAAATCAGCAGCGCCGTCTTATCGCGGTAAGGCTCGAGCGGGCGCAAAAGAGATTCCTTGAACAACTCAGCATCAAGAAACGATTCGTTATCGGCGCCTGAGAGCGACGCATAACGCGCATGGGACGGGAACACTTTAGAGGTGATTTGTTCCGGAACTTTGAAGGCGAACCGAAATCCCTGGGGCGTTTGCGAAAACAGCTTGCGCCAGAATTCCTCCGTCGGGAATTGATAAAAAGCGAAATCGCCGCACACCGTGGGGAAGGTCTGAGCATACTCTGTCAGGCAGGTCGCGTTGAACAGTTTTTCCGAGAAGTGCCCGCGGGACAGGTAATTGCCGCGGGTATAGATCTGCCCGAGCCAGCCTTCGTACTTCCACGAACTACCGCCAATGTAAATGTGCCCTGCGGCGAGTTCCGAAAGCCGGCGGGCAAGCGCGTCGCGGTCGAAAGTGGAAGGCTCGTCAAAGAGTGAGTCCATGGAACCAAAGGTCCCGGCGGCTCGGTGTTAGCTCGGTCCCGCTACCATGCTCGCGCGGCGCGATAACCATAGGGGTCCGCACCGGCTTCGAGTACGCCGCCCGGCGTCAGGCGAATCAGCACGGGAGCAGCCCCGCTCGACCACCGCGACCGTGTGCCGATGCGATGGTGACGCTCGGCAAGCTCCGTCGCAACCGAAGAGGTGATGCGTTCATCAAGGAGCAGATCTCCCGGACTCATGGAGTGATTGTCAAAACTTGAAACCAGGTGTCGCGTCTGAAAGCGTGGCGCCTCAACGGCCTGCTCGGCATTCATGCCGAAGTCGAGCACATCCAAAAAAACCTGAATCAGCGACTGTTCCTGGTTATCGCCGCCCGGGGTTGAAAGTACCAGAAAAGGTTTGCCGCCCTTCAGCACCAGAGTCGGGCTCAGCGTCACACGGGGCCGTTTTCCGCCCGCCAGTTCGTTCGGGTGCCCCGGAATCAAAAGGAAACTCTGGGCGCGCTCGGTGAGCGGAATTCCTGTGTCGCCGGCGATCACCGAAGGTAGCCAGGAGCCGGAAGGAGTGGATGCGAACATCACGCCGTCCCTGTCCATGGCATCGACGCAAGTGGTGTCACGCGCCAGCAGAGCGTCATCAATCTTGAAGTGGGTCATCTCGGCTTCAGATGGATGCACCGGCGGATGCGCACCGATCTTGCCTGGCCGGAAGTCGATCGAAGCCAACGAGCCGATCAGTTTGCGCCGCTCCGCCGCGTATTCTTTCGAGAGCAGGCGCTCCGTGGGAATCTGCCCGAATTTCGGATCGCCGTAGTAGGTGTCCCGGTCAGCATAGGCCAGCTTCAAAGCCTCAACCAGCGTGTGCAGGTACTCGACCGAGTTCAAGCGCATGGAGCGGAGGTCGTATCCCTCCACGATGTTCAAAGCTTCGATCAGCGCCGGCCCCTGGCTCCAGAAACCTGGTTTGTAGACCTCACATCCCTGAAACGTGGTGGAGACGGGATCTTCCGGCTGCAGATGGAATGCGGCCAAGTCGTCGTAGCGCAGCAGGCCATGATTTTCCCTGCTGAAGGCATCGATGCGGTGCGCAATGTCTCCCCGATAGAAATAATCACGCACGGCGTCGATAGAGGCAGTACGGCTCAAGCCCGATTGCAGAGCTTTCTTCTCGGCCTGCACCATAGATCGCAGCGTCCGAGCCAAGTCCGGCTGCCGGAAAATTTCGCCCGGCGCGGGCACATGCCCTCCGGGGAGAAACAGGCGCATGGACGACGGCCATAACTCCAGATAACGTGCGCTGCGTTCGATAGAACCAGAACGCGTCTCGTCGATCGCCATGCCGTCAGCCAATTCGATGGCAGGCTCAATCACTTCACTGAAGGATTTTGTGCCGTACTCGCGCAACGCCACCAGCTCGGCATCGACCATGCCGGGAACCAGGGCCGGTAGAATCCCCGCCACCGGAACCATGCCTTTCAGCCCGGACTTGTCGGGCGGCGAAATCAACTCGCCGGGTTCGAGGGGGCGATCGCGGAAAAATTCGGCCGTAGCCAGCTTGGGCATGGTGCCTACTCCGGCGATGGCGTGGACCTTTCCGTCACGCGTGCGAATCAGGATGGGAGCTTCCCCACCGAAACCGAAATGCGAGAACTCGGCGACCGCAGCGGCGAGCGTCGTGGCCACACCGGCGTCGACAGCGTTTCCACCGGCGTAGTACAACTTCATGCCCGCATCTACGGCATAATCGCTGCCTGCGGCCACGGCTCCTCTAGTCCCGCGAGCAGCGTGCCTGGCGGGGCGCTCGAATTCCCGGGCGCGCTGCGCGGGAGCCGCAACAGCCAACGTCAGCACAAAAAGCACCAGTCTGGTTCTCATCTCAAAAGGCCCAAATTCATTCTACGGGATTTCGGCCTGTCCCGGAGCCAAATTGAATGGCAGCTCACCAGGAGGGACATCAACACACCACCGAAGACACAACGCTTTTCATTTCGCATTAAAATGACAGAGTTCTCATGAAAGAACCAGAGCCGCCCGCGGAACCACGACCCACCGATCCGGAATCGGAACAAGAACCCATGCAGTATTGTCCGCTCTGTTCCACGCGGCTCATTTCGCGGAAGTGCAAGTTGATTTGCGAAAAATGCGGCTACTATCTGAGCTGCGCGGACTATTACTGAACTCGGAGTAAGCAGGCAGGAGCGTATCTTCTGCGTGCTGCATATGAGCACACTGGCTAACACTTTGGAAAGGTTTCGACGCGCCCCGGAACTACTTGCCGTGGTCTTGACCGGGGTTTATGGCGAGGAGATGGACTTCACGCTCTCGCCCGGCAAATGGAGTATCCGGCAGATTATGGCGCACCTGGCTGATGGAGAATTGGTTGGCGCGCAACGCTTCCGGCAGGTGATCGCGGAAGAGAATCCCAAGCTCGGTGCTTTCGATCAGGACGCCTGGGCGCGTAATCTGGACTATGCGCGACGGCAACCGAAGCAGGCGCTCGATAGCTTCCGCCGCGTCCGGTCCGAAAATTACGATCTGCTGAAGGCGCTGCCGGAATCGGCATTCGATCGCACAGGTGTGCATTCGGAACGCGGCCCGTTGTCCCTGATGCAATTGCTCGAGACTTATGCGGCTCACGCTGAAACTCATGCACGCCAGATGCAAACCATTCGAGACGAATATAAAAAAATCAAAGTGAAGAAGTGAAGATGAAATTACGCTGGTTAGCTGCCGCTGTTTTTGCGCTCACCCTTTTCGGCGCTGGTGATCACCTCTCGGAGGGCAAGCGCTGGTGGTCACACATCGTGTATCTGGCCGATGACAAGCTGGAGGGCCGGAACACTGGAAGCGAAGGTTACCACCAAGCCGCGGTTTATGTGGCGGGTGAGTTCGAGCGCGCCGGTCTCAAGCCGGCCGGGACTTCGGGCTATTTCCAGCCCGTGAAATTCAAGTCGCGGGAGGTCGTTGAAGATCAGTCCAGTCTGGCGCTGGTTCAAAACGGCGGCGAAGCCCAGCCGCTGGCTTTGGGTGAAGACGCCATGATCAGCATGCGCGTCGATCCCGCCGCACAGCTCAAAGCGCCCGTGGTCTTCGCCGGGTACGGGCTGACCGTGCCGGAAACGAAGTATGACGATTTCGTCGGACAGAATTTGCGCGGTAAAATCATCGCCTATATCAGCGGCGGACCGGCCTCCATTCCGGGACCATTGAGCTCTCATTACCAGTCAGCGGGCGAGCGCGGAAAATTTCTGGAGCGCGCGGGAGTAGGCGGTACCATCGTGATCATGAATCCGGCCGCCATGGACATTCCCTGGCCGCGCACCGCGCTCTCCCGCTTCCAGCCTTCCATGTCGCTCAATTATCGCGACCTCGACGAGACACACGGGCAGAAGCTTTCGGTGATCTGGAATCCGGCCCATCTGGATAAACTGCTGGCGGGTTCCGGGCACTCAGCCGAGGAAATTCTAGCGCTGGCCAAAGAGCGGAAGCCGCTGCCGCGCTTTCCCCTGCTGATTTCGCTTAAATCGCAGGTGGCGGCGAAGCGTTCCGAGGTCGAATCGCCGAACGTCGTTGGGCTGCTGCCTGGTTCGGATCCTGAGCTCAAGGGCGAATACGTGGTGCTTTCGGCGCATCTGGATCATCTCGGCGTCGGGCGCCCTATTAACGGCGACAGCATTTACAATGGCGCGATGGACGATGCTTCCGGTGTCGCGACGCTATTGGATATCGCAGAGCGCATTCACCAGGGGAAACCCAAGTTGAGGCGCTCGCTTCTGTTCGTGGTGGTCACTGGTGAAGAAAAAGGCCTGCTGGGGTCGCGGTTCTACACTGCGCATCCGACAGTGGCAGCGGAAAAGATCGTGGCCGACCTGAACGTGGATATGTTGCTGCCGCTATTCCCATTGCGAATCCTGAGCGTGTACGGCCTGGATGAATCCGACCTGGGGAAGGACGTACGTGCAGTGGCCGAGCCGCTGGGAGTGCGGATACAGGGCGACCTCGAGCCGCAACGAAATATTTTCATCCGTAGCGACCAGTACAACTTTATTCGCAACGGCATTCCCTCGCTGGCTTTCAAAGTGGGCTACGAAAAAGGTTCGCCCGAGGAAGCTATCGCCAAAAAATGGCTCACCGACCGCTATCATGCTCCGTCGGACGACATCCACCAGCCCGTTGATCTGAAAGCCGCCGCGGATTTCGATCGCATCATCCTAGATGTAGCCGAGACTGTGGCCAACCAGAGCGAACGTCCGCGCTGGAACCATGACAGTTTCTTCCGGCGCTTTGCTCATGCGGATTAACACGTGCGATCTTTGAATCCACCCAAACGCTTGCTCCTCGGCCCTGGCCCGAGTATGGTTGCGCCGCGCGTCTACGAGGCCATGTCGAAACCCATCGTCGGCTATCTCGATCCGTACTGTTTCCAGGTGATCGAGGAGATCCAGGACGAGTTGCGCAAGGTCTTCGGCACAAGAAACGAGATCACGTTTCCAATCTCCGGTACCGGAAGCGCCGGCATGGAGACGGCTGTAGCCAACTTCGCCGAGCCCGGTGAAAAATGCGCGGTCTTCGTGAACGGCTTTTTCTCCGAGCGCATCTGCGAAATGGCGAGACGGCAGGGTGCGCAAGTTGTCCGGCTCGAAAAGCCCTGGGGCGAAGTGTTCAGCGACGCGGAAGCGCGTGAGTTCATTCACCGCGAAAAGCCACGCATAGTTGCGTACGTGCAGGCCGAAACCTCAACCGGCGCGTTTCAACCTGGCAATGCCATTTGCCAGGCGGCCCACGATGCGGATGCGCTGGTGATCGCGGATTGCGTGACGTCGCTCGGAGCCGCGCCGGTGGAAGTCGATGCGACCGGCATTGATATCGCTTACAGTTGTTCGCAAAAAGGCCTGAGCTGCCCGCCCGGCATTTCGCCCGCCACCGTTTCACCCCGTGCCTGGGAGCGGCTGGGGAAGCGCACGCGGCCAGTGCAATCCTGGTACCTGGACCTGAAACTTCTGGAGGGCTACTACAAGGGCCACAAGTATCACCACACCGTACCCATTTCGATGCTCTACGCCGTGCACGAAGGCCTGGCTCTGATCGAGGAAGAAGGCCTTGAACAGCGTTTCGCGCGGCACCGGCGCAATCATCTGATGCTGGTTTCCGCGCTCGAAAAATTGGGACTCAGAATGCACGTTGACGAGGGTCATCGTCTGTGGATGCTGAACACGCCGCGCGTGCCTGAGGGTGTGGACGACGCGAAAGTGCGCAAGCGCTTACTGGATGAGTACGGCATCGAAATCCTGGGAGGCTTCGGCCCGTTGGCCGGGAAAGTTTTCCGCATCGGGTTGATGGGCTCGTCATCCACCGAGGAGAACGTGAAGCTGCTGATCGACGCGCTGGAGAAAGCTCTGGCGGCCGAGAGCGCGCAAGGGGTGGCGGAGAAGTGAAGTAACGTAGCGTAGCGTAGGCTTATTTCAAGCCATCCTTGACGATCCGCTCGGCGTCTACGTACGGGCGCAGCACTTCGGGAATGACGACGCTGCCGTCTTTCTGCTGGTAATTTTCGACAAGCGCCACCCAGGTGCGTCCCACTGCGAGACCGCTGCCGTTCAGCGTGTGTACGAACTCCGCCTTTCCTTTTGGACCCTTAAAGCGGATCCCGGCGCGGCGCGCCTGGAAGGCTTCGAAATTCGAGCAGGAGGAAATTTCCTTGTAGTCGTTCTGGCCCGGCAGCCACACCTCAATGTCATAGGTTTTCGCGGACGAGAAACCGATGTCCCCCGTGGACAACACCATGGTGCGAAAGGGCAGACCCAGGCGGCGCAGAATATCTTCGGCGTCCGCGGTGAGTTTTTCAAGCTGCTCATAGCTCTGATCCGGCCGCGTGAACTTCACCAGCTCCACTTTCTGAAACTGGTGCTGCCGGATGATGCCTCGCACGTCGCGGCCATAGGAGCCCGCCTCGCTGCGAAAGCACGGGGTGTACGCGCACAGGCTGATGGGAAGCCGCTCTGTGTCCAGCGTCTCATCGCGATAGAGATTGGTCACCGGGACTTCGGCCGTCGGCGCCAGCCAAAAATCGTATTTCTCGCATTTGAACAGATCATCGGCGAATTTGGGGAGCTGTCCGGTTCCGAACAGGCTGGCTGAATTGATCAGAAATGGCGGCAGAACCTCGGTATAGCCGTGCTCCCGAGTGTGTACATCGAGCATGAAATTGATCAGCGCGCGCTCGAGTCTGGCCCCCAGTCCCCAGTAGACGGCAAAGCGCGCACCAGTAACTTTCGCCGCGCGTTCCAGATCCAGGATGCCCAGTTCCGGTCCCAGGTCCCAGTGCGCTTTAGGCTCGAAATCAAATTTTCGCGGCTCGCCCGAGCGCCGGACTTCGACATTCTGTTCCGCACCCGCGCCTATCGGTACCGATTCGTGCGGCAGGTTTGGAATGGTGGCCATTAGCTCGCGAAAGGCTTCGTCGAGTTTCTTGGTTTGCTCGTCGAGTTCGGAGATAAGCGTGCCGATCTCTCGCACCTGCTGCTGGCGCTCGCTCGTATCACTGCCGGCTTTTCGTAGTTTGGCAATCTCCGCGCTCTCGACGTTGCGGCGAGCCTTTAGCTCCTCGGCTTCCGTGATGACGGCGCGGCGCCGCTGGTCCAGTTCTCGAAACTGATCCAGTCCGGCGACAGGTCCGCGCGTCGTGAGACGCCCGGCGATCTGATCGTAATTGGCTCGGAAAAATCCCAAATCGTGCATTAAGTCCTATGCTAGCGCACGGAACTCAGCGTGCTCGCGCAAAGCGCTAGTGAGACACCTGTAGCCCTGGAGTTCACGGCGACGCGAAGCGCGGCGGCTCAGTTACTCTTCTTCTTCTTTTTCAACGGTGACGGGTTCGAGATCTTCAGCTTCGAAGATTTGGCGGCAATCCAGGCATTCGACATAGTCCACGCCGTCGCGTCTTGCGAGGATCTCGGTGCGGGTGTGCTGGCACGCGGTCTGCATAAAGCAATATGGGATTTATTCTAATGATGGTAAAGTCCTTGTCAAGGGGTTTTTCACCCGTTTTTCACCCGACGAGGGCCCCTTTTACACAACCCTTTTAGGTTTGGCCGGGTAAAATCCTAGCAGATGCCCTTTCCTATTCACCGCATGCGCCGTCTGCGCTCGAGCGAGCCGCTACGCCGGCTGGTTCGCGAAACACGGCTTAGCCCGGCACAGTTCATTCTGCCACTATTTGTGTGCCCGGGAGAGGGCGTCCGGCGGGAGATTAGCGCCATGCCCGGCCATGCGCAACTATCGATCGATAACGTCGTGCGGGAGTGCGAAGAAGCCAAAGCGCTGGAGATCGGCGGGGTCATTCTATTCGGCCTGCCCGAGTCCAAAGACGAGACGGCTTCGGGCGCTTACGCCGACGACGGCATCGTGCAGAGGGCGTTGCGAGCGATTAGACGACAGGCGCCGGGGCTGCTCCTTCTGACGGATGTTTGCAATTGTGAATACACCAGTCACGGTCATTGCGGCAAAGTCGTGGACGGGGAGGTGGACAACGATCAGACTCTCGAGTGGCTCGCCAAAGCCGCCGTTTCCCATGCGCGTGCCGGCGCCGACATCGTCGCCCCATCAGACATGATGGACGGCCGTGTGGCTGCCATCCGCAAGGCGCTTGACGCAAACGGGTTCTCGAACACGCCCATCCTCTCCTACGCGGCCAAGTTTGCGTCCGTCTTTTACGGCCCATTCCGAGAAGCCGCCGAATCGACTCCCCAGTTCGGCGACCGGCGCAGCTACCAGATGGACCCGGCCAACGGCCGCGAGGCCATACGGGAAATCGAACTGGATCTCGAGGAAGGGGCCGACATGATCATGGTCAAACCCGCGATGCCGTATCTGGATCTGGTTTACCAGGCGCGGCAGCGTTTCGATGTTCCCTTGGGAGCCTACCAGGTGAGCGGCGAGTTCTCCATGATCATGGCCGCGGCGCGCAATGGTTGGATCGATTGCGAGCGCGCCATGATGGAGAGCCTCACTTCTATCCGCCGCGCGGGCGCCGATTTCATGCTGACTTATTTCGCCAAGCCCGCGGCGCGTCTGCTGGGCTGAGCGCTGGCGGGAGTGCCGGCGCAATCGAGCCAAGAGCCGCGATTCATCTCGGGGCGAACTTACTTGACGCGCAGCAAGAAACATGCCGTTTCTTTGTGGCCTCCGAATCCTCGGCGGTTAATGTGCACTTCGTGTCCCGGGCGAGACCTCCCTGCAGCGGCTGACCGACGGCCATACGCAGTCCACCAGTGGGTCGAGCCGCGCCGTTTTGGCGTTTCCAACACCGTAGCAGATCAGCGCTTTCTCTCCCCGCGCTGGTCGCACGCACGCAACCGGACGAACTGTTCGGCATCCATTAGCTTAAGATCAATTCCTATGAATAAGGCGACCTTTGATCCTGGGCTGACTCAACAATTCACCGGTGTGCTGCGGCGCGCCATCAACAAAGACGGTAGTTTCAACGTTCACCGCCGCGGCACTACCTGGCGGGACATCAATCCATACCTGCACCTCATCGAGATCAGGTGGCCTACGTTTCTGTCGATCATCTTTCTTGCCTACCTCACCGCAAACACACTATTCGCTGTAGTTTATTTCTACATTGGGCCGGACCAATTGCAAGGCGCTGATGCGCCCACCGCATTCGGCCGCTTTCTGAAGGCTTTTTTTTTCAGCGCGCACACGCTGACCACGGTGGGTTACGGCAGCATCTCGCCCAAGGGTACGACTGCTAACATCCTGGCGGCTCTCGAAGCGCTGAGCGGGTTGATGGGTTTCGCCATTGCTACCGGCCTTTTGTACGGCCGGTTTTCGAAACCGACCGCCAAAATCGGTTTCAGCGACACCATGCTGGTGGCGGCTTACCAGGACGGCACGAGCCTGCAATTCCGCGTGGTGAACCAACGCGACAACACACTGATGGAACTGGAGGCCAAAGTGCTTCTCATGACCGTGGAAGGCGCCCCGGGCCAGCTCACACGGAGATACGTGCCTCTGTATCTCGAGCGTCCCAGTGTTTACTTCTTTCCCTTGACCTGGACAGTGGTGCACCCGATTGATCCCGAGAGCCCGCTGTATGGCAAGACGGCCGAGGATCTGGCGTCGCTGCAGGCCGAGATCCTCATCCTGATCAAAGGCTTCGATGACACATTCAGCCAGACAGTTCACAAGCGGTATTCCTATCGCTACGACGAAATCATCTGGGGCGCGCGTTTCACTCCGGCATTTCAGATCGACGATGACGGCGACATGGTTCTGGATGTGGACCGCGTGGGGGCGCTGGCCAAGGTAGGCGGGCAGGACCAGCTGAGTGCATGACCCTGAGCGCGTGACGCGCGGATGCAGGCTGGAATCAACGGATTTTTCTGAACCACGACCGTGGGGAGTGGTCGGCGTGCGCTTTGAACATTTGATCCGGCGCAACGAAGCCTGTTAATTCTGTACAATACAACGGCCCTATTCAGATAACTTCCAGGGCAGTTTCCAGCACTCCGGCGCGCCTGTGATAAATTGAAATCTCCCATGCAACCCAAGAAGAACCTGGTCGAGATGGAGGCTATTGCCAAGAAGCTGCGACGCGAAATCGTGGAGATGATCGGCGCAGCCAAATCGGGTCATCCTGGCGGATCGCTCTCGGCGGTAGAAGTGCTTGTGACGCTGTATTTCGACGTCATGCGGCACGACCCGTCCAATCCCAAGTGGCCTGACCGGGATCGTTTTATCCTGTCGAAGGGCCACGCCGCTCCGGTGCTTTACACCGTCATGGCCGAGTGCGGTTACGCGCCGGCCGACAAACTGAACACTCTGCGCAAACTGGGTTCGGTGTATCAGGGCCATCCCGATGTCCGGTTTCTTCCGACTCTCGAGGCCTCAACCGGCTCCTTGGGAGAAGGCGTTTCACTCGGGCTGGGCATGGCCCTGGCGGCGCGGCTCAACCAGAGCCCTTCCCGCACCTATGTGATGCTTGGCGATGGCGAAGTTCAGGAAGGTCAGATCTGGGAAGGAGCGATGTTCGGCGCGTTTCACAAGATGGACAACCTCTGCGTGATCGTGGACTACAACGGCATTCAACTGGATGGCTTCGTGAAAGACATCATGGAGGTCGCTCCGCTCGCGGAAAAGTGGAAGGCTTTCGGCTGGCACACTATCGAGTTGGACGGACACAAGATCCCGGTGCTGCAGGCGGCTTTTAAAGAGGCCTCCAATACCAAAGGAAAGCCCACCGCAATCATCGCCCATACCATCAAGGGCAAAGGGGTCTCCTTCATGGAGAATAACCCCAAGTTCCACGGAACCGCGCCCACACCCGACGAGGTGCAGCGTGCTTTACAGGAGTTGCAATGACGCCCAGCAGGACCAAGTTTGAATTGAAGCTCGGCATAGCCACGCGCGAGGCGTTCGGCAAGACGCTGGTCGACCTGGGCCGTGAAAACAAAGACATCGTGGTGTGCGATGCGGACCTCTCCAAATCCACCTACACATCTCTTTTCCACAGCGAGTTTCCCGACCGCTTCGTCTCCTGCGGCATCGCCGAATCGAACATGGCCGCCATCGCCGGCGGGTTTGCCTATGCGGGCAAAATCCCCTTTATCGCCAGTTTTTCCTGCTTCGTGATGAACAAGGGCTTCGAACAGCTTCGCGTGGCTGTGGCGTATCCGAACCTGAACGTAAAAGTGGTCGGCACACACAGCGGCATTTCGATTGGCGAGGATGGACCTTCGCAAATGAGCGTTGAGGAGACCGGCCTGGCCTGTTCCCTGCCCGGCTTTACTGTGATTTCGCCGGCGGATGAAGTGGCTACCGCGGCGTTGGTGCGTGCAGCGGCGGCGCATGTGGGCCCCGTATTCATCCGTACCGGCCGCATGAAAGCGCCCATGGTCTACCCGGCAGACCAGAAGTTTCAGATCGGCAAGTCGATCGTGCTGATCGAAGGCACCGACGTCACGATCATCGCCACGGGCCTTCTTATAGCGGAGGCGATCCGCGCACAGGAAAAGCTCGAAGCTGAAGGCATTTCGTCGCGCGTGATCGATATCCATACCGTGAAGCCGTTGGATCGCGAGGCCATCGAGCGCGCAGCCTCTGAAACCGGCGCTATCGTCTGTGCCGAGGAGCATCTGGTGGACGGCGGTCTGGGTGTGCGCGTGGCTCAAGTGGTTGCCGAGACGCAACCGTGTCCCATGGAGTTCGTCGGAATTCAAGACACTTATGCAGAGTCGGCTACGCCCGAGCAATTGCTCGACAAGTACGGACTGGTGGCGCGCGATATCATCAAGGCCGTTCATCGCTTGGTCGGCCGCAAAAAGTAACGCCGCGACGGGCTGAATCGAACCGCTTGAATTGGCTTCCCATCCGAAGTTTCCTCCGTTGATGCCGGTACAATATCCCGAATGAGCTTGATGTCGGAAATCCGCGGCTTCCCGGTTCCAAAGAAATCCGTGGCTATCTGGTGGCTGGGCCAGAACGGTTACATCTTCAAGACCAGCGGGGGCGCACTGCTCTCGACGGACATGTACCTGACCGATAGTTGCGCGCGTCTGGGGGCCGACGCGGGCTTGAATCTGGCCCGCCGCGTACCGGTTCTCATCCGCCCGGAAGAACTGGATGTGGACCTCTACGCCTGCACTCATAACCACATGGACCATACCGATCCCGAAACCATTCGCGGGCTGCGCAACAAAGACACCGCTCAGTTCATTGGACCGCATCCGAGCTGCGAGGTTTACCGGGCCGAATGCGTCGAAACCAGCCGCATCGTGCCTGCATGGCCGGCGTGCGAGATGGAATTTCGGGACATTCACATCCGGGGCGCGTTCGCGTTGCCCACCGACGACACGGATCTCAATCACATGGGCTATATCTTCCGTTTCAACCACGGCCCGACGGTCTACATGACCGGTGACACCGACTACAACGAACTGCTGGCCTCCGCCGCCAAATATTCGCCTGATCTGGTGATTACTTGTATCAACGGCGGCTTTAATAATCTGTCGCATGATGAGGCAGCGGAATTAGTGGGCAAAATCAAACCCAAAGCCGCTATCCCGTGCCACTACGACATGTTTCCGGACAACTCTGTAGACCCCCGCCAGTTCCGTGCATCTCTCAAGATGCGTGCTCCCGAAACGAAATACCAGGAGCTCGAACACGGCAAACCGTTTGTGTATTCGGTATGAGGTCCGGTGCAGGACGCTGCTGAGGGCGTGAAACCCGCGGGCGATTCTGCCGCCCAGCGACGTGGACTGTGCGCGGCCTATGGTTTGATCGCGGTACTCCTGGCGCTCACGTGGCAATATCTCGCGGTGCACTACAACTACGCGGGAAACTGGACTGCGCTATTCTGCACGGGCGCCAAGCTGTCGCAGCCTCCATCGCTCGCTTCCGAAAAAATCTACACGTTCGCAAATAGCCTGGGTTACGACGGCCAGTATTATCATTACGTGGCGCACGACCCGCTGCTGCTGCGCGGCCTTGACCACTATATCGATGCGCCTCGTCTTCGGTATCGCCGGATTCTGGTGCCTGGGCTCGCGTTTCTGGTGGCTTTCGGAAACTCTCGCTACATTGACGCCGCATTCATTGGCGTCAACCTGCTATTTCTGTTCGCGGGTGTCTATTGGATGAGCCGCTATTTCGCTCATTTTCGGTGGCCCCGGGCATGGGGCTTGCTGTTTCTTCTAGTGCCGGCCGTGGTGGTTTCTCTGGACCGGCTGACCGTGGATATGACTCTGAGCGCCCTCTCGCTGGGATTCGCACTTTATGCACTCGAAGGCAAATTCAGCAGGCTCTACGTGGTCTTTTTGCTGGCGCCGCTGGCGCGTGAAACGGGCTTGTTCCTGACCGCCGGTTATTGTCTGGCACAGCTCTCGGAACGGTCCATCAGGCATACTTTTCTTGCGGCAACCAGCGCTTTACCATCGCTCGGCTGGTACGCGTTCGTCGGCGCGAATACAGGCGGCTATGACGCGTCGCACTGGTTCACTCCGGTCCCTTTCGCGTTTCCCCTCGATCGCATGATTCATCCCGTGCACTACCCGTTCTCTGGCGCCGTGGCCTGGACAGCAACCGCGCTCGACGAGTTCGCGCTCGCCGGCATGTTACTGGCATTTGTACTCTCGTTCTGGCTGCTGAAGAAAAAATGGATCAAGCCTGTGCAGTTTGCGATCGTGCTTTTCGCGCTTAGCGGATTGAATCTGGGGAAACCCTTTTGGGAGGAAGTCTATGCTTTCGACCGCGTGTTTTCACCACTGCTGGTGCTCATCGCGCTCCAAGTGTGTCCCTCGCGATCGTGGATCCTGCTGGCGCCCGTCGCGATGAGTATTCCGCGCGTTGGTCTTCAAATCGGCAGGCAGGCGCTGCGCGTGGCTCGAGGCCTGTTCGGATAACCATGGGCGCTAAGCAACTTCCGATCCCGTACGATAGTAGATTGCCTCAGGCTTCCGCGGCCCGGCCCGCAGTATTCCACTGGTCGCTGCTTTACCTTTGCGTGGCTCTGACCACCATGGCCACGCTCCTTCTGGAACTTTCCCTCACCCGCATCTTTTCGGTGGTGTTCTACTATCACTTCGCTTTTCTGGCGATTTCCATCGCACTGTTCGGCCTGGGAGCAGGTGGAGTTTTTTCGTACGTGGTCGCTCGATGGAACGGAAATTTGTTCAACAAGCTGGGCCGGTTGAGCGCTCTCAACGCGCTGCTGCTGATCCTGGCGGTGCTGGTGGCGCTGGCCCAAGGTCAGGATCCGTCCCTTGGTTACCTGGCGCTGATTTATTTCGCCTCGGCTTTGCCCTTCTTCCTGTCAGGCACCATCGTGTCGCTGGCCGTTTCGGAAACCATAGAGCGCGTCAACCGCGTTTATTTCTTCGACCTGCTGGGCGCAGCGGGCGGTTGTCTCCTGCTGGTTCCACTGCTCAACTCTTTCGGAGGACCCAACGCCGCTATTGTGGCCGCCGTGATTTTTGCGGCCGCGGCTGGTATCTGGCACGCCGTCGGCGGATCGATCGGCGGCCGCGTGGTCAGCGTCACCCTGGCTCTGGTGCTGTTTGGTTTGCTGCTGTTCAATGACCGCGATAATCTGATCGGCGTTCACTATGCCAAGGGCCAGAAGCTCGAGAGCGAAACGTACGTGAAGTGGAACAGCTTCTCACGCATTGCCATCGCTCCCTATAAGGGTTCAGGTGCGCCTACCATTTTCATCGATGCGGACGCCTCAACCGGGATCGCGAATTTTGATTTCAATCACCTCTCGGAGCATGACCGGCATGATCTGCTTTACCAGGGTCCCGGCCTACCTTATGCCGTCCGGCCCTCGGCCAAGACCCTGATCATCGGCCCCGGCGGTGGCTGGGATGTCGCCCGCGCGCTGGCTTCAGGCAGCCATGACATCACCGGCGTGGAAATCAACCCGATCATCGCTACCACCATCATGCAGAAGAAATTTCCACAATTGAGCCGGGGACTTTACCTCCGGCCGGATGTGCACATCGTGGTGGAAGATGGACGCAGTTTCGTGCGTCGTAGCAATGAAAAATATCAGATCCTGCAGGCCACGCTGGTGGACACCTGGGCCTCTACCGCCGCGGGCGCATTCGCGCTGTCAGAAAACAATCTGTACACCACTGACGCGTTCACCGATTACCTGACGCACCTCACCGACGACGGCATCCTGGCATTCACGCGCTGGGGGTTTGAGCCGCCGCGCGAATCCTTGCGGCTTGTATCGCTCGCGATCAATGCCCTGCGTGGTCTTGGTGAAACGGTGCCCGCTGAACACATCATCGTCGGCCGCGAAGGCTCGAGCGCGGAGCTTGCCGGTTGGGGTGCGCGCGATACCATCCTGATTTCCCGGCGTCCTTTCAGCACGGATGACATCTCGAGGGCGCATGCCGTGCTGCGCGATGCGCATATGGAAGCGGTCTACTTGCCCGATGTCAATATTCCGAATCAGTTCACGGCCCTGTTGCGCAGCGCCTATCCGCTCGAGTATGAACGTGCTTATCCTTTCGACATTTCACCGGTTACCGATAACCGGCCGTTCTTTTTTTATACTGTGCAGCCCCGCGATATCTGGGAATTCGTGACCAAGGCATCGAATCGAAGCGCCGATTATAAGATCAACCGCGCCGTCCCGCTTTTGTTTGAGTTATTGAGTGTGAGTTTGGTGGCCACGCTCATCATTCTGATGCTGCCCCCGGTGGTGTTGAAAACGCGCCTGCCGCGGCAGAAACCGGTGATGGCATTCCTGCTGTACTTTTTGGCAATTGGCGCCGGATACATTCTGGTCGAGGTTGCTCTCATTCAGAAATTCGTTCTGTTCCTCGGTCACCCTACTTACGCGCTTACTGTGGTCATTTTTTCGCTGCTGGTCTCGAGTGGATTGGGCAGTAATGCCAGCCGGCGCCTGGTAGGCAGTTCGCCCGGACGCTTGAACATCGCGCTGGGCCTGATCGCCGTGCTCGTAGCGCTGCTGGCGTTGGATGTTTCCATACTATTGCCGAAGCTGATCGTGCTGACGCTCTCCACAAAAATCGCCATCACCGTGGTGTTGATCTTCCCCGCTGGCTTCTTGATGGGCATCCCGTTTCCAACCGGCTTGGCGCGCCTGGAGCAGTGGGACAGCGCCTCGGTTCGCTGGGCCTGGTCGTTGAACGCCGCGGCTAGCGTACTGGGTTCGGTCGCAGCGCTGGTTTTTGCCATTTACTTCGGCCTGATTCAGACGCTGCTCATTGGTGGAACTCTGTACCTTTTGGCCCTAGCGGCGGTAGCGCGCCGGCCGGCCGTAGGCGCCCAAACTCCTTTACACTTGAGTTAGGAGGACGCCCGGATAGCGACCACGCCAACCAGCCCGGAACGCCCAGGGCGGCTGAACCTCGAGGGTCTGGATGCGGACGCACTGATCCGCGCATTCCGGATCATGCACACCTCGCGCCGCCTGGACGATCGGGAGATCACGCTCAAGCGCCAGAACCGTATTTTTTTTCAAATCAGCGGTGCCGGACATGAAGCCATAGAAGTTGCCGCCGGCATGGCCCTACGGCCTGGTCACGATTGGGTCTACCCCTACTATCGCGATCGCGCGCTCTGCCTTACCCTGGGTATCACACCCTACGACATGATGCTGCAGGCTGTGGGCGCAGCCTCCGATCCCGCTTCGGGCGGCCGCCAGATGCCCTCGCACTGGGGCTCTCCCAAACTGAACATTGTCACGTCATCTTCGCCCACTGGCACGCAATACGTTCAAGCCGCGGGCTGCGCCGAAGCCAGCCGCTACCGTAAACCGAACACCGACGAGATCACATTGGTGACCGGCGGCGATGGCTCGACTAGCGAAGGTGAATTCTGGGAAACGTTGAATATCGCCTGCATCCAGCGCCTGCCGCTTCTGTTTCTCATCGAAGACAACGGCTACGCGATTTCCGTTCCACTCGAGTGCCAGACCGCCGGTGGCAACATTAGCAAATTGGTATCCGGCTTTCCTGAGCTCTTTCGCCAGGAAGTGGATGGCACTGATTTTCTGGCTTCGTATCGCGTCATGCGCGAAGCCGTGGAGTACTGCCGGAACGGGCGCGGGCCGGCTCTGGTGCACGCACGCGTCGTGCGGCTCTATTCCCATTCGCTATCCGATGACGAGCGGTTGTACAAGACTCCAGCCGAGCGCAAGGCAGAGTCGGAGCGCGACCCTGTGATGAAGTTCCCCAAGTTCCTGGTGGATGAAGGCATCCTCGATCGTCAGGCGCTGCAACTGATCGTGCACGAAATTGACCAGGAAGTGCACGACGCGGCACAGGAGGCACTGCGCCAGGATCCGCCGTCACCTCAATCGGTGTTGCAGCATTTGTACTCGGAACGCGTCGATCCTACATCGGACGAATTTGCAGCGGCGCCGCATTTCACCGGCGAACCCAAGACCATGGTGGATTTGATCAACGCCACTTTGCGCGAAGAGATGCGGAGCAATTCCGACATCCTGGTCTTCGGCGAGGACGTGGCCGATTGCACGCGCGAGGAAAATCTCAACGACGTCAAAGGCAAAGGCGGAGTGTTCAAGGTCACCACCGGGCTGCAGATGGAGTTCGGCGCCCGCCGCGCCTTCAATACTTCGTTGGCTGAAGCCTCCATCGTGGGCCGCGCCATCGGCATGGCGACGCGCGGTCTGAAACCCGTTCCGGAAATACAATTCTTCGATTACATCTGGCCCGCGATGATGCAGATCCGCGATGAGCTGGCCACCATTCGCTGGCGCTCGAACGGCGGATTCTCGAGCCCCATTATCTTGCGCGTGCCCATCGGCGGCTACTTGAATGGCGGCGCTATTTATCACAGCCAGTGCGGGGAGGTGGAGTTCACGCACATTCCCGGGCTCCGCGTGGTGATGCCTTCGAACGCTCTCGACGCCTGCGGTTTGCTGCGCACGGCGATACGCTGCGACGACCCGGTGCTTTTCCTCGAGCACAAGCGTCTCTATCGCGAGCCCTACAACCGCTCGCCGCACCCCGGCTCCGACTTCACCATTCCTTTCGGACGCGCCAAAGTCGTGAAGACCGGCCAGAACCTGACCATCATCACCTACGGAGCCGTCGTGCAGAAGTCGCTCCAGGCGGCGCTGCAAGTGGAACGTAGAGTGGCCGATGCCAACATCGAAGTTATCGATCTGCGCAGCCTCGCGCCCTATGACTGGGGAACCATCCGCGCGTCAGTGGAAAAAACCAGCCGCGTGCTCGTGGCACATGAGGACTGCGTGTCCTGGGGCTACGGTTCCGAGATTGCCGCACGCATCGCCGACGAGCTGTTCGATCGCCTCGACGCTCCAGTGCGCCGCGTCGGTGCGCTCGATACCTGGGTGGGATATCATCCGCGGTTGGAGAATGCCATCCTGCCGCAAATCGATGACATCGCAGACGCCGCCGAACGGCTCCTGGCTTACTAAACAAGTAGAATAGGCATGCTTGCCTGTGCTTTGTTTCGAAGTAAAATGAGCATTCCTGCCTGTGAGTAGAATAGGCATTCTTGCCTGTGATCCACCTTCAAATGGAAACCTTATGAATCGCAGAACATTTCTGGGCGTTAGCGCGCTGGGCAGCCGTGCACTTGCGCTCACAGCGCAATCAGAGGCGCCTTCCTCAAAGCCCGCCCCCGTCAAAGCATTTGAGCTTGACGAAATCACCATTAGCGAGCTCGCCGAGGGCATGCAGTCGGGCAAATACACAGCGCAATCCATTACTCAAAAATATCTGGAGCGGATTGAGGCGATCGATAAGCGCGGGCCGGGCCTCAACTCCGTCATCGAGATCAACCCCGACGCGCTGGCCCTCGCGGAGAAGCTCGATCAAGAACGTCGCGAGAGGCATGTGCGGGGCCCACTGCACGGCCTGCCTGTTCTGATCAAGGACAACATCGACACCGCCGACCGCATGATGACTACCGCGGGTTCGCTAGCTCTGGTGGGTTCCATCCCGAGGCGCGATGCTTTCGTTGCGCGCAGACTGCGCGAATCCGGCGCCGTGATCCTAGGCAAAACGAACCTGAGTGAGTGGGCGAATTTTCGCTCGGGCCACTCGATCAGCGGCTGGAGCGGCCGTGGGGGGCAGACACGCAACCCCTATGCGCTCGATCGCAACCCGTGCGGCTCTAGTTCCGGATCGGGCGCGGCCGCCGCAGCCAACCTCTGCGCCGTGGCGGTTGGCACGGAGACCGATGGTTCAGTGACCTGTCCTTCCTCGATCAACGGCCTGGTCGGGATTAAGCCCACGCTCGGCCTTGTCAGCCGCTCCGGAATTATTCCCATCGCGCACAGCCAGGATACCGCCGGGCCCATGACGCGAACAGTGGCCGATGCCGCTGTTCTGCTGAGCACCATGGCCGGTATCGACCCTGATGATTCCGTCACGAATGAGAGCGGCGGTCGCGCACAACCTGATTACACGAAATTTCTTGATCCCAATGGACTGCGCAGAGCCCGCATCGGTGTGGCACGCAAATATTTTGGTTTTAATGAGCAGGTCGATAAGCTCATGGCTGCAGCGCTCGACACCATGAAACGCCTGGGCGCCGAAATCATCGATCCGGCGGACATTCCAACCACCGGCAAATTTGGCGACTCAGAAATGGAAGTGCTGCTCTACGAATTCAAAGCCGATCTGAACTCTTACCTCGAACGGCTAGGTCCGCAGGCGCCGGTGAAGTCCATGAAAGACATCATCGACTTCAATGAGAAGCATGCCGCCCAAGAGCTGCCCTATTTCGGCCAAGACATCATGATCAAGTCGCAAAGCAAGGGGCCGCTCACCACTCCCGCATACCTGAAAGCTTTGAAGAAGAATCACGAACTGTCCCGAAAAAAAGGCATCGATGCCGTCATGGCGGAGCACAAGCTTGACGTGCTGGTGGCCCCCACTGCGCCGCCGGCCTGGCTGATCGATCTCGCCACAGGTGACCACTCAGGCGGAGGCGATTTCACCGGGCCAGCGGCAATAGCCGGTTATCCGCACATCACCGTACCAGCCGGCTATGTGTTCGGTCTGCCGGTCGGGATTTCCTTCGTCGGCAAAGCTTACTCTGAAAATGTGCTTATCCGACTGGCTTATGCTTTTGAGCAAGCCACGAAAGTTCGCAAGCCGCCGCGGTTCCTGAAGGGCGCTGACTTGCTGGCCTAGATCAATGACGGACGGCGGGTGCATCAATCCGGATTTCTGGCATACTTCAATTAGCCGAAAGGCATCGCGCCGGAGAAAGGGCTGTCATAACAATCGACGAACGCCTGGAACGCCTCGCTGAACGGCATGAAGCCCTGATCAACACGGTCGAATTGACGGCTATCGAGAACGCGCACCGCGACAGACGCATGGGTGAAATCATGGAGGGCATCGTGCGGCTGTCGCCTGTCGCCGAGATTCGCGAGCAGTGCATCAGCCGGCTGGAAAGTGACTAAAGATCTTCGCAATCCCTGCAACACCGATTGTCGATAGCCCGCTGAGAATCACGCCGGCTCACACAGCAGTCGCAATTTTGATCTGCATGTATTAACTTAGTTACCGAGTGTCGAAACAGGTCTATGACGTCCTGATCGTCGGCTCCGGTGCTGCGGGAGGCACTCTCGCCGCGCACCTGGCAGCCAAAGGCGTCGATGTCGGCGTGATCGAGGGCGGTCCCAAGATCGATACCCGCACCGCGTTCAACACGCACTCCATGCCTTTTGATTTTCCGAACCGGCACATTCCCACCATGCGTCCCGGCGTCTCCGGGTTTGAATCCGAGCGCAGCCGCGGGCTCGGCGGAAAAACCATGACCTGGAACGCCGTGGCTTGGCGCTTGAGCCATCGGGATTTTAAAGGCCGATCGATTGACGGCGCAGGCGAAGACTGGCCCATCGATTACAGCGATCTCGCGCCCTATTATGACCAGATCGAGCGCGAGGTTGGCGTCTGCGGCAATCTCGATCATCTCGAAGATCTTCCAGACGGCATCTTCCTTCCACCCGTCCCCATGAAGTGCAGCGACATGATCGTGAGGCGCGGCGCGCGAAAGTTGGGCGTCAAAGTCATACACGTTCGCAAGGCCACGCGCAGCATCGCATCACCGCTCCGGCCCGCGTGCCATTTCTGCGGCAACTGCATGGCCGGATGCGACGTAGTGGCGAAATACAACTCCTACGATGTCCACATGCTGCCCGCGCTCAAGACCGGTCATCTGGATTTGTTTCCGAACTCGGTGGTACGCGAAGTCATGGTCTCGAGCGAGAACCGCGCCACCGGCGTCCGCTACGTCAATCGGGAAACTCGCGCGGAGGGAGAAGTGCGCGGCCGGTCCGTAGTAGTCGCCTGCGCCTGCGTGCAAAGCGTGGCACTGCTAATGATGTCCAAATCGCAGCGTTATCCTACGGGTCTCGCTAATTCGAGCGGCGAACTGGGCCGCAATTTCATTCCGCATTTCACCGGCGGCGTCGAGGTGTTCCTGAAAGATCTCATGGCGCAGCCCACCACCGACGATGAAGGCTTTCTCGACCACGCCTATGTTCCCTCGTTCATGCATACACGCAAGCGTGACTTCGCGCGCAGCTTCGGCGTTCAGTTCGGTTACCAGAATCGCCGCTCGGTAGGATGGGCGCGCTCCATGCCCGGATTCGGTAAGGCGTACAAGCAATCGGTCAAGGACCGCTATCCCGCCTTTCTGGTCTTCTCCCCCTACGGAGAAATGTTGCCGAACAAACAGAGCTTCATCGATTTGGACCTGAATAAGCTCGACGCTTACGGGCTCCCCATGGCTCGCCGGCACGTGGCCTGGGGAGAAAACGATAGGAAGATTTTCCGGGAAATGACTCGCTGGTCGCGCGACATCTTGGAGGCCGCGGGCGCTGAATTTCAAAACGTGGACAATGAACCCGCCACCAACCATGAATTGGGCGGCTGCCGCATGGGCATAGACTCGCGCACATCCGTAGTCAACGCCGACTGCCGGACGCACGACGTGCCGAACCTCTACGTGGTGGACGGCAGCGTGTTTCCCTCAGCCTCGGAAAAAAATCCGACTCACACCATCATGGCGCTCGCGGCGCGTGTGGCTGACTACATCGTTGAAACTCTGCGCAAAGGAGAAATGTAACCAATGGCGACCCGGCGAGATACGCTCAAAATCATCGGCGCGATCGGTTCGACCTGCGCCTTTCCCTTCTCCGCGAATGACCTTTACGGGCAGCAGGAGCACCATCACCACCCGCCAGCCTCGACACCGGTTCAGCCCGCCCGCGGTCCCTACAACCCAAAGTTCTTCACCACGCGCGAGTTTGAAACCGTTTCGCGCATCGCCGATTTGATTATTCCTCCGACAGACACGCCAGGCGCCGTAGCCGCCGGTGTGCCCGAGTACATCGATTATGTAGTGAGCAACAACCGGCAGCATGAGAAGCCCATGCGCCAGGGAATCAAGTGGCTGCATCATCAGGCTCGCAAGCGTCACCATAAGCGGTTTGTCGAACTCGCCGAGGAGCAGCAGATCGAGCTGCTCGCGCCTCTCAGCGACGCCGTGGATCGCAACGAAATGAAGACTGAATGCCAGCGCTTCTTCCGCACCATCAAGAGCATGACCGCCGACGGCTACTACACTTCGCCCATCGGCTTGGTGCAAGAGTTGGGCTACAAGGGCAATACCGTTCTCGCGTCGTTTCCCGAGTGCGATCATCCCGAGCACCAGTAGAATAGTCTGCGCCAACTGCAGGCAGGAACGCCGATTCCACGTATAATCTCAACATGCCTACGAATATTGGCCGCCGGGAACTTCTTCGCGGAGCCAGCGCTCTCACGGCGCTGTCGTATTCTCGCGTGATTGGCGCGAACGATAAGATTCAACTGGGCGTGATTGGCTGCGGCGAGCGCGGCCGCCACGATATGTCGCAGTTCCAGATGAACTTGTCCGTCGCCGTGACGGCGGTCTGCGATATCTACGGCCAGCACATCGACAAAGCCCAGAAAGAGGCGCCGCACGCCAAGGGCTTCAGCGACCATCGCAAACTCCTCGAGATGAAAGAGGTGGATGCGGTTCTGATCGCCACGCCCGACCACTGGCACGCTGCCACCGCCATTGATGCGCTCAGCTCCGGACGCGATGTGTACGTCGAAAAGCCCCTCACGCTCAAAATCGATGAAGGCCCGCCCATCGTCAAGGCCGCGCGCGTCAACGAACGCATCTGCCAGGTGGGCATGCAGCAACGTTCTGGCATTCATTACCTGCGCGCGAAGCGCGAGTATTTTGACAGCGGCCGCCTGGGCAAGATCACGTTGGCGCGCACGTGGTGGCACGGCAACTCGTATCACCTCCGCAAGGCGCCCGACTATCTCCAGCAGAAGCCCTCAAATCTCGATTGGGCCCGTTATCTCGGACCGGTGAAGTGGCGCGATTACGATCCGCAGCAGTATTGGAATTTCCGCGGGTATCTCGATTTCGGCGGCGGACAGGTTACAGATCTGTTCACGCACTGGATCGATGTGGTCCACATGTTTATGGGTCAGGAAATTCCCAAATCCGCGGCGGCCGCCGGCGGCATCTACAACTATAAGGACGGCCGCACCGCGCCCGACACCATCAACGTGCTGCTCGAATATCCGGCGGACTTTACCGCCACTTTCGAAGCCACACTGGTCCCCGGCATCAGGGGAGCGGCGGTCGAAATGTGCGGCACCGAAGGGCGGCTCTACATAGATCGCGAGCATTACGAATTCTACCCGGTTGGCAAGAATGCGCAACCGGAAATCGTGAAGGCCGAGCCGCATGACATGACGCTCGACCATGTCAATAATTTTCTCGATTGCGTGCGTACGCGGAAACTTCCCAATGGCGACGTGCTCATCGGCCACCGCTCGGCGCAGGCCTCGCACCTGGGCAACATCGCTTACGTGGAGAAGCGCCGCATTGATTTCGACTCCCTGCGCGAAGAGATTTTGCCGTTCTAAGGCCTTCGGCCGCAATGCAGGCGGGTCACGGATGCTATACTGTTGGGTGAAGTCCTGCTCGACTAATCACACAATTCTGGAGTATCTGGTCTCATGATTGCCTCAACACAAATGCGTCCGGGAATGGTCATCAAATTCAACAACGATCTGTTTTCCATCTTCAGCGTGAATCACCGGACGCCCGGAAACCTGCGCGGGTTCGTACAGGCTAAAATGCGCAACCTGCGCAGCGGGACCATGATGGAGCACCGGTTTTCGTCGGAAGATCGCGTAGAGCGCGCCATGCTGGCTGAGCAGGAGATGGAGTATCTGTACGACGACGGCGAGTACTACTACTTCATGAACACCGAGAATTACGAGCAGATGCACCTGATGAAGGACATCCTAGGTGACGGCGTCAGTTACCTGGTTCCGCAATTACGCGTCAAAGTCGAGTTCTACGAGGGCAAGCCCATCAGCGTCGAGCTTCCGCCCACCGTGGACCTGACCGTGGTCGAGACCGAGCCTGGCATGAAAGGCGCGAGCGTCTCGAACGTCACCAAACCCGCCAAGACCGAAACCGGCCTCGTGGTACAGGTGCCGCCGTTCATCGCCGAGGGCGAAAAAATCCGCGTGAATACCGCCGAAGGCACTTACCAGGAACGCGCCTAGCACTTGTGTCTGGCCGCGACCGTCAGCGAGCGGGTGTTGTTGTGACCGTGCTCCAACCTGCCCAATCTTCACTGCACCAGCGCCTTAAGTGCCCGCGCCAGGTCTTCCTGTTCTTCCTCGAATACTGTACGTAAATCTAGCACCAACCGGTCGTGGTCAATGCGCGCAATCACCGGCGGTTCTCCCAGCCGCAATTGCCGCTCGGCGGCCACAGGGTTCTGATGCTCCAGCACAATCAGGCACGTCGGAATGGATTGCTCAGGGGTTGAGCCGCCGCCGATCACGGAATGTCCCGGCTCGAGCCTGGCGTGGAGCGACGGCACTTGCTCCATCAGCCCCTCGGCCCTGCGGTGAATCTGCTCGGCGCTCGCACGGATCATTTCGAGCGCGGGAACGCGATCGACCTGCTCGAGCACCACAGCCCGCAAGGTATTTTCGAGGACCTGATAAATCAGCTTGTCCAGCCTGAGCGCGCGGAACATGGGATTTCGCCGCAGCCGCCCGACAAGGTCAGGCCGGCCCGCGAGAATGCCTGCCTGTGGACCGCCCAGCAGCTTGTCGCCGCTGAATGAAACCAGATCGGCGCCGGCGCGCAGGCTGTCCTGGACCAGCGGCTCATTGATGCCCTGCGCCTTCAGGTCCACCACGCAGCCGCTGCCGAGATCTTCATACACCGGGATTCCGCGCTCTTTTCCCAAAGCCGCAATTTCCCGCAGCTCCGGCCGCGCCGTGAATCCCTGAATACGGAAATTGCTGGGATGTACGCGCAGCAACAGCCGCGTACGCTCGTTGATGGCGACGCGATAGTCGTTGATGTGGGTCTTGTTGGTCGTGCCGATCTCGCGCAGAATAGCGCCCGAGCGCTGCATGACCTCGGGGATGCGGAAGCCGTCTCCGATCTCGATCAGCTCGCCGCGCGATACGATCACTTCGTAGCCCGCTGCAAGTTCGTTGAGCGCCAGGTAAATAGCGGCGGCGTTATTGTTTACGGCAATTCCCGGCTGGCCGAGCAAGCGTTCGAGCAGTGCGCCCGCGTGCACGTCGCGCTTCCCGCGGTTGCCAGTCAACAGATCGTATTCGAGATTGGAATATCCCGGAATGGGCGTGAGAAGGCCCAAGGGAGCCCGTCCCAGATTGGTGTGCAGCACCACGCCCGTGGCGTTGATGACGCGGCGTAGCGAGGGGCGCGCCAGCGTTTCGAGCGCGTGCCTCACCTCCGCTTCGATCGCCGGCCCGTTCCCTCCGCCCTCTGTTGCGCCCGAGCGAATGTCCGTCCGGCGGGAGTTCAGCACCCGGCGCACCTCGGCCACCACCAGCTCATGCGGATAGCGCTCCACCACCGGGCCGAGGCGTTCCACCACGTCGTGTACGGAGGGTAAACCGCGCAGTTTTTCGGTCCCGGCCACGAAATTGATGGTACTGGGATGCGCCGCTTCCCGTCCATTGCCAGCCGCTTTACAAAATGACAAAATGTAAAGGAGGCAGCATATGGCCGAGGCAAAACTCTCGAGCAAGAATCAGATTGTCATCCCGCTCGAGGCCCGCAAAGCGCTGGGCCTGAAACCCGGCGACAAACTCCTCATCGTGCCGCGTGGCGAGACCCTGATTATCATGCGCAAGCCGAAGAATTATGCAAAAGCCATCATCGGCATGGCCAAGGATATGTATTCTCCCGATTATCTGGAACGCGAACGAGAAAGCTGGTAGTGAGCGCACACGTAATCGATGCCCTCCTCGAGCGGCACCGCAGCATCGCTTTAGATACCAGCGTCGTCATTCACGCGGTGGAGGGCCATCCGAAGTATCTCGAGTTATCCCACCGGATTTTCCATTGGATACAGGCTCCCGCGGGCAAGGCCGTGACCTCCACGATCACGATGACAGAAGCGCTGGTGCGGCCGTACCGTCTGATGGATATTGAAACCGTGGATAAGTTCTACGCATTGATGCTCACGTATCCGCACCTGGATTGGATTCAGCCGACGCTCGGCATCGCCGATAGAGCTGCACAGATGCGTGCGCAATACAACCTGCGAACGCCCGATGCGCTTCAGGCCTCTACCGCCGTCACGGCCGGCGCAACCGCACTGGTCTCGAACGACGCTATTTTCCGGCGCATTCCCGACCTCGAAGTCGCAATTCTTGATGAGATGCTATGATAATCTTGACTGCTTCTGAGGTGAATCCCTGATTGCCATTAGTCGATGGTTGCCGGCATGCGCTCGAAATCTCTGTCCCGTTGGAAACTGTGTCCAGCGAGACCGAGCGTGTGGTCAGCTCTTTTCAACAACGCGCTAAGCTCCCGGGTTTCCGTCCCGGTAAAGCTCCATCGGGCCTGATCCGAAAACAGTTCGAGGGCGACATCCGCCAGCAGGTGCTCGAGAACCTTGTTCCCAAGTATCTGCAGCAGGAACTCGAGAAAGAAGACCTGCACATGGTGGGCCAGCCCGATATCACCGAGGTGCACTTCGAGCACGGAGAACCGCTGCGGTTCAAGGCCGAATTCGAAGTGCTGCCGGAGATCGAGCTGAAAGAGTACAAGGATCTCACCGTTCCCTATCAGGATCCGGAAATCCCCGATGACGATCTGAACAAGCGGCTCGAGGAGATTCGCGACCAGAAGGCCGAGTATGTCAATATCGATCCGCGTCCGGTCGCAGACGGCGATTTTGCCGTGCTGTCCATTCAAAGTGTTGCGGGCGTACAGGGGGATCCGGTCCAACAGCAGGAAATGATGCTGCACGTCGGCGCCGAGGATACGCTCCCCGAGTTCACTAAAAATTTGCGCGGCATGTCTCCTGGAGAAGAAAAGGAGTTTGACGTCACTTATCCAGAGGATTATGGACAATCCAAGCTCGCCGGCCGCACCATCCGCTTTCACGTGCTGATCAAGGGCATTCGCAGAAAAGACCTTCCAGAGATCAATGACGAGTTCGCAAAGGATTTGGGTGATTTCCGCACAGTCGACGAGCTGCGTGAAGCTTTGCGCAAGACCATGACAGGCCAGAAGCAGATGGAGGCGCAGCGCGAGGCCAAGAACAAGCTGGTGGACACGGTGGTCGACCAGCACGATTTCCCGGTGCCCGAAGCCTTCATCGACCGGCAGATCCGCAACCGCGTGGAGCAGAGTCTACAATCGCTCGCCGCCGAGGGCGTGGACTCCAGCAAGATTCAGCTCGACTGGAAGAAGCTCAAGGACTCACAACACGACAAAGCCCTGCGGGAAGTTAAGGCGTCGCTGCTTCTTTCAAAGATCGCCGAGCGCGAGGCCATTGACGCCACCCGCGATGAAGTGGACAAGGAAGTCGAACGCATCGCCAAGCAGCAGCGCGAGCCCTTCGCGGCCGTACGCCTGCGCTTCGAGAAAGACGGGACTTTAGGGCGGATCGCCTCCCATATCCAGACGGAAAAGACCCTAAATTTTTTGTTCGAGCACGCCCGGAAAACCGCCGAAAGCTGAACCCTAGTCCGGGTAGGGAATTCCCCGTAACCCAAAGGTGTAACAGAATTAATGCTATCCAAGGTTCAATTGCTTCCTGTCGCCTTTCAGGGCATAATAGGAATGGCATTTCCCATACGTGAACTGCGCCCCACTCGAAACAGGATCCGCGAGGCGCAACGGCTGCAAGAGGAGAAAAATGCGTGAAGCGTCCCGGATCGGATGAATCCCTGCGATGCTCTTTCTGTCATAAAAGCCAGGATGTAGTCGGAAAGCTGATCTCCTCCCCCAGCGATTACCCCCGCGCCTATATCTGCGACGAGTGCATTGCCGTCTGCAACTCCATTCTCGAAGACGACAAGGCCGAACAGCCATCGGCGACTCCGAACAAGATTCCAAAGCCTCTCGAAGTCAAAGAGTTTTTGGATCAGTACGTCATCGGCCAGGAGCCCTCGAAGAAAAAACTGGCTGTCGCGGTTTACAACCACTGCAAACGCATCCACATGAACCGGATACGCAATAACGAAGTGGAACTGTCGAAATCCAACATCCTGCTGATTGGACCTACCGGCACGGGCAAGACGCTGCTGGCGCAAACGCTGGCGCGCATTCTGGATGTTCCTTTCGCCATCGTGGACGCTACCACGCTGACCGAGGCCGGGTACGTGGGCGAAGACGTCGAGAACATCATCCTGAAACTGCTGCAGGCGGCTGATGGCGACGTGCAGCGCTGCCAGCAGGGCATCATCTACATCGACGAAGTCGATAAGATCTGCCGCAAGGATGAAAATCCGTCCATCACGCGCGATGTGTCGGGCGAGGGCGTGCAGCAGGCGCTGCTGAAAATTCTGGAAGGCACCATTGCCAACGTTCCGCCGCAGGGCGGCCGCAAGCATCCGCATCAGGAATTTACACCGGTTGACACCACCAATATCCTGTTCATTTGCGGCGGAGCTTTTGTGGGCCTCGAGAAAGTGATTGGCAAGCGCGTGGGGAAAAAATCCATGGGCTTTCTGGCCGAGCAGGACAAGAGCCTGGTACGGTCCATGGCTCCCGGAAACCAGCATCGTGATATCGATTTGCTCGAGGAGGTGCAGCCCACCGATTTGATCAAGTTCGGTTTTATCCCCGAGTTCATCGGGCGCCTGCCGGTGATGGCGGTGCTGGAGGATCTGGACAAGCAGGCCCTGGTGCAGATCCTGACCAAACCCAAAAATGCGATCATCCGCCAATATCAGAAGCTGTTCGAGTTCGAGAATGTGCGCTTGAAATTCAGCGACGATGCGCTCGATGCCATCGCCGGACTAGCCATGGAACGCAAGGTGGGCGCGCGCGGCCTGCGCATGATCCTCGAAGATCTGATGCTCGATCTGATGTACTATTTGCCATCATATAAGAAGGTTCGAGAGTTCCAGGTCACCCGCGAAATGGTGCTTTCACAGAAAATCAGTCTTACATTATTAGAAAAGGCAGGTTAGTGGAAACGGAGAAGCCAAAAGGGCCGAGCGGTTCGCGGTTTCCGTTCTGAGCGTCTGATCTCTGAATCCTGGTCCCTGACGGCTGACTCCATAAATCATGCTTACTTCGAAAGAAAAATCCGACACCAGACGCTTACCGATGATGCCCATCCGGGATGTCGTCATCTTCCCGTATATGATGACGCCGTTCGTGGTGGGCCGCGAGTCGAGCGTGCGAGCCCTCGAAGAGGCCATGGCCGGCGACAAGAAGATTTTCCTGGCCACGCAGCACGACGCCTCCATCGATGAGCCCAAGCCCAATGAGATTTATAGCGTCGGCACCATCGTCAACATCGTCCAGAGCCTGAAGCTGCCAGACGGCAATATCAAAGTATTGGTCGAAGGTGTGGAGCGCGCCAAGGTCGTCTCCATCACTGACGATGAAGGGTTTTTCCGCTCCACCGTGCGCACGGTCAGCTATAAAATCGAGGCCGGTCCTCAACTGGAAGCGCTGGTTAGCCGCGTCACCGGGCTGTTTGAGCAGTATGTAAAGCTCAGCCAGAACCTCAACTACGAAACCATGATCCAGGCCGTCCGGGTGGATGACCCCGGCAAGCTGGCCGACACCGTGGGCGCCAACCTTCAGCTCACCATCGAGGAGAAACAGGAGCTGCTCGAAATTTTCGATCCGGTGGACCGGCTGACACGCGTCGCCGAGATGCTGGACATCGAAATTGAAAAGCTCAATGTGGATCGCACCATTCAGGGCCGCGTCAAGCGCCAGATGGAGCGCGCGCAAAAAGAGTACTACCTCAACGAGAAGATCAAGGCCATCCAGAAGGAACTGGGCCGCGGTGAAAAAAGCGAGATCGACGAGCTGAAGAAGCGCATCGAGCTGGCCGGCATGACCAAAGATGCCTACGAGAAGGCCATGGCCGAGCTGAAGCGGCTGGAAAACATGCCGCCCATGTCGGCCGAATCCACTGTCTCCCGGAATTATCTCGACTGGCTGCTGGCGGTGCCGTGGAAGAAGCGCTCCAAGGAAATCCGCGAACTGAAGTACGCTGAAAAGGTCCTGGAATCGGACCACTACGGTCTCGAAAAGGTTAAAGAGCGTATTCTGGAATTTCTGGCGGTACGCCGGCTGGTGAAGAACCCCAGGGGCTCGATCCTGTGCTTTGTAGGGCCTCCGGGCGTCGGTAAAACGTCGCTCGGCATGTCCATCGCCAAGGCCACGGGCCGCAAGTTTGTCCGTCTGTCGCTCGGCGGCGTACGCGACGAGGCCGAGATCCGCGGGCACCGCCGTACCTACATCGGTGCTCTCCCCGGCCAGATTATCCAGATGATGAAAAAGGCTGGCACGCGGAACCCGGTGTTCATGCTGGACGAAGTGGACAAAATGTCCATGGATTTCCGCGGCGATCCGTCTTCGGCCCTGCTCGAAGTGCTCGATCCGGAACAGAACTACATGTTCATGGATCATTATCTGGACGTCGAGTACGACCTGAGCCAGGTGTTTTTTATCGCCACGGCCAACGTGCTGCACACCATTCCGCCAGCGCTGCAGGACCGCATGGAAGTGATTCGCTTGTCCGGTTACACGGAATTCGAAAAGCTGGAAATCGCCAAGCGCTTCCTGGTGCCCAAACAGTTGGAGCAGACCGGTCTCGGTGCGAAACAAATCGAGTTCACTGATGCTGGACTGAACGCCTTGGTTCAGTTCTACACGCGCGAAGCCGGCGTGCGGAACCTGGAACGCGAAATCGGCAATCTCTGCCGCAAGACAGCCCGCAAGGTCGTCAATCTGCAGAGCTCCGACGTCAAAGCGGAGATGGCTCTGGAAGTGATCGCGCCGGAAAAATTGGCGGATTTGCTGGGTCCGGCGAAGTTCCGCGATCTGACCGCGGACAAGAAAAACGAAGTGGGCGCGGCCGTCGGTTTGGCGTGGACCGAGGTTGGAGGCCAGATCCTCACCACGGAAGCCACGTTGATGGAAGGCAAGGGCAAGCTGACCATCACGGGCAAGCTGGGCGATGTCATGCAAGAATCCGCTCAAGCCGCCATGAGTTATATCCGTTCACGCGCGCACCAGTTTGGCTTGCCGCGGGATTTCTACCGGAACCTGGACGTGCACTTGCACATTCCCGAAGGCGCCATTCCCAAGGACGGTCCGTCGGCGGGCATCACCATGGCCACCACCATCTGCAGCGCGCTCACCAGAATTGCAGTGCGCGGCGATGTGGCCATGACCGGTGAAATCACGTTGCGCGGGAAGGTATTGCCCATCGGAGGGTTGAAGGAAAAGCTGATGGCCGCTCACCGTCATGGCATCCTCGAGGTGATTGTCCCAGCCGACAATCAGAAGGATCTGCCGGACATTCCGGAGAATATCCGCAACGTAATGATCTTGCACTTCGTCGAATCCATGGATCAAGTGCTCAAGATCGCCCTGGAAAGTGAGATCGTGGCGCTTCCCATGCCTACGGGTGTAGAGGTGGCCCCGCAGCCCGCAGCCGAGGAAACCAGGGCGCACTAGCGGAATACGTATTCGGCGCCTGGACGTGGCGGTGAGGGGTTTGCCGCCCGCCGCGGTTTTTGCTAGGTTGATAGCAGATTTCATTGTGAGTGCGGCTAAGCCGGATCAGTTCCCCTCTGACGGCTTGGCTGAAATCGCATTCTTAGGGAGAAGCAACGTCGGGAAGTCGAGCCTGATCAATTCACTGGTCGGGTCCGATAGACTGGCACACACCAGTAATATTCCGGGTCGCACGCGAACGATCAATTTTTATCGGGTGAATCAAGAAGACGCCGCCGGCCGGAATGCATGTTACTTCGTGGATCTGCCTGGATACGGCTATGCAAAAGTCGCCCGGGAACAAGCTCAGGAGTGGAAGAAGCTCATTGAAAAATATTTGTTGAATCGAGCGGCTCTCAGGCTTTCTCTGTTGATCCTCGATGCCCGCCGGGGCTGGATGCCCATGGACCTGGAGCTGAAGCAATGGCTCGAGACGCATGACCGGCGATACCTGGTAATCGCCACTAAGATGGATAAACTCAATCAATCGGAACAGCAGCGAACCCTGGACGCGATCCGCAAGGATAGCCCAGAGCCGCTGGTGTGCTCGGCCACCACAGGCCGGGGAGTGAGGGAAATTTGGCAAGCGATAGCGAGAACAACCCACAGTTAACAGCCCCACCTCAGGACAAGTCAGAAAAACCCGCGGACAATGGGGAAAAATCGCCGCCGGCCCACGATTCAACGGACGCCGGCCGTGACGCGGCAGACAGCGAAACCTCCGCGCCACCGAAATCTGAAACGCCGGCTCCGGCCGTCGAGGATGGCGCACGCGCGGAGCGTCCAGCGGAACGGCCGGACCGCGGACAGAGATCGCCGGTCCGCGGCTCGGGCGAGCGGGAGCGAGGTCCGGAGAACCGCGGAGAACGAGGCGAGAACCGTGGCAGCGGCGACCGGGGTGAAAACCGCGGTGGCGATCGTCCCGAGCGCGCCGATCAGCAGGGCGGGCACCGGCGCCACAAATCCGGCGGTGGTGGCGGAGCGCCGGCCGTGAAGAACGGCTCCCCGACGCTCGACCTGGTGGAGCTCAAGGACATGAGCATCCAGAACCTCAACCAGATCGCCAAAGATCTCGGCGTAGCGGGCGCAGCCGGCATGCGCAAGCAGGAGCTGATTTTCAAGATCCTGCAAACCCAGGCCGAAAAGAGCGGCCTCATCTTCTCGGAGGGCGTGCTCGAGTGCCTGCCTGACGGCTTCGGCTTTCTGCGCGCGCCGGAATACAACTACCTGCCCGGACCCGATGACGTCTACGTCTCCCCGTCGCAGATCCGGCGTTTTGATCTGCGCACCGGCGATACCATCTCGGGTCAGATCCGGCCGCCTAAAGAAGGCGAGCGTTACTTCGCGCTCATCAAAGTCGATGCCATTAACTTTGAGCCGCCCGAGGAAGCCCGCAACAAGATCTTTTTCGACAATCTCACGCCGCTCTATCCCAACGAGCGCATGAAGCTCGAAACCGTCAAGGACAATTATTCTGGGCGCGTGATGGATCTGCTCACGCCCATCGGCAAGGGCCAGCGCGGCCTCATCGTTTCCCCGCCCCGTACCGGCAAAACGATGCTGCTGCAATCCATCGCCAACTCCATCACCACCAACCATTCGGAGATCACACTCATCGTGCTGCTCATCGATGAGCGGCCCGAGGAAGTCACCGACATGCAGCGTTCCGTGCGCGGTGAGGTCATCAGTTCCACCTTCGATGAGCCCGCTACACGCCACGTGCAGGTGGCCGAAATGGTCATCGAGAAGGCCAAGCGGCTGGTGGAGCACAAACGCGACGTCGTCATTCTGCTTGATTCCATCACGCGCCTCGCGCGCGCTTATAACACCATCGTTCCGCCTTCGGGCAAAGTGCTCTCGGGCGGCGTGGATTCGAATGCCTTGCAGCGGCCCAAGCGCTTCTTTGGCGCGGCCCGCAACATCGAAGAAGGTGGCTCGCTCACCATCATCGCCACCGCGCTCATCGACACCGGCAGCCGCATGGACGACGTGATTTTCGAAGAGTTCAAGGGCACCGGCAACATGGAAATCCATCTGGACCGGAAACTCGTCGACAAACGCGTCTTCCCGGCCATCGACATCAACAAGAGCGGCACTCGCAAGGAAGAGCTGCTGCTGCCCAAAGAAGAGCTCAACCGCGTGTGGATCTTGCGCAAGGTGCTGAACCCCCTGTCACCGGTCGAGACCATGGAGCTGTTGCTCGACAAACTCAGCAAAACCCGCAGTAACGCCGAATTCCTGGCGTCCATGAGCGGATAGCTCCCGCCGCCTTTCGCCCTCGCACTGCTTCGGCGTGGCGCGGGCCCTTGGCCTACCCTCTCGACACACATGTCGAGACCTGCTTCCGCGTATCATCTCGGCGTCTCGGCGTTGCTCCCATTTTCGTTTTGGGACGTCCATCCACAAAAATCTGCGGCTCCCCCTCTCGCTCCGAAGCCACCAATTGTGATCTAATGCCACTTCGGCGACTGGGAGGCAGCCTTCATGAAACGTTTCGCCATCAGCGTCTTCTTCGTCCTCTTGCTTGGCATGGCCTGGATCTCGAGCAATGATGCCCGTTCGAATGCGCAGACCGCGGCCCATACCGGCGTCAGCGGCCAGGGAAAATTGCGCTTCCGGGTCCTCTACACCTTGGATCATCTCCCCGCCGAAGCACAGAAAGTGCTCACCGGCGCACATGGCGGTTTTGCCGTGGACACGCGGCCGGGCAAAGGCGAGACGTACTTTTCGCTCAAAGGCGCGGGAATCATCCAAATCAGCGGCGATCTGAAGAGCACCCGGCTTCTGGATACGGCCGCCGAGATGAAGAACACCAATCTGCATAACAGCACGATCTGGTTTGCGCTGGATGGAACGCCCTACCTTTCGTTTCCCGGAAACGAATCGGCTGAAGTCTACACCACCACCCTCGATGGCAAGCTGGTTCACACCCTGCATGCTCCGGAGTGGAGCACGGAGTTGGGCAGCCCCATCGCCAACGACTATTTCAAGGGCGGCGGGAACTTCGTGCCCACCGACGTCGAGCAGTTGGATGGTCTGTTATACATCACCACCGGTTACTCGAACCTCGATTTCGTGCTGACCGCCCGTATCCCCAGCTTCCATCCGCTTAGCGCCGTCTGGAATGATCTGGCGTTCGGCGGCAGAGGTACGGGCCCCGGCCAGTTCGGTACCGGCCACGGAATCACCGTGCCACCAGGAACCAAGCGGATTGAGGTTGCCGACCGGCCAAATGCCGAAATCGACCGTTTCACCCGCTACGGCCAATATCTGTCCACGCTGCGCATGCCCCTCGGCTCTCTTCCCTGCGATATCGCTTACCTTGGAAAGTACGCCATCGTGGGCGCACTCGATGGACCCGATCGCAGCAAAGGCGCGCCCATCTACATCCTGGAGAACGATCAGTTGGTCTCAACGATCATGCCCAAAGAGGATTTGGGTCTGGCGAATTTCAAACACGTCCACAATGCGGTACTGCGCGAGTATGGTGACAAGCTTTATGTCATCGCCCAGGCATGGAATCCGGGCGACTTCGCCATCCTGGAACAGGTTACGAACTG
Organism: Acidobacteriota bacterium; assembly: GCA_003223115.1. Taxonomy (GTDB): domain Bacteria; phylum Acidobacteriota; class Terriglobia; order Bryobacterales; family Bryobacteraceae; genus QHXW01. The sequence continues at coordinate 52,629 of QHXW01000230.1, forward strand.
AGGCGGCCGTTGGCGGCCGTTGTTCTCTCCTTGACAGCTTAGGAGAGTTGCGGTAGACTCCTTATTAACTTAGGAGTGTACATGTCCGGCCAAGCCCAGCTTCTTCCCGGAACTCTCGATCTGCTCATTCTGAAAGCAGTTTCTCTCGGTCCTCTTCATGGCTACGGGGTTCTTTTGCGCATCGGTCAGATCTCCGAGCGAGCGTTGCTCATCGAGCAGGGGGCGCTCTATCCCGCGTTGTTTCGTCTGGTGCGGCAGGGCCTTCTGAAAGCAAGCTGGGGCACATCGGAGAACAATCGCCGCGCCAAATTCTACGAACTCACGGCTCTGGGGCGCAAACGTCTGCGAGAAGAAGCTGATGGGTGGAACCGGCTTGCCACGGCTATGGCTTCTGCCCTCGCCGCTCAACCGGAGGAAATATGAAACTGCTGGCCTATCTTCGTTCGCTCGCTGCTAGATTTTTTCATCGTTCTCAAATCGAGGACGACTTGGAAGAGGAGCTTCGCGCACACATTGAGCACCGCACGGATGATCTGAAACGTTCCGGCCTGGATCGTGCCGAGGCAGAACGCCGCGCGCACATCGAGTTCGGCGGCCATGAGCGGTTCAAAGAGGAATCCCGCGAAGCGCTCGGCGGCAATTTTATCGAGACCCTCATAAAGGATGTGCGCTTCAGTCTTCGCGTCTTGCGCAAGTCTCGCGGATTCACAATCGTCGCCGTTCTGACGCTGGCCTTGGCGATTGGCGCCAACGCCGTGGTTTTTAGTGTGCTGAACGCCCTGATCCTTCGCCCGCTGAACGTGCCCCGGGCGGAGAGCCTCTACACCATCGAGCACGGGAGCGATAAATCGCTCGTGCTATCGTATCCGGACTATCTCGACCTCCGCGATCGCAACCGCAGCTTCGAGGGTCTGGCGGCTTACAACAACATTCACGTAGGACTGGACACGGGCGACGGTCCGTCCCGTTCTCGGCGTGATACGCCGCCAGAGCTGCCGCCTCCACACTCCGTCTTTGGACCCCTGGAACCAGATCCGGAATCTGTTCCGCCAGCCTGCGCTGCAACACCTCCTCGCTCCAGTCCTGATGGAACGGCAACTGCCCCACTTGCTCTATCACCCGCTGCGATACGCCAAACTGGCGCAGCAAACCCAGAGCTTCCTCATTGAAGCGGAACACCCGCTCGCGCCCGTTACGCAGCACGTCGATTATGGTCAGCCGGTCCTTCCGGGCAGTAGCTGAAGTAAAGCCCCGTACAGCGGATTGCAGATGACCTGGCAGTGCTGGTTTACGCCATTCACGCGCGTGCCAGTGTCATCTATGTGGTGCCACGCGCTTTCGCTGGGCGTGCTGGGTGTG
>QHXW01000231.1 GCA_003223115.1 Acidobacteriota bacterium
AATTTCGGAGAGCGATCATCACGACCAGTTCGGATGGGGGAATTCCGGGTCTGATGGTGCAAAGCCAGGAGCCGAAGCTGGACCAAACCAGGGCGGGAGCAGTCGTGGCGATGCATTGAAGGACACCCTGCGAGATGAGAGCGATCTGGATGAACCGATGGTAGGCGGCCAGCTTGCGCCGGATGGCGTCGCGGTACTGGTCGGTCTTGCGGTGGAGATACTGATCGCCAGAGCGGGAGCCGATCTTGTCCATGGTCCTCATCCAGAAGTGGTAGCCGTAGGCGCCCAGCGTGCGAACGGCCTGCTTGAAGGAGAACTCGATTTTGAAGCGCAGGCCGTAGAGTCGGATGATCTCGATCGGGTTCAGAGTTAGGTCGGTGCACAGGAACACGATGCGTCCCCGGTCTGGATGTTCCACGAGGACGAAGCGGGCCAGGCGGCGGATCGGTCTCCACAGCAGATCCAGACAGAGATAACGGATCAGCACGTCCTTTTCGCCGTAGACGGGGCTGGCCGCCGTGGTCCAGCGGTCATCGGATTTTTCAAACAGAGTGAAAAGGTGGATCTTGGATCCATACAGCTGGGGACGGCCGCGCTTGCGTTTGCCCACAGTCGGCGGTATCGGCTCGAACGCGACGCAGGTTTTGCGAAGCCGGGAGATCAAGTGGCTTCCGGCTTGGATCAGCCCCAAGGCCATGGTACGGCAGGCGTAATAGGCGTCGGCGACGAGGTAGACCGGCTCGGCAATCCCGAGAGCCTCGACCAGAGAGAGGAATTTCTTGGGGAGAGTCCGCTGGTCACGGTTGCTGAACACGAGTCCCTCGTGAATACGCGCGGACAGAGGCACGGCGAAGAACGTGGCGGCCGCGGACACCAGGATCGAGACGACCTGAAAGGAATGCCCCATGATGTACTCGGGCTTGGTGTTGCCATCGGAGACTTGGTGCAGGAGTTTCACCGCCGGCATCTTACGGCCACGCTTGGGGATCTTGAGGCCATCGCCGAGAAGCACCGGTCTGCCGTTGACTCGATGAATGCCCGGCATCCGCGCAAAGACTGTCTTCACCCAGCATCGGCATAAGGCATCGGGATCGAGCGCCTTGGAGTGGAAGAAGTCGAGCAGCCGGTCATAGCACTGCGCACCCAACCCCAGCGCTCGCACGATGCTGGTCACGCCGAGAAGGTCATTGCGGACGGAAATGCCCGCGAGCGCTGCCAGGAGCCAAAGAAAGCTCCGCGACCTCGAACAGGCTGCCCGCAACGGCTCGACCCAAGACCACCACTCCGTCCAAATCGGCATTCCCGCCTCCTTTGCTGTTGACTCCTAATATGTATCATAGTAATGATACATTCATGTCTCAAAGCAAACTCGAACGGTTGGAAGAGGCGATTCATGGAATCAAACGGGAGATTGGAAAAATCGGAGCGCTGCGGCCAGGCTCACTGAGTAAACAGGCGCGAAAGGCCAAGACTCCATACGGGGCGTACTGGCACCTGAGCTATACCCATCGGGGGAAGGGGCATACGCAGTACATCCGCGATGCCTTCGTGCCCCAAGTGAAGGCCGAGGTCTCCAATTTCAAACGCTTCAGGAAGCTCATCGACCGATTGATCACTCTGTCGATTGAACGATCTCAGCTCAGGATGAAAACGGACAAAAAGCAGTGAAAGGAGGAGTCGCTGTCAGATTGGCGAGAACTCGGTTGTCTTGAGTTTTTAGCCGGTTTCACGAAAATCGAGTGAAGATTTTGCGATTCAATGGTTCCATTATGGGATGGTGGTCCATATCATCACGATCGGCGCCTCTGGCGCGACAGTCACGGAATGCCAGTGGAAACTGTTTTGTTTTGAAACCAGTTCGGTCTGAAGGGTTGGCGAGAGCAGGTGGCCGACCGCAGGTCAGAAGAAATCCGGATCGCACAAGTACGACCAGGCCCCCGTCACAGGTTCTAAAAGTTGGCGGCGGTCTTCGAGTCCACCCTGCGCTCTGAAATCAACTGGTTTCAGAAAAAACATATGCGCTGGTACCGCATAGCGAAACATCCTTCTTTGAATTGGGTTAGCGAAAAGGTCACTTCACCAAAGGTTTGCACGGTTGGAAGCATAGGTTTGCAGCGAATGTGCCCGATAACGGGTGCCGGCGCGCTCTCCGGTGGCTGAGATTGGAGCATAGGTTTGCACTGAGTTCCGTTGGGAAGCATAGCCTCGCCAAAAACATTTCTGGGGAAATTTTTGAAACGCTGCTTGCTTGGTATTGGATCGAAGAGGCATGGGATGCTCGACGGGCGAGAGCGGCAGGCAAGTCCTACAGCCCGTCAATCGGCTAGAAAAACTCAATTCCTTCTGCTTCGCGCGCTGAATCAGATCGTCCGCGACCCCGCGACGAATCAACTCGTCGCGCAGTTCTTGCGCTGATAAGGCAGGCGATATTGGGACAAATGAAGCTGGCCGCTCTTCGAGCAGATCCGCAAGGTGTGGTGATACCAAGACACCCCCTTACTCGTCAATGTTCGAGCTAATGATGTACCGATAACACCACTCCGCTGGGCGATGAAACGCCGCTGATCGTCGCTTGAATAGGCCAGTCGCCATCAGCGAGAGTCGACGGCACCTGGATCGCCACCTGGTATAAGCCCACCGAACCGGACGCCAGCGCGACCCCGTACACAGTCACGGGATTGTTGTTGATCGTAACCGTAGGCTTGGCCGCGGTCGCGTACGCTTTGTCGCTTGGAACCGGAACGGCGGCGGGTTTGTCGGCCCGAATCCCGTGCCCCACAAAATCAGTACGTCACCGGGTTGGGCCGCAACGGTCGTCGCTCCCGGGAATGGACCCGCCTTAACTGCATAGCTGTAGTCCTGTCGCGTTGCCACGGGTTGGTTGTTCGGCCACTCGAAGAATGCCGGGCCGTACTGGCTCGCCGTGGCCGTGAACGTAGAGCTGGTCAATGGGGGCCGGAGGTGGGCCGGAGGAGATTGGATGTGAGCCTGAGCGTTGCACGTCCGACCATTCACAACTACCAGAGTGCAATACTCTGGTAGCGCCATTCGAGATTGCAGTGGCGATTTTAAACCTCAGAGTGGACCCGTATGTTCTGGTGGGCGTCTTCCTCTTGCTGATCGCCGTTGGATATTGCTACGGCGACACTAAACGGTGCGAAGGGTGTGCAGCATGAGCATTCAGAGAGTGGTGCAGGACCCGATTCCGTTTCTGATAGTGCTCTGCCCTAATTTTACTGATCGTGTGGTTATTCCATCGTTTTAGAGACCGTTAAGGGAACGACCCCTACCGGTCCAGTGCAAGCCCAAGCTTAAACGGCTAACCTTGCCCTGGAGCCTGAGAAAAGTGCGTGTCCAGCGCTTCTCGAATCTTTCCGACGAGAGTCAGAGAAGTGAACGGCTTCGGCACAAACGGAATGTTCCGTGTTTGTTCTGGCCGTAGTTCCGCCTTCTCGGGATACGCTGACATGTACAAGATTGGCAGTCGCGGCCTGATTTTCCGCATCCGTTCCACTAATTCAAAGCCGTCCATCACTGGCATCACGACATCGATCACCGCTACATCAATTTTCAGGTCAGGCCATAGCTCAAGCATGTGGAGCACTTCTTGCCCACTGCTGGCAGTCAGGACGGTGTAGCCGTGGCACACCAGCATCAACTCGGCCAAACTGAGCATGAATGTTTCATCATCCACGACCAGGACGGTTTCGGTCCCTGCGAGAATCGTCATTCTGATTCCAGTATGAGGTGCACCGGGCAGATGTCAACGTTGACCGGTGTTTGGCTGTGCCGATTCGGCTTTATTTACACGTTCAAAACGTTCCAAAACATTCACCTTTTGGAATGCTGAATCCGCACTCCAAAGTGCTTTAGATCCTCACTTGGCGTCGGGCATCGAGACAGAGGGTTCCTGTCCCAAAAATGCAATCAGCGCTCGGCGGGTAGTGGTAGCCGGGCGCAGCAGTGATAGATCGCCGCAAGTTCGATCGCCTTGCCCGGCTGATTAAGCGACGATGTCCCAGCCAAGCCCCGGTCTTTCGGATGGTCTCGTATAGATGCCTTCCGGGCCGCGCGTCACCATGTTTTGTTCCCCCCATTGCTCGTACACTTCCTTCGGACCTCCGGGGGAAGGCATAAACATTTCCGACCATGGAGCGTTCACGGTCGCCATCGTAAATTGCACGCCATCAAACGTGCCGCCGACGTGCGGGATCACAGGGATGTCGTAAGCCGCTGCCAGCGCAGCGATGCGCCGCAATTCAGTAAGTCCGCCGACCCAGTGAATATCCGGTTGCCAGATGCTCGCCGAACGGTGTTCCAGAAGCTGCCGGAAACCGTAGCGGTTGTATTCATGCTCTCCCGTAGCGATGCGCGTGGACTTAATTTCGGCATTCAACCTCCCGAACCCTTCGTAGTCGTGGGGCTGCAGGCACTCCTCCATCCAATACACACGATAAGGAGCGACCAGTTCGGACATCTCGAGCGCATACCACTCCGTCCAGGACATCCAGCAATCGAGCATGATGTCCCCATCCGGCCCCAGTTTCTCGCGCGTGGATTTGACGAGCTCGACATTCTTCCGCATACCTTCGCGGCCATCCGCGGGCCCGTGGGGAATGGCGAGCTTCAGACGTTTGAAGCCAAACTCGATGTGCTGATCGATATCGTTTCCGGTGCAATATGCGGGTATCCGCTGCTTCGTCTCACCGCCGATCAACCTGTAAACAGGCATGTTCAGCGCGTTGCCGGCAAGGTCCCAAAGGGCCAGGTCAATGCCGCTGATGGCGTGCATGCCAATGCCGGCACGATCGTAATACATGCTGGATCGCCACAACATGTCCCATATGCGCTCGATATCGAAAGGATCCTTCCCCAGGAGCAACTTGGTAAAGTGCTGTTCCACCAACTGACCGCCCGCAGGTCCGCCTTGACCATAGCCTTTGACGCCTTTATCGGTCGAGATCTCGACTGTGAAACCGGGAAGCTTTCCGGGGTCCGGCATGAAGAGCGAGCGCATCGCCTTGTAATCGGGATAGATCGACATCGGGCTCGCAACCTCGACTCCTCCCGTAGACCAGGCGTCCTTGGAGGGAGTAAACGCCGGCAATGGATGCTTCTGCTTTGGCTGGATCAGGCGCACTCCGGTGACCTTCAGTTTGCTCTTTTCGTTCTGAAAAGGAAGCGCGGGCGTGGCCGCGAAACTGAGCGCGGAAGCTCCGCAAATTTGTAGAAACGATCTTCGGTTCATGAAATGAATCCTCTTTAGGGCGTGCTGTCCACCATATCAAACCTGGACATGCGGCGCGTGGTCTTGCATACGACCATCCGGATGGAATCATGAGAAACTTACATATCGCTACAGCGCGGTTTATAGGCGTGTAGGAGTGATGCTATGCGACTAAGCGTCTATGCCGTCTTGCTGGCGTGTCTGCTCGCAGCGGCTGTCGAAACGCGGAATGAGATCCCATTCTCTACAGTTGGCGGGGAAACCCTGCTGATTGATGCCCATATTCCCGAAGGCGCCGGGCTGTTCCCCGCGATCATCCTGGTGCTTGGCGGCGGTTGGTCAAAGGGGACCAAGCAGGCTGCTCCACGTGGATCCGAACCGCCCTCGCGCTTATGGGAGAGTCCGCGGGCAGACATCTGGTTGCGTTGGTAGCCGCCATCATCGACCCGACACCAGCAACCCGACACCAGCGTGGCCGCGGTCGTCGATTTTAACGGGGCTGTCGATTTGGAATCGCTGATTTCCGAGAGGAAACAAGTGTCGAAAGGATTCAGTGATTTTCCTCGGCGTTTCGGATCTGAGCGAGAAATCTCGCGCGGTCATGCGGTAAGCGTCCGCCTCGACGTACGTCAAGCCCGGTTGCCTCCTTTCCTGCTTATGCATGGCACAGCCGATCAGGCGGTTCCGTACCAGCAATCGGTCAACTTCTGCGCCCAGCTTAAATCGGCGGGAGATCGCTGCGAACTATACACCATTCAGGATGGCATTCACGGTGTGATCCACTGGGAGGAAAACCCGGCGGAACACGCTTATAAGGCCTTCGTTGTGAACTGGCTGCGAACGACCCTCAAATTTCATTAGGGGTTTAAAACCTTTGCTCGTGGGGAATCTTTGCGCGCGTTCACGTTGAGGAGCTTCTTAATGGCATCGGTCGTCGCGGTTTCACGTTTGACGGTGCGATCAGGTTTGTCTTCGGCGGCCTCGCGGTCGCGAGCTTCGCGGTAACGTTCCTGATGGTCGGCGAGGTCCAGCGGCGTTTCGCCCGCCGAATTTTTGGCGTCCAGGCGAGCGCCGACCGAGTAGAGATACTCGATCACCTCCGGCGCTCCGGCGCCTGCGGCAATATGCATGATCGTTTGATCCCGCCGTGGTAGGGAAATGGGTTTCACGGGATCTGCGAAATGATCCGTTGGATGGTAGCGGGCCGTCAGGTCGGCTCCGCGCGCGACCATTTCTTTCACCACCGTCACGTCGGTGGATAACACCGCTACCGAAAACGGCGTGTGGCCGTCCTTTCGCATAAGATTCGGATTCGCTCCTTTGTCCGCGAGCAGCGTGACCAACTCGACACAATCGGAGTCCGCCGCGATATGGAACGCGGATGAGCCCGGCGGCGCGGGGTTGATGCGCACGTCACCGACCGGTCCCGATGTGGGATACAAAGTCTGCCGGTTCGGGTCTGCTCCGGCGTCGAGCAGCCGTTCCACCATCGCCAGCGCTTCATCCAGTTTGATTGCGGAATTAGCGCCCTTAGCCGGTGCATGCGCGGCTTTCGATCGCACCGCCCTGCCGCCGCCGTAAGCAGAACGATCCCTTCCCATCGTGGTCACGGTGGCCACCGCCAGGGCGGCGCCATGCAGCGGCGTGTAACCGGCTCCGTCCGCGACGTTCACCTTCGCGCCACGATCGAGAAGCAGCCGGGCAAGCTCTAGATCCGCACCGAACCGGGCGGAACTACCTGACGGCGCCGGCGCGCCTTTTCCGGCGACGAATTCCTTCCCCAGCGGATCCCATTTATATAAGGCCGCAAGCAGAGGGGTGGTGCCATCCGCCGCCGGGGCGTTCACGTCGATGCCGGCGTCCATCAGAATGCGGACCGATTCCAGATCGTGTTTCTGCACCGCGAACAGCAGCGGGTTCTGGCCGCCTTGCTTGCTGGTGTAGACCCCATCGTTGTTCCACGGGATCCCAGTCTTTCCAATCGTGCTGGTAGTCGGCGTATAGATGGTCGCCGTGATGTCCCAGACCTTTGAGACGGCATGCACGTCCGCGCCATGTTCTACCAGAAGGCGCGTTAGGACAGGGTGGCCAGCCGCCCACATCAGCGCAGTCTGGCCGAATCTCTTCTCTCGCGCGTTCACATCCGCATGGTGATCGAGAAGCATCTTCACGACCTCGATCTGACCCAGGTGCACCGCGGCCATCAGCGGGGTCTCGCCGCTCTCCCGCGCGACGTTTGCGTCAGCTCGCTTGTCGAGCAGCAGCTTGACCATCGCCGGCGAGCCGTTGGTGATGGCAATGTACAGCGGGCCGATACCCTGCTCATTCGTCAGATTCGGGTTTGCGCCCGCTTTCAGCAGAAGCGCGGCGGTCTCGAGATTACACCGGACCGCTGCCCAGGCAAGCGCCGTCGCGCCGTCCTCTTCTCGCGCATTGACATCCACCTTTTTATTCAGCAGCGTCGCCGAGTCTCGATCGTCGTTTTGTACCGCTTCGATGAGAGTTTGGCCGGAAGCCGTCCCAGCAGGAGTCGCGGCGAACACCACGGGAACGACGAGAACGCCGGCAATGAAGGCAATCATTCCGCGCTGCATTGCCTATACCTCCAGGCGATTCAGTTTGCCGGTGCTGTCGCCAAGCTTCTCAGTCGGTACGCCCACTTTATCAAGCATGGTGAGATACAGATTCGTGAGCGGGGTGGTGTCACCCGGATAAACGATGTAGCGTCCGCCCGCGATCCGTCCGGAGGCGCCGCCAGCTACCAGGATCGGCAGATCGTGCTGGCTGTGCACAGTAGGCACGCTCAAATCGCTGCCGTACATGATGAGGGAATGATCCAACAGGGTGGAGTTGCCTTCCTTCAGCCCCTCCAGTTTGTTCAGGAAATAAGCGAACAGGCGGGACTGGTCGACGTTAATCTTCGCGAGAGCATCCAGCTTGTCCGGTTCGAAATTGTGATGCGAGATCTCATGGTGGCCCATGGAGATGCCGAGATGCGGAAAGGTCATCGAGGATGCCTCGCGCGCCATCATGAAAGTCCAGACCCGCGTCAGATCCGCCTGCAGAGCCAAGGCTTGCAGATCGAACATGATCTTCACGTGCTCGGGCCAGGAGTCCGGGATGCCGGGGGGCCGGGACACGCCGGGTAAATCCACCGGCTTTCTTTCCAAAGCGACCTGGATCCGGCGCTCAATGTCGCGGATGGATTGCAGATACTCGTCCAGCTTACGGCGGTCACTGGGGCCGAGGCGCGCTTTCAGAGCGGAAATACGGGCAGTCACCGTATCGAGGCTGCTCTGATCGGCAGCGTGGCGCGCAGCCGAAGCGGCCGGATCGATCTTGCCGCCTTCGCCGAACAGGCGCTCAAAAACACGGCGCGGATTGGCCTCGAACGGCAGGGGCGTCTCGGCGGTCTTAAAGGACACGCCGCCTAATGCGTTGTTGTATTCGGCGGCAAGCTCGAGCGAAGCGAACTGCGTTTCTTTGCCCAGCGCCTGCGCAGCCACCTGGTCCACCGATGTACCGACGTGAACCTTACCCTTGGTTGGCTCGACGCCGGTCATGAAAGAGGCCAACGCCCGGTCGTGAAACCCGGCCTTGGTGCGATCCGGGTCGGACGACAGGCCGCTGATGATCAGGAACTTGTCCTTATGCGGCGCGAGCGGCACCAGAGCTTCGCTGATCTGATAATTCGCGCCCTCACCGGTCGGCCGCCACTTGGCCTCATTCACACCCAACGTATAAAAAATGAAGCCCAGACGGCGTACCGGGGCTGCCGCTGTAAGCCGCTCCGCTCGCAGAGCCGGGATCATGGCGTCCAGCAACGGGAGCGCCAGCGCCGTGCCCGCTCCTCGCAAAAACGTCCGCCGGGGAAGATGCTTTTTGGTGATGATCATGATTGGTCCTTCGGCTTGGTTTGTACTTGCCTCATCTGGAAAGGCACGCTATTTACGATAGCGGCGATCAGGTCTTCGAATCGATAGCGGTTCGCTTCAGTATCCCGCATGATCTTCCGGATCGTAGGTTGGTCCCGCGCTTCCAACTCCCGCCCGAGGGCATACGTCAGCAGACGTGTCACGGTTGCGTTCACAAATTCATCCGGGCGGCTGAGTAGTATGTGCTTAAGCCCGGCCGGGCCAGAAAAGACCGTACCATTCGGCAGCCTTGCCGTGGCGTCAATCTCCCCGCCCGCGTCACGAGTCCGCCATTTGCCGGTCACGTCAAAGTTCTCCAGAGAGAATCCCAGAGGGTCCATGCGAACATGGCAGGAGGCGCACACGGCGTTCTTCGAGTGGCGTTCCACTTGCTGCCGGGTGGTCAGCTTCTGACCGGCCGCGGCGCTTTCGTCCAGTGAAGGCACGCCGGGCGGGGGTGGCGGAGGCGGCGAATTCAGAAGGCTGTCGAGAACCCATTTGCCGCGCAGGACCGGAGACGTCTTGGTGGTGTGTGATGTCAACAGCAGAATGCTGCCTTGGCCGAGCAGGCCGCCCCGCTCCGGACGCGCCTCCATGGTGACCCTGCGAAAGCCGGGGCCGATGACACCGGGGATCCCGTAGATGCGGGCCAGTCGCTCGTTGAGATAGCTGTAGTCAGCCCCGATGACATCGAGAACGCTCCGATTCTCGCGGATCACGCTCCGCAGGAATAGACGCGTCTCCTGCTCAAAGTGGGCGGCAAGGCCGCTATCAAATTCGGGATAGAGCTGGGGGTCAGGCTTGACCTCAGCCATGGCGCGCAACCCGAGCCACTGCCCGGCAAAGTTGTCGGCCAACGCGGATGCTCTGGGATCGGCAAGCATGCGTTTGAGCTCGCGATTCATCACCACCGGTTCCCGCAATTTTCCCGCACGCACCACGTCGAGCAGTTCATCATCGGGAATGCTGTTCCACAGAAAGAATGAGAGCCGGGACGCCAGTTCCTGATCGGAGACCGGTTGCGCTACCTCCGCCATGGCGCCGGGCGGATCAAATTCAAGCCGGAACAGGAAATCAGGGGCCAGGAGCACGTCCCGGAGAGCGGCAGAGATGGAGTCGTCGAAGCCATTCTGCTGCCTGGAGGCGGTGTAGCTTGCCATGAACGGCTGCACATCCGCCGCCGTAACGTCGCGCCGGAAGGCACGCCGCGTCACGCTGGAGATGACCCTCGATGCGCAGGCCGCCTCGTCCCGCGGACCGGTTGGCCTGCAAACGAAGATCTTGCGCCGGCTCGGAGTTTCACTCAGTAGCTTCGCATTGTAAGGACCGGAAATCTCCAGCCGGTCAAGAGTAGGCGGACCTGGTTGTCCAGCGAAGGCGGCCTCGCCCACGCTGATCCCCGCAATCTCGAACAGTTTCACACGGCGCTGGTCGACGCGGAACTCGATGGTCGGATGAATCGCGGAGCCGCGTGTATCCAGAGGTCCACCCAGCGGCGCGCCACCCTGTCCCGCGACATTCGGCACCGGACCCTCGCGTTCGGCAAATTCGTCGGGGAACGTCGCGATCACCACGTGAGAGCCCGCCGTTACCTCGACTCGCGTCTGAAAAAAACGGACGCCTTCGGTATGCGGAAGCTGATCTCTTCCGAGAAAAGCTCTTAGGCTATATTCTCCGTCATGCGGGAAATAATACCGCACGCGAATGCCGCCGCGCGTGCCGAACGGCATTCCCAGGCCCAGCCAGCTCGACTGAGCTTCCGGCGCCGGGAACATCTCGGTCACTGGAGACGGGTCGCTCACGCCTACCGCAACTTCGCTGACCCGCCGCGCCACTTTTAGATACTGCTCGAGCAGAAGCGGCGACATTGAGAGCGCGTCACCGATGTTGTCGAACCCCGCCGCAACCCCGTCCGGCGGTAGTTCGTCCGCAACCGGAAGATCGACCGCCAGCAGATCGCGAATTGCATGGGCGTACTCGAGGCGATTCAGGCGCCGGATAACCGGGCGGCCCGCGAACGGCGCCTTGTGAGCGGCTGCATCCAAGTCATGGATGAGGGCTTCGGAAAAAGCTTTGAGGGAGACGGCGTCCGGGCGCGGCATCCCGGCCGGGGGCATTTCGCCTGCGTTCAGCTTACGGATTACTTTTTCCCACACGTCGGGATGAGAATCAGGATGCTCGGACCCCGAATTATCGAGCACGAGTCCAGCAATCTTGGATTTTGGATTGTGACAAGAGACGCAGTATTGATCGAGGAAAGTTTGTCTGGCAATTGGGGGGGATTGCGTGGCCGCCGATCCGACTGTCAACACCAATAGCACGCAAACTGCAACTGTTACGTATGACGAGAAAGCTCGTCGCCAATGATCATTGCAGTTCTTCGGGTCAGCTGGCCGCACAACAGGGAGCGCCCTGAACTCTTTTGGAACGGGCGGTACTTCGATTACTCACCTAATGCTAACATAACCGTGCAGTACCCGCGGCGCTCCCGTGCGCGACAGAGGCTCCCGCTAGAAGAGCACCTTCATTGCGAGCTGGAGATTTCGGGGCGGATTAGACTGGCCGGTAATCACACCGAAATTTACCCCGTTCACGGTTGTTCCTGGACCGCCAAAGACCGGCGTGTTGGTCAGGTTGAAAGCTTCTGCCCGGAACTGCACTTTGAACCTTTCCGTCAGGCTAAAGTTCTTGAATAGCGAGAAATCGATGTTTTTCAACTTGTTCGCGCGAACTCCCGTATATGTGCGCGAGAGATTCCCCGAAGTGAAGTTGGCCGGTTGCGCGAAGGCCGCAGTGTTGAACCACTGATAGATGCTCTTGCCGCTGGACAGCACCGGATTTCCCACGACATCCGGGTGCTGGCCGCCTCCGAAAGTGTAACTGTTATTCGCGGCGGTCGAGAAAACGAGCGGCACGCCCGAGGCAAGCGTCAGAATTCCATTCGCCTGCCATCCTCCCAGCACTATATCTACAAAGCGATTCCAGTTCGACCCGAACATTTTGCCCTTTCCAAAGGGCAACTCGCCCACAGCACCCAAAGTGAAGCGGTGCGGCACGTCGTAAGCGCCGTTCGAATGCTCGCAGCGGACGCAGTAGTGACTGCGGATCGATCCCGCACTGCTCCAGATACCGTCCGAAACATCCGTCATGAGCTTGGCCCAAGTATAGCCAGCCGTTAGACTGAGGCCATTCGTATACCGCTTATTGAACGAGACCTGCAGCGCGTCATATTCGGAGTTGCCGATAGCGGTACCGTCCGAAGCCACAGTCTGCCACGCCGGAAACGGGCGCAACAATTGGCCGTATTGTATCTGCTTCTGCGCTAGCGGGCCTGTCGTGATAATGCCGTAGAACGGATTATCCACGAGCGTCAGCAGTTGGTTCCCCAGCGCGCTGTACTGCGGCGCCAGTTGATTCATTGAGGCTGAGCCGCCTCCGCCGACCCAAGCCAGGTGCGTTCCCTTATTCCCGACATAGGCTACCTGGAGGAGCATGCTCGCCGCTAAACTGCGTTGAATGGAAAAATTCCACTGCTGGTTGTAAAGGGTCTTGATGGTCGGAGGATTGGCGCTTACAAGACTCTGCCCCACGGCGGAGAGCAAGCCTTGCGAGTTGCCCGGCGGATAGAAATAGCCAGTCGGGAACGGATTGCTCACCACAGTGTTCGGATGAATGCCGTCCACGGTGGCTACCCACGGCGTGGAGGTGGTAAATGCGCCGCTGGTGAATTCACGCGTCGCTCCCGCATACGGCACGCCGTAGAATACGCCGTAACCTGTCCGGATAACCGTCTTGTCATTCAGCGCATAAGCGATTCCTATTCGCGGGCTCGGCTTAAACTCGATCCTGCGGATCGCGTGATTGCCGAGACTATCCGTACCGCCGCCCGCAAAAACGTATCCACCATACAGATTCCAGGGCGTCTGTCCGGTGAAAGGATTGATCACCTGCTTTGAGATCGGGTTGAGCACGTACGGGTTGATGGCTGCCATCCGGTTGTAGCGCTCCGTCGTCCCGGTTTCCTGTTCCAACCGGAAACCGATATTCATAGTCAACTTCCGCGTCCACTTGATATCGTCCTGGATGAACTCCGCGAAGTAGTGATTGCCGTTGGCGGTCCGGGCGTAATAGCCGGCGCTGCCGCTATCGCCGGTTCCCAGCAGCATCGAAGCCACCGCATCGCCGGCGGTTGCGGAGACCGTTCGCGGATTCGGACCTTGCGACATATCGGCGCCGAAATTCATGAGCAGCGGGTTGGTTTGCAAGAAGTTTAGAAAGTAATCCCGATGCTCCCCGCCAATGGCCAGAGTATGCTTGCCGATGACTCGCGAGACGGTGCCGGAAAAAATGTAGTCTAACTCGTGGCTCTCGTAGTAGGGTCCATTGTTGTTGCCCAGGGTCGAGTAGCCTTGCACGGCGATACCCGGGAACTCATCCACATCGCCCTGTTCCAGATAGGCCTCTGCGCTGGCAGGTAAACCCAAGGTGGTCAGCTTGAATCCTAACCCGTTGCTGGGACGAAGGGCGTTAAACCGGTTGATTCCGGCGCGCAACTCCAAGATCGTAGCATCCCCTAACGTCTGGGTGTACCCGAGCGCGACGTTGTGCGAGTGCACCGTCATCGGGCCATAGCCTTCATCAGCCAGGTTACTGAAGTAATTCGGGGAGCCGGCGACGTTGTACAGATAGCCATAGCGGATGAAAGCCCGTTTGTTACTGCTGAAATTGTGATCCACCTTGCTGGTAATCTGCTCCAGCGGGTTCGCGCTGACCGCTGTCTTCGCAAGGTTGTTGGTCAGGCCAGGCAGATTCGGCAACGGCCAGTACGAAGCGGCCTTCACTCCCACCGGGTCAAGAAAGCGGGCGGGAATCACGTTGTGGTCAAAAGGCGTACGCAAGTATTGACCGGGGTTGTTCGGATCCGGTGTTGTGCTGAAGGGATCGTAAATGGTTTTCAGTTGGCCCTTAGCATTGAGGTCCCCGGAGAAATCACCTCCCCTTTCCGCAGCCGTCGGCACGGTGAAGAGACTGAACGCGCCCGCGTTGTTAATATCTCTCTCGAATACTCCGAAGAAAAACGTTTTGTTTTTGATGATCGGCCCGCCAAGGGAACCGCCGAATTGGTTTTCGTGAAGCGGGGCGATCTTCGCTCCGGACCGATTGGAGAAAAAGCTATTGGCGTTTAACGCGTTGTTGCGCAGGAAGTCGAACGCAGTGCCATGCAAACCGTTGGTCCCGGACTTGGTGACCATCGTCGAGATTCCGCCGCCGCTGCGGCCAAAACTGGCGGAGTAGCTGTTGGTTTGGACGCGCATCTCATCGACGGCATCCACCGACGGCAGCATGGTTAAGCCCATGATCCCTGGAATATCGCTCTGATTGAGAATGGAGATGCCGTCCTGTTGGAAATCGGAGGTGGATTCCAACCCGCCGTTGAAGGAATACCGGATCGCGCTGGTGAAGAAATTGCTCGAATAGTTGTTTTGAGTGGAGGGTTGGACGCCCGGCTGAAGCGCCATCAGCGTTAAGACGTTCCTGTTGATGATCGGAAGATCCACAATCGATTTATTGTTGACGACGCCGCCGAGCGTCGCGTTGGAGGGGTCGACCATCTGGGCCGTGCTCAACACCTCAACCGTTTGAGTGGTCGAGCCAAGCTGCAGAGTAATGTTGAGCACCGCCGCCTGCTTGGCAGTCAACGGGAAGGAATTCATTTGATAGGTTTGAAATCCCGTGGCTTCCGCCGTGACCCGATAGGTGCTCGGGATCAAGTTGTTAATCAAGTAGACGCCATCCTGGTTCGAGGTCGCCGTGAAAGACACACCTCGATCGGTGTCGGTGACCGTCACCTTAACGTGCGCTGCGACGGCGCCGGTAGGGTCGCTAACGATTCCGGACACCGACGCTTGAAATGTCTGCGCAAGCATAAGGACTGGCGCTGACACCGCGAGCCAAAGAACGATCGAGGTTCCGTTTGTGGAATGTTTACAACGGGGACGTTTATTTCGAGTCGTCATCTCACACTTCCTTTTCATACTGATCTCGATAGCCACGAACGGCGGAAGCCCGCTAACTAAGGTTCCGGACTGGGAGCTACTGCCGACGGATTATATATGAAAGTCTGCTCCGGTGGGGAGGCGGGGGCGGAAGGGGCGGAAGGCGCGGACGCACGCGGACTGTGGATGTTACAATGCGAACGGCTCCATGAACGAACGGGTAGAATAGAAGCAGTTTATTGGATCGAGACAGCATTCCCCTTGCAGCAGGCCGCTGAGACGATGGCCGGCGAGCAATCCACCGGAACATTCCTTCGTGTCCCAGGCGAAACCGATGAGCTGCGGGAGCGTCACGCGGCGCGAATCGAGAATCTGCGCGAGTTGGATTCAACGCAAAGTCCATCGCTTCCGGGCGCAGGAGTTCCGCAGGCGGCTGCCGTCTGCTGGCTTTCGGCGCGAACCTGTAGTCTTCTTCGGTCATCCCTTCCAGAAGACCGACCTTGCAGGTGAGTGGCTAGGAATCGGCTTTCTGGAAAGCAACGGACGGTCCCTGGCGGGAACGTCTCTGGCGGCACAAACCTCTATTCGACCGGTTCTTTGTTTCCAACGACTTGCACCCAGGTTCCTGGAGAGTCTGCATCTGGTTTTGCGGACGGATCACGCCATTTCACGGCAAAAACGGATCTGCTCGGACCAGCATACTTCCGTGTGTTCCGGTGGGGCAGTTTCTATTATGCGATCGCCCGCGCGGGCGTTTTCTTGCGGTCGCGTGATGGCGTAACCCCTTTTGTGCAAGGGCCGAGGCTCTTTGACGAAGACCCGACTCTGATTCTGCGCCATTTAGCCCTATATCTTCAAGCTAATGATCTGTGGGTCTACTACTCGCGAATTGGCGATCGGCCGGAACGCATCCTGCTGTCTCGGATTCCCCTGACACCGGATTGGCACAAATGGAGAGCATCGTCTCCAGTGACCGTGCTCCAGCCGGAAACCGCCTATGAAGGAGCGGACGTACCCGTGGAGGCCTCGAAGCCGGACGAAGCACCTGGGCGAGTCCAGCAATTGCGGGATCCAGGCCTCTTTCGGGAGGGCCAGAGAACCTACTTGCTGTACTCTATTGCCGGCGAAAGCAGGATCGCGATTGCTGAGTTGCGGCCGCGATAGTATTAGCAGAAAGTTTCCGATCGAGTACGGCAAGTCGACCGGCTCGAACAGCATGGAATTTTCGGACGACCAATCCTTTGGTATCAAGTTTCAAGGTTTGATCGTACCGAGAATGGGCCCGTGGAGGACGCTATTCTTGCGCGAGTTTGTAGTCTTGACTGATTGTGCCTCCCGTAAATCTCAAACGATCTGAGAAGAAGGGGCTTGTGCATTCTCCATCACCTCCGTGCCCTAACGCTCGGCATGCTAGTGCGCTGGTTGCCGCCCTATCGTCAGTCTTCAAAACCCGAGCTGCTCTCCAGTTCGAAAACCTTGCGCTCCGGCACCAGCTGGGCATTCTGCATCGCTCCGTGAAGAAGCCGAAGTTGACCCCATTCGACTGGCTCCTCTGGGCTTGGCTGTGCGGAGTGTGGGCTGACTGGCGCTCCGCGCTCATCGTGGTCAAGCCCGAAACCGTGATCGCTTGGCACCGGAAAGGCTTTCGCCTCTTTTGGACATGGAAGGTCCGGCATGGCCAGCCCGGGCGTCCGTCGGTTCTGAAAGATGTACGCGATCTGATCCGTCTGATGAGCCGAGCGAATCCAACCATGCTGGTTCGGGAGAACTTATCGAAAGCCATATCGGTACGGCCGGCTGCTTTGAGTCTAAGATGGTATACTCAGCCACGTCTCAGGAAGGGATCTAAATGACCGGATGGACATCATTCAAGCACTGCTTCGTATTTGTCGGAATTGCCTTTGTAATGCCGACGATGTTGTTGAGTCAGGAAGTGAGCGTCAGCCAGGAGTTTTTACACCTCGAATCGAAAGGTGCTGCGGTTCTTGACAATGGCCCAACGACTCTCGCCCCCGTCGGCGTTAACCCGAACCTTGAGCGTCGCAGACAGCGTCTGGAAACTCTGACGCGGATGCCGCAAACCGGCGCTTCCAAGATTGCGGCGCCGCTCACCTTTCCCAACGTGAAGAACAACGAAGTGGCCACCTCGAACCCGAATTTCTTTGGTTTCGATGGCTTAGATCACAAAGACCAGCGCTCGGCGGGAACCGGCGTGTTCGCGAACAGTCAGTTCAGCTTTGAGCCGCCCGATCAGGGCTTCTGCGTGGGCAACGAATTCGCGTTGGAGACGGTGAATACCGCGCTCGCGGTCTACAAGAAAGACAACGGCGCGCTGTTAGCCGGGCCCACAGCGTTGAACCAGTTCTTCGGCCTGCAGCCCGAGGTCATCCGGACATCGCCCCCTGTGTTCGGGGATTTCACCTCCGATCCGCGCTGCCACTACGATGCGGCGACGAACCGATTTTTCCTAACGCTCTTCCAGATAGATGTCGATCCCAGCACGGGCAACTTCCTTGCCGGAAGCAGCGTCCTGATTGCGGTGAGCCAGACCGGCGATCCTACGACGCATTGGAATTTGTTTCGGCTCCGCACGACGGCGCATGGCGTTGGCTGTCCATGTTTCGGCGATCAGCCCCTGATTGGATTCGATTCGAGCGGTTTCTATCTCAGCACTAACGCGTTTTCGCTGGTGACCGGAAACTTTGCCGGCAGCCAACTTTACGCTATGTCCAAGCTGTTCCTGGCGGCGGGTGCACTGCCGCCTTTCGTACTCCGAATCCCATTAGCCCCGTCGCTCAATACGGACGGCAGCTTCCCCTTCAGCGTCCATCCTTCCAGCAATACTCGCGGGAACGAGGCGGCGCATTTCGGCACCGAATACTTCCTTAGTACCTTCGACATCACCTCGGTCCTGGAGAACAAGCTGGCTGTTTGGGCACTCCAGAATACGTCTCTATTGAATTCTCCTCCAGGTCCCCAAACTATCTTCCATTTGTTCCGGAAAGTGATCTCCAGTGAAGTTTATGGTGTTCCGCCCGACGCACCGCAGAAGAGGGGCACGCTTCTTCTCAGCCCGATTAACGATCCCGGAGTGTTCGAAATCCTGGCGACGAACGAACACCGGATGCAGCAGGTGACGTTCGCCAACAAGCGCCTTTGGAGCGCCGTGACTACGGGTCTTACATCGCCCAGCGAAATCGACCTGAAAGCGGGTATCGCTTGGTTTTCGGTGGCGGTGGAGACGGAGGAAGGGCGCTTGGACGCCGCGGTGGAAGAGCAGGGATACGTGGCGTTGGCTAACGGAAGCGTGTTTTTCCCGGCGGTTGGCGTGAATTCGCAAGGCAATGCCGCGATCGGGTTTTCAGTGTCGAGTCCCGGCCTGTTCCCTAGCACGGGGTATGTGAAGCTGGGCGGGAACGGAAATGCCGACAAGATTCACATCGCGGGGATAGGCACGAATTCGGAGGACGGATTTACCGGCTATCCGAATGAGGCCTTTCCGCCGCCGCCCTGTTTATCTCCGGTGCTTTGCGAAGCGCGGTGGGGCGATTACGGCGCTGCGGCAGTAGACGGAGATGGTTCTGTCTGGCTCGCAAATGAATACATCGGCCCGCGTCCGCGGACGTTATTTGCGAACTGGGGGACATTTATCACGAGGATACGTCTCGAGGCAGGCGATAACTAGCGATGTCGTAGTATGCTCTGGCACTCATTGAAATGGATGTTGCAGTTGAATCGGCTGCCGCGTTTTTCTGCCAAAAACCTTTCATTTCCTTTCATCGGTGAGAAACCACATACCCTGTGGGTGAAGCTAGAGCGGCTGGCAGAGGTGCACTATACCGAGGTCACGTCCGACGGACGCCTGCGACACGCTTCGTTCAAAGGGCTCCGGGAGGCGGACGATGCGGACAAATAGCTGCCTGAGGCGCAAACCGTAGCTCGTGCTTTGGCCGCGCTACGGGCCACGTTATCATTCATTTCATCGAACGGATGGCGCAGCTTGACGTGCTTGTAGAAAGTTCCTAACGACGGATAACCGGAGCCGCCGGTATAATGCTGCCACGCTGCTTTTGACGTGAGGCCGGAATAGAGGTCTAACCACTTCCGCAAATAGCGGTTCGTCGCGAGCCTTTTTGGCGTTGTCGTACAGAGTTACAGAGCCTCGTTCGCCGATTCTTTCTGTCGACGTGCTTCGGCCTCTTCGGCGGCTTTCCGTAGACAGTTATGACAATGGATTTCTGTGGAGCTGCGGTTCCGATTCCAATCGTCCATTTCAAGGATTTCGGTAATAGTGCCTTTGCCACAGTGGCACTGTTTCGTTTCTGAACGCATGATTTCCCAACTCATTGATTTCTCGCTTAAGCAATTGGGGCTCTAGCGCATAGCTTAGCCGAACCTTCGCAGTTGGGCAGATCTGATCCGGGAATGTGCATTGTTTTCAACAAAGGGACTCC
>QHXW01000035.1 GCA_003223115.1 Acidobacteriota bacterium
AGAAAGACGCTCCCTATGGGGTTTACGATCTCGGGCAGAACGCCGGTTGGGTCAGCGTTGGCACCGATCAGGACACGTCAGCCTGCGCCGTCGAGAGCATCCGACGATGGTGGAACATGATGGGCCGAGAGACGTACCCCGGTGCCAGTCACCTATTGATTACAGCGGACAGCGAAGGCAGCAACGGATCGCGTGTGAGGTTGTGGAAACTGGAGTTGCAGAAACTGGCCGACGAAACCGGGCTGGAGATCTCGGTCTGCCACTTCCCGCCCGGAACCAGCAAGTGGAACAAGATCGAGCATCGCCTGTTTTCCTGCATCACGAAGAACTGGAGTGGCAAACCGCTGGTGAGCCATGAAGTCATCGTCAACCTGCTCGCCGCCACCACCACCAGAACTGGTCTTCGCGTTCAAAGCCAATTGGACACAGGCACGTACCCGAAAGGGATTAAGGTGGGCAAGCAGGAGTTTGCCGCCATCCAACTGTGCACCGATACCTTCCATGGCGCGTGGAACTACACCATCACGCCCCTTTCATAATGATACAGTTATTTTCTTACAGACGCTTAGATGTATCGGGGATTCAGGCCGCCCACTCCGCTTGCAACCTGCTGCATCCAAAACCCTTCACCTTCAATTGCACTCTTGGGATAGGAGGCCAAATGTTGGTTAATCCCAGTGGCGGGCGCGCGAGCAATTCAGCGAGAAGTCTTCGGGCCAGTAGAGCAATCGCCAAGAACGGGGTGAGTGGAATAACAAGGACTGCATCGCTGTGGGCATGTTGCAAGATTATCACGTCCGTGCTCCCTGCCGTGTGTTGTCGCGCGTGCGCTATGCCAAGTAGTGGGGCGGTCCTGCCCGCTGCCAGGTGTACGAGTGAGCGCCAACGTCCAAAGCGGAGTTGGTTTGATGCCGTCGAACACGAATAAGACAAAATGTTTTGACTATACTGGTGCGAGATGACTGCTCTGGGCAGCAGCGCTTTAGCTCTATCGTCCACATAGTCCACGAATACGCGAACTTCGTCTCTTCCTCCGAGATGGTCTTAAGCGGCCGCGACGTCGACGGTGTGCCTTTCAAGCCGCCAATAAACACACACGTGAGCCACGCTTTTACCTGAATTGCCGAAAGCTTGCTGATCTGTTTCAGAATAAGATTGGCCCTGAAAGGATGACATCACCGGTTGAACATTACGTGCCTGGATTCTGCGCTCCTTTGCCGGTCTTTACTAATTGGCGCAAACCGATAAACAAGCAACTGGCGCACGTGACGCATACTCGGGATACGAGCGTCAGGGAAATCAAGAAGCCAGCGTGCGAGCTCTATAAGGAACTGAAGGTTACCTGGAGGGAGTTCCGTAAAGGCCTAGCCGGAGGTCCTTACGAAGCCGAGTTCAAGAATCAAGTCAGGAAACGGAAAGAGCCGGACCCGGACGGGCGGTTGTCAGAGTTCAGGTTTTATGATTTTGGACTTACCGACCTTTCGCAAGACCCAACGCGTGACTTTGAGCGCCGATCGCCCCCCTACCGCTCCGCCAAGCTATCTGCGCTCTTCTGCCGCTCGTACGGCTTCTTCAGGTATTTCGCGACTTCGTCCTGCGCGCCCTGCGTGTTGTCCCGCGTGCGTTGCGCCAGTTGGTATTCGTTTACCGCGCGCTCGCGCTGCCCGGTGATGTCGAAGACCTTGCCCAGGTTGATGTGCGCCCACACCTCGGTCCACTTCGGCTCCAGGTCGCCATTCAGTGATTCGCGGAATTCGTTGGCTGCGGACTGGTAGTTGTTCTGTAGGAAGAAAACTTCGGCAATGCGATAGTGCGCGAGCGAGCTGTTCTTGTTCACCTCGAGCGCCCTCTGGTATTCCTTTAGCGCATCGCCAAACTCGCTGATCTCGGCGAACTGTTCACCCCGGCGGATCGCCACCGCTACGCGCATCTGGCTTGAATAGCGCAGCAGGCGTGTGTTCGGATCGATGGTCACCGATTTCGGTTTGCCGAAAGTATCCACGGAATATTCAGATGAAGTGCCCACCACTTCCACGCGCTTTTCTTCCGGATTGCCTTCGGTCTCAATCTTCAGATCCACCGGCATGCGGAACGTGTCCAGGTCCTGCGAGACCTTGCCCATCACGCGGAAACCCTTCTGCGTGCGGAAAATCGTGTACTCGAGTTTGAACTCGGGCGCGCCGCTCGATTCAATCCACTCGATGAAGAAATAGCCCAGATTTTGCTGTGAAACTGTTTCCGCCGCCTTCTTGAAATCATCGGTGGTTACCGATTTACCTGCGTTCTGCTTCACGTACTCTTTGAGTGTCTGGAAAAACTTGGCGTCGCCGACTGTATAGCGCAGCATGTTCAGCACCGCCGCGCCTTTTGAGCCTGTGAGTGCCCAGTGTTCCGGCGAATAATCGTCCAGCCGTGACGATTGAATGATGGGCACGTTGTCTACCGTCAGAGCCTCGACAGCGATATCGCGAAACTGTGTTTCGAGCGCTCCCGGACCCGTTACGTGCTCCGCCCACAGCAGCTCGGAATAGACCGCGAAGCCGTTCGTCAGCCAGATATGATTCCGCGACGCCGGCGAGATCAGCGTGTGCCACCATTGCCGCGAGATCTGATTCGCCAGCAGCTTGGCGCTGACGTCCCGCCCGATCCCGCGGGGGTTCAGAAAAATCAGGCCCGGTGCGGAATAGCCGTTGGGCGCGCCATTCTCGGTTTCCACAAACGTGAGGTTGGCGTATTGCGGCAGCCCGAAAATCGCGGTGAAGTAACTCACGATCTTGCCGGCTTCCACGCCATAAGGGTTAGCCATCATTTGTTCGCCGCCGCGGAAATACAGATTGCTAGTAACGCCTTCGGAGTTCACACGCGTTGCGTCGCCGCGCACCACTGCGATGCTGCCGGGAAATGACGGGTCGCTGAGCTTGTAACTGTAGACCGTTTTGCCGTTGTCCTGCCGCGAAGTTTCAGTACCGGTGGCCAGTACCTTGTTTCCCGCCGCTACCGTGACGTTGATCTCGGCTGTGTAGCGGTCGGTGGTGTAGCCGCTCACGGGAAACCAGCGCGACGGATACATCAGGTACGCGTAATCGTTATGTATGGCGGCGAAGCGTATGCCGTAGACAGGCGAATCTTCGTTACCGGTCAGCCGCCCGTCGTAATCAAAAGTCACGTCGATGGGCGTGCCCTTGATCAGTGGTTGATCGAAATTCAGCCGGATAGCGAAATCCTGTTGCGAGCGCGACGCGGGAATCTGCCGTCCGCCATCGTCCACCACGCGCGATACGTTCAGCGCGTTATTCAGCTCGAAAACCGCGGTGGTGAAGTTGTCTTCCAGTGGAACGAAGCGCACCGTGGTCTTCGCTACAAGCGTCTGCGTGTTCTGGTTGATTTCAGCATTGATCGTGTAGTGCTGGACATCGATGCGTGAGCGGCGCTCCTGAGCCGGAGCACTCCGAACGGCGGCGACCAGCGCCACCAGAATCCAAACCTTACGATACATGTGCAGCCTGTCCTTCCATGAGTTCTTGTACTAGAGTTGCGGCGTTTTCCATCGCCCGGCCATCACCCGAAAGCCGTCGCGCTACCTCGCCCAGATCTGCGCGCATGCGCTCACGCGAAGCATCATCACGCAGCAGCCAGAGCGCGTTTGCAGCCAGGCGTTCACCGGTCAGTTGATTCTGCATCAACTCGGGCACAATCGCACGTTCTGCCACCAGGTTCACCATCGAATAAAAAGGCACTCGAACTAGAAGACGTCCCGCGGCCCAGCTCAGCGCGTTTACCTTGTAAAAAGTGACCATAGGCGTTCCCAGCAGCGCCGCCTCCACCGTTACCGTTCCGCTGGCTGCCAGCGCCAGATCGGCATGTGCGATGGCGTCCCAGGTTTCGCCTTCAAGCACCTGAATGGGCGAATGCCCCAGGCGCTCCCGGAAAAACTCAGCCCCTGTGGTAACAGATGCCGGCAGAAGAAAATGCATCGCTTGTTGCTGGTAAATCTGCTCGACAGTGTGAGTTAGAGCCGGCAAGTGCCGCGCGGCCTCCCCTTTCCGGCTTCCAGGTAGTATCGTAACTAGTTGACGGTTGGGAGCTAATCTGTGTTTCCTGAAAAATTCGGCTCTTTCAAGCGAAGGCTTTACAAGGCCTGCTAACGGATGGCCAATATATGATGCCGGTACGTCGTGCTTGCGGAAGAATTCTTCTTCGAAAGGGAAAATGCACAGCAGCCGGTCGATCACTCGCCGCATCAAGGGTAGCCGGCCTTTGCGCCAGGCCCAGACCTGCGGGGCCACCAGGTAAACCACGCGCGTACCCAGTTTCTTAAGCTGGCGCGCCACGCGCAGGTGAAAATCGGGCGAATCCGTCAGGATGGCCAGCTCGGGACGACGGTCGTGGGCGGCCGCAATTAACTTTCGATATTCACCATAAATGGCCGGAAGGTGACCCACCACTTCGACCAGTCCGACAACGGCCAGGTCTTCGGAGCGTACGATGGGCTCGACACCGGCCTCCCGCATACGCGGTCCGGCGCAGCCGAAAAAAGCCGCATCCGGCCAGTTGCTCCGCAACTCCTTCACCAGCATAGCGGCGTAGAGGTCTCCCGACGCTTCTCCGGCCGACACCAACACCGCGCGAGCCATTCATTCGCCAGTCTAGCAAGTGCAGCGCGGAGAGGCTGAATCCGGAAGCCCCAACGGCCCGGCAGAACTTCGCGCTCGTGTGTGCTGGCTCTTTGACCTAACCCGCTCCACGAAAAGTGGCGCGCGACGCACGCATGCTGAAATACGGACGCGAAGGACGCTTCTGTGCTGGCTTGTTGTCTGTCGTTAGCAAGCCCAATGTCAGTGCGCGCCGCGTTGCGTTATACTGAGCGACGCTCGACGACTCATGGTTCGTTATTTGCCCTTCATCCTCAAGAGCAGCATGCGGAGCAAGAGTCGCGGCCTTTTGACGGTTGCCAGCGCGGCCATTTCCCTCAGTTTGCTCGGTACGCTCATGGCGGTCTATCATGCCTTCTACATTGGCGAAGCACCGCCGCAGCAAGCGCTACGGGCAATCACGCGCAATCGAGTCTCGCCCGCAATCATGCTGCCCATCTCCTACAACGAGAAGATCAAGCTGGTGTCCGGTGTGGTAGAGGCCATGCCCTTTCAATTTTTTGGCGGGGTTTATAAGAACCCAAAAAACATCTTCGCCCGCTACGCCGTGCAGGCGGAACGCGTTTTCACCATACATTCCGACTACTCGATTCCCGAGGAGCAGAAACTTGGCGTTCCAAAATGAGAAGTCCGGCTGCGTGATCGGTCGCGGACTGGCCGAAAGTTACGGATTCAAACTCGGAGATCGCATCACATTGAAGGGTGATATTTTCCCCGTCATCGCCGAACTGAAGCTGGTTGGGATCTACGACAGCCTGTTCCATGATGACGTTCTGTTTTTCCGGCTCGATTACCTGTTTGATCTGCTGCCGGAGCGCCGCCGAAACAAGGTGTTCGCGTTCCACATGCTGATCGATAACCCCAACTCCATGCCCCGCATCTGCAAAGAGATTGACGAGATCTTCCGCAATTCCACGGCGCGCACCCGAACAGAGGCCGAAAGAGCGTTCGAGCTGGGTTTCGTCTCCATGCTAGGCAATGTGAAAGCCTTCCTGCTGAGCATCAGTCTGGCGCTGACGTTCACGCTGCTTCTTGTGACGCCAACACGATGGCGATGTCCGTGCGCGAGCGGGTCCGCGAGGTGGGCGTTCTAAAGACACTCGGATTCACGCCGTCGGCCATTTTGGCGATCTTGATGGGGGAGGCAGCGTTACTCACGGCCTTGGGTGGACTGATCGCCTGTTTCGTTACGGTGCTGCTGGTTGCGCTAATCCGCACGCTTCCATCGATCATCCTGCCCCTGTCTGCGTTACAGTTGGAACCTTCCGTCGCTTGCCAGCTTTTTGCGATTGGGGTCTGCGTGGGATTGGCGAGTGCGCTGGTGCCAGCCTGGGGTGCCGCGCGGATTCCGATTCTCGAGGCTCTCAAGTTCACCGATTAGCCATGGCCATCCCCCTCACTTACAATTTTCGAAACCTCCGCGAGAGAAAGACTCAGACTCTCATGACCGCGCTAGGTCTGGCATTGACAGTGGCAGTCCTGCTTTCGGTCATAGCGTTCGTCGTCGGATTGCGCGAAACTTTCAGGGCCAGCGGAGATCCACTCAACATTCTGGTCCTGCGGAACGGCGCGACCACTGAGCTTGCCAGTTATCTTGCCCGGTCCGTGTTTAACGACCTGAAGTTCAAGCCCGGCATCGCCCGCGATCAGTCGGGCGAGCCCATGGCCTCCTTAGAGCTGGTCACCGTGATCAACCTCGAAAGCCCCGAACACCCCGACGGAATGAACGTGAATTTCCGCGGCATCACATCGATGGGTGTCCGCCTGCGCCGGAGGTTGACAATTAAGCGGGGGCGTTGGTTCCGGTCCGGTTTTCGCGAAGTTGTGGTGGGCGACTCGGTTGCCATGCGCTATCCCGACGTCGGTCTCGGCGGCAAAATTCACTTAGGGCGCGGCGATTGGGAGGTTGTCGGCATCATGCGCGCGGGCGAGTCATCGATCAACAGCGAAATCTACTAAAATTTGAACCAGGTCGCCGCCGATGAGAGCCGGCCCGAAGTCCTCAGTTCGGCGTTGTTGCGGGCTTCCGATCCCGTGGCGAAAGCTGCGTTGATTCGTGATCTCAGCGACGACCAGCGGCTGAATGTCGACGCTATGGGCGAAACCGAGTACTATGACCGGCAAACCAGCTCTTCTGCTCCCGTGCAATTCGTTGGCCTATTCGTCGCCGGCCTGATGCCGATTGGCAGCTCCTTCGCTGCGATGAATACGATGTATGCGGCCGTCTCACACCGCTCCAAAGAGATCGGAACGCTGCGGGTGTTGGGGTTTTCGAAGAGCGAGATTCTGCCCAGTTTTTTATTTGAATCGCTGCTACTTGCAGCGTTGGGCGGCGTCCTCGGTTGTCTGTTGATACTGACTCTGAATAATCTCACCAGCGGTATCGGGAGCTTTAAGACGTTCAGCGAAACCACTTTCCAGTTCCGGGTAACTCCGGCAATCATGGGGATCGGCATGATCTTTGCCGGATTCATGGGCGCTGTGGGCGGACTGTTTCCCGCCAGCAACGCCGCCCGGAAGGAAATCCTCGTCGCCCTGCGGTCCGTCTGACATGCAGTCCGTCTGACCTGTGTGCTCCATCCGCAGACGCGCGCGCGTGTGTGTCTCCTGGCGAGCCGGGTGTGCTGGTGTTCAGCCACATTGGCTGGCGAGGCACGGCACTCGTGCGGTTTTGGACCGGAGATTTGATCGAGGGCGGCGCCCAATGGGGCCGATGCTCGTGCTGCGGTTATACATTCCCCCGCATCTTTCCACCCATCTGCCGCGCGGAGAAAGATTTCACGAAGCTGAAGGGCGCCAGGGTGGACCTTTCCCTCCTGGTTGAGACCGTGCGCGACACTCCGGGCGTACGGCAGTCCAGATCACGCTCGACAACGAGAATTCCGAGGATGAATTCTCTCACGATGTATTGTCCGTGCACTTGGTGGCCGAAGGCGGACTTAACCCGGCGGGAATCGAAGCCGTCGTGCGCGAGCGGCTCAAGACTTACACCGAAGTCTCGCCGGATCACGTAATATTTGAGGACGACGAAGCGGCCTTAGATACTCGCCTTTTTGCAAAGAACGGCATCAAGGCGGAATATCTGGTGGACCGCCGCAGGAATCACATCTAGGGAGGATCGTATATCACCGACACCGCTGCCGCCTCCAAGCTAGCCCCGCCCGGGCCTCTGGATGATGCAGGCTATCGTTATTTGCCGGGGCGGGTGAGATCGCACCTGACCGTACTGCCCGGCGTGGTGCGGAATCCACCCGAGTATTTTGTTCAGGTGGCGCGACGCTACGGGGGGTTGTCACACTGAGCCCGCGCCGCATCTTTCTGGTCACCGATCCGGAAGGCGTGAAGCACGTCGTGCAGGACAACCACACAAATTACATCAAGGGTCCTTGGTACAAGGTGTTGGAACCCTTGGCGACGGCTTATTTTCGAGTGATGGCGAGTTGTGGAAGCGCCAGCGGCGGCTCGTTCAGCCCGCCTTTCAAAGAAAGCATCACCCCATGATGGCTGAAATTATTGCCGACACCACGCGCAGCATGCTCGAGCGTTGGGAAGCGAACGCATCCCGGGGACAAGCGATTGATGCCCGCGGGGAGATCATTCTTCTAACACTGGAAATTCTCCTGCGGACCATGTTCAGTGGCGATTTGATCGGTTACGAACAGGAATTGCGCGAAGCCGTGATCGAGTACGAACGGCACATGGACCTGGTTAGCGCCGTGAATTCAGTCAAGCTGCCGGCATGGTTTCCCAACCCCGGGCGCAGACGCTTCCAGGGCGCCGTCCGCACGCTGGAGCGCTTCATTTTTCGTGTGGTCGACGAGCGGCGTCGGATGCAAACCGATAATGGAGATCTGGTGTCGTTACTCCTTTGGGCTCGTGACGAGGAAACCGGCGAGTCGATGAACGATCGCCAGATTCGCGATGAGCTGATGACCGTGCTACAGGCCGGCCACGACACGGTTTCAGACGCTATTGCTTGGACCTGGTACCTCATGGCCAAACATCCCGATGTGCGGCAACGGGTGGAGCGGGAAGTCGATTCCACGCTGGGCGGCCAGCCTCCCCGATTTGAGGACTTGCCAGCGCTCGCCTACACCAACAGAGTGATTCTGGAATCGATACGCGTTTATCCTCCTTGGGTTTTCGCGCGTACTCCAGTGGAAGACGACGTGATTGGCGGATACCACATTCCGGCCAAATCGCTCGTTGTCATCAGCCCCTATGTGACTCACCGGCTGCCCGAGATATGGGGGAATCCGGAGATTTTTGATCCGGATCGTTTCTTGCCTGAAAGGTCTGAAGGGCGGCCGCGTTTCGCATACTACCCGTTCAGTGCCGGGCCTCGCCAGTGTGTCGGCGCCGGCGTGGCCATGCTGGAAGCGCAAATGATTGTCTTCATGGCTGCGCAGAAGTACCGTCTTACTGCTCCGCCCGGGTTCTCGCCCGGCCTGCGACCGCGAATCAGCTTGACAGCCGATTGTACGCTGTCGCTGACGCCAATCTCGCGTCGGTCTTGCGCAGTTGCCGGTGCCGACGCATGAATTTCCGCCCGGCCGATAGGCAAAGTCCGCACTGCCTCTCATCCGCATTGGAGCTAATAATCAGCCCTGTTCCGGATTGAAGCGGGCGGTGGAGTGCATAAAAGTCTCATGACGTGAGCCATGTTAATTAAGTGGAAGATCGGACGCCGGGACGAAATTGGCCGGCGGGCGGCGGAGCGCCGACGAGCCGACCATGATCGTGCGCCGCTCGGCGCCGCCGCAGAAGGAGCCGTCGGCGTAGGCAGCGCCCCCGCCCGTCCCGCCATGCGTCGGATAGAGCACTCCGTTTGGCTCGAGGCGACGCCGGAAGCTGCCCACTATTGCATGACGACGGCACGGCGGAACTTCGCGCTAATATTGTCATGTAAACCACCAATGAAAAAACGTCCGTTGACCATCGGAGCCACGGAATTCAGAGCCAAATGCCTGGAGCTGATGGACCACGTGCACCAGCTTAAATGCAATTCCATCGTGATCACCAAGCGCGGTAAACCGCGCGTGAAGATCGTGCCCGTGGACCAGCCGGCGACGCCTTTGCGCGGCTCGATGAAGGGAACTGTAAAGGTACTGGGCGATTTAACTGAGTCGCTCCAGGAAAAGTGGGATGCGACGCCCACATGCTGAAATGCGGACGCAAGGCTACGCATCTGTACTGGCCTGTTGACGCGCTTTCCAACGGGCCGGCCGCAACCCGTCTGTTACAATCAGGTCATAGCAATGCCCTCCACGGAAACGGATCGTTCCAAGCTCACTGTTGAAGAACTCGCCACCCGGTTTCGGAGCGAGATGATCCCGGTAAACAACAAGTTCTCCTATTTCTCCGCCATGCCCATTCCGGAGGAGGATTTGAAACAGTACCTGGAGGACCCCATCGCGGCGCTACCTCCGGCGGTCTGCGGCATTCTGCCGACGGTCGGAATCCTGCTGGTCCCCTATTTGGAAAAGGGGAACAATGAGGGAGGCGACATCGTGTCGTATGAAAAACCGCAGGAATCGCGCCAGATGGTGGCTTCCCGTTATATGGCCAAAGATGCCGCCACGCTGATCTTCGCGGTCAAGGACGAAGAAGTTTCCGATTACCATTATTATTTCTACGGCGCTATCGCATCGCTCTTGGCCCTGCGTTGGTCGCCAGAAATTCAAGAATCATTTTTTCGCGTGTTGCGCGAAGAACTGGGCAGCGAAGTCCATGGAGAAGTGGACGAGAAAAGCTGGCATCTGAAGCAGGGCCTGCTGAGGCGTCAGTCGAATGTGCGCCGCGAAACCAAACTGTTTCGCGAATACGCCGCGCAGTCCTTTATGGACACATTGACGCTTTACCTGCACGGAATCTGCTGCGATATCGATGTAGAGACCGGCCCGCGCCAGATGCCCAGCCGCTACCTGCGCAAACGGCTCCAGTTGCTGCACTCACTGTTCCCGCCGCCCGAAGGCTACGCGGTTTTTCCTGAAGATCTGAAAGTACGCCGGTAAAGGCGCACCAAGCCGCACCACTCTCTTCTGACTCGGTATATTGGGATTGAATGGGTGGAAGCGCGGCCGGACGAGCCGTTACTTCCTCGGAGGCATCTCGTACACGTAGATTTTGTGGAACCGGCCTTCGGCCTCGATCTTTTCCGAGACGTTGGGTTTCCATCCGGGGATTTGGAAATCGTGGGACACAACCCGCGAACCCGCCTTCAAATCGCGTTCGAATTGGGGCGAAGCAGCTCATTGGAAGTGGTCAGCAGATAAATTGTGACCACATCAGCCGGGCGCAGATCCACTTTCAGCAGGTTGGCATGGATAATCCTGATCTGATCCTCGAGGCCCAGCCCTTTCACCCGCGCCGTGGACTCCTTCACGATCGGCATTGAAAGCTCGATGCCCACCGCCTTGGCTCTGAATTTACGGACGGCCATGATCACGATGCGCCCGTCTCCGCAGCCCAAATCGTAAACCGTTTCACCTGGCTTCAGGCGGGCAGCTTCGAGCATTTTTTCAACGACGACCTCGGGACTCGGGAAGTCAGGCGCCAGAACATCGGGGTTGCCGAAACGCTGTGCGCTCGCCGACGATGTAAAGAAACATACAGCCAAGAGCGCAAGTGGTGTGGCGGTGGACG
The DNA here is from genome assembly GCA_003223115.1 of Acidobacteriota bacterium. Classification (GTDB taxonomy): domain Bacteria; phylum Acidobacteriota; class Terriglobia; order Bryobacterales; family Bryobacteraceae; genus QHXW01. The sequence continues at coordinate 11,298 of QHXW01000035.1, forward strand.
AAGCCCGTATGTTCAAGGGGAGCAAGCTCACTCAATTTTACTATACGGCTCTCAGTGCAAAGAGATTTCGAGTAATTTTTGCATGCGGCTGGTTTTATCTTCCTTTTATAGGTTCAACTTCTATAGGTTCAACGGCTACTGTGAGGACGCCGGGTTCGACTTGCCGAGCCTGAATTTCGTGATTCTGGTCATGATTTCGGTCCAGGCAAACCACAGGTCTCGCGGGCGGGTGATGGTGTACTCGAATCCTTTCAGGTGTTTAACCGCGCTTCCGATGGCGTCGCGCCAGGGATTCGCCTGAGGAGTCAAGTTGAAATTCATATAGAAGACAGGATAGTCAACGTTGGCTATCTGGTTCAGCGCGTCCTGCGAAACGGAATCGTCCAGCATCACCTTAGGACCGGCGAAAATCACGGCGTCAGGATGGTCCTTGCTCGTCATTTCTGCGGTGAGCAGATGCGTCAGGAACTCGGTCTCGCCGTGCTTCTGGCTGAGCCGCTTGAGGTCGACCGTGCCCAGATTCAACGAATTCAAAGCGTCGCCGAGACCCGGAAAGTCGATCTTGTCGGTGTTCTCCTGACGGTAGATCACCCGCTGTTCCTGCATATTGAAGGCGACAATGGAGAATTTCCGGATGCGCGGCTCGCGCGAGATGCTGCGCAGAATCGAAAGCAACGCATTTACATCGAGGGGCTGCAGTGTGGCCGATCGAGAGTTCTGCGGCGCGAAGTTGACGATCACTTTTACGTTTAACGGACCCGTAGCTTGCTCCCGTTCGACCGGCGGTTCGTCTTTGAACAGCTCCTGCTCCGCCGCCTGAACTACCGCCGGCGGGATCATGAGGACCAGTTGCTTGTCTTTGGAGGGAAGTTCGGCCTCCACATCCCAATAGAACGAGCAGATGCGCTCGCTGCGATCGCGCATCAGGAAGTCGACGTGATAACTGCCTTCGCCCACATCGAAATTGCCCTGAAGATAGGCGCTGCCCTTAGACCCTTCCTCAATAGTGGGAACTCCCAGGCGCTGCGACATGTAGACCGGTTCGTCTTTATGGCTTTCGGATGTGACGCGGAAAACCATGGTCAACATGTCTTCCGAGCCCGCCAGGTCCCTAAGGGGAATGCTGACTTCATAACCGGCGTGGAATCGAAGATCGAAACCCAGAATGGGTTTGATGGGTGTAACTGTGCAGGGCAGGTCTTTGCGGACCTCCTGAGATTCCAGAGTGGCGGAATCCGTATTGAAAATCCGCACCAAACCACCAGGACCGGAACCCTGCATCACCAACTGGGCTTTCAGCCCGGCCCCGAGCAACAAACAGAGGCTGAGTACACCACAACCCCGGCTAACAACCACGACGCATCCCCGTTTCATCGCCACGTACCGAGCACCTGAAGTACCACGGGATTTCAAAAAGCGGAGATCCCGCCCCTCCGATGTATAAAATGGTATTATCTGCCAAATATTTAAAACTGCAAGAGAAAGATCACTCTATGCTTCTGCGAGTGTGAGATTTTGCAACCGGTCTCCGAATTCTCACCATAAACGTTCACTGTCTCCGGGCTTCCTCTCGGGAGAAACGATACAGGGCTGTTTACATCTAACCCGGGTCGAGCGGAGCGTAGAGTTAGCGGTCGGGGTTAACGTTCTAGATGTGCCTAGCGCTCGGTGCCGTCCTGAAAGCAGTGTACACCGGCGCCGGTAAGTAACAAGGCGTATCGTGGGTGCAGTTTCCAACCGCACCCCGTCTGTCAGACTAGGAATAGACCTATGTGGAATGGGCTAAACAAATTGTTGCTGCCGGTGCTGCAGAGCGCCAACATGTCGACGCAGCGGCCCATTCTGCGTCGAAATTTCGCCAGCAATGTCGACGGGCTCTACATTATCGGGGATTTAGCCGGGGCGCCGGTAGTGAAGCTGGCCATGGAGCAGGGCAATGACGTAGCCGAGCACATCGTCGCTCAGCTTGATGCCAAAAGCGCTGACCCAAGAGGTGATCCAAATATATATGACCTGGTGGTGATCGGCGCCGGCGCGGCCGGCTTAAACGCCGCCCTGACGGCGCAGGACCATGGGCTCAAGGTCCTGGTACTCGAAAAGAACAAGATCGCAAACACCATCGAGGACTTTCCCGAGGGCAAGTGGGTTTACGCTGAGCCCGATACGCGGCCTCCCAAAGGCAAGCTCTGGCTGGACGGGGCGCGCAAAGAAGAGCTGATTTCGCGCTGGCACGAAATTATCACTGAGAACCACCTGGAGGTGCGTGTTGACGAAGGTGTGGAAACGCTTCGCAAGCGGTCTGATGGCGGCTTCGACCTGTCCACCCCACGGGCGAAGTATTCAGCGCGGCGCGTGGTGCTGGCTACCGGACAACGGGGCAATCCGCGTCGCCTAGGCGTTGCGGGCGAGGACCGGGAAGAGGTTTATCACCGTCTGTACAGTCCGAAACACTACGCCAACGAGGACATCCTCGTGGTGGGAGGGGGAAATAGCGCGATCGAAGCGGCTTTGACGCTCTCGGAGCAAAATCGCGTCACGCTCTCCTATCGCGGCTTCCAGTTTACACGCCTCTTCAAAGACAACCGGCGCAAGCTGGACCAGGCAGTTAACACTGGTAAGCTTACGGTGATCTACCAGTCGCGGGTCATAAGCTTCAGCGCGGGCACATACAACCTGGACGTCGAGGAGGCGGGACGCAAGCGTACGGTCGAGTTGCCGTACAAGCACGCGTTCGTCCTGATCGGCGCCGAGGCACCGACCGAGTTCTTACGATCGCTGGGGATCAAGCTCGAAAACGACTGGAACGGGAATGCGCTTTGGGCGGCGATGCTGGTGCTCGCGGCTTTCTTCGGGCTTTGGGTGCTTGGGGGGAAAACGGGAGTTGCGGCGTTTCAGGGGCAGGCCACCGCCGGGGGGCTATTGGCACTGGCGGCGGCCGCGTCGCTGGTAGTTTTGGGTCGGCGCGGGAACCAGTTCGCCTGGCTGGGCGTTTCGTTCGTCATCTGCTACACCATTTACGGTGCCAAGCAGGCGGAGGGCTTCGAGTTCTGGCCGTTCCGGGGCTGGGGCGCAAAAGCGCTCGCGTTTTGGAATCGCCCGTGGTCGTTCTGGTATACGGTCCTTTATACGCTGGTCATGACGGTGTTCGGGCTTCAGGCAATGAAGCGCTGGGGCTTCGCCAAACGCGACCCCTTCCAGATCTGGCGTTACGTGAGCCTGATCAGCTTCCAGTGGATCTTTTTCTTTTTGATTCCCGAATTCCTGTTCCGCTGGGCGGTCCAATACCAGTGGGTGGGAGAGCGGCTGGCGCACGATTCGAATTTTGCCGGCAACGCCTGGAGGACTTACGGACTGATTTACGCCTGGCCCCTTTTCTTCTACACATTTTTCGGCAACCCGAGCCAGGTCTGGATTGTTTGGGGTGCGCTGCTCAGCTTCGTGATTATTCCCGTGCTGGTGTTGTTCCACGGGAAGCGCTATTGCTCCTGGATTTGCGGGTGCGGCGGGCTCGCCGAAACTCTCGGCGACCGCTGGCGTCATCTCGCGCCCAAGGGCAAAACCAGCGTGCGTTGGGAATTCATGAACTCCGTCGTGCTGGGCGGTGCCGTGGTAGTCACACTGGCGGTTCTGGCGCGCGATTCCTGGCACATCTTTGCAAAGCCGGCGAATCTGGGCCTCGAGATTTATCATCTGATGGCCGACGTCTGGCTGGTAGGAATTCTTCCGGTCACGTTGTATCCGTTTTTCGGCGGCAAGGTCTGGTGCCGCTACTGGTGCCCGCTCGCCAAGATGATGCAGATTTTCAGCGCGGCATTTACGCGGTTCCGTGTGAGCCGGTTTGCGATCCATTCCAATGAGAAGTGCATCGCCTGCATGGAATGCTCGCGGAATTGCCAGGTGGGGATTGACGTGATGCAGTATGCGCTTAAACAGGAGCCCATCACCAATGCCAATAGCTCCTGCATCGGCTGCGGCATTTGCGTGACGGTTTGTCCCATGGACGTACTGTCGTTTTCGAATGCGCCAGGTGCGCCCATACTGGTACAGATTACGGCGGCGCGATTGTGATGCCGTAGCGCGGAGTCACGAATAAATCCCATGCTCTTTTCTAAAGATCCCAAGAGCCAGGAAGAGGAGATCCGCAGCCCGGCTCAGTTGCCGCCGGACGTGATCGTCAGCCCCGACACGCGCCGCCCCAACCGCGTTCCGCCCGGGCAATCGCGCACGCGCAAGTGGCCGGTGCTCGATGCCAGCGGTACGCCCGAAATTTCGCTCGAGCGGTGGAAACTCGAGATCCGCGGACTGGTGGCCAGGCCCGTCGAGTGGAGCTGGCAGGAGTTTCTCAAACTGCAGCGCGTGAAAGTCTTTTCCGATTTTCATTGCGTGACGCGCTGGTCGCGGCTGGGCAACCTGTGGGAAGGTGTCTCCACGCGCGAGCTACTGAAACTTGCGGGCGGAGCGCTGTCCCAAGCCAAGTACGTTCTGGCATACGGTTACGACGGCGGCTGGACCACGAATATGCCGCTGGCAGATTTTCTATCCGAAGATGCGCTGGTGGCGGTTTCCCACGATGGCGAGCCGATTTCGGCCGAGCATGGCGGCCCGGCGCGTCTGATCGTGCCACTACTTTACGCCTGGAAGAGCGCCAAATGGGTGAACAGCATCGAACTGCTGGATCGCGATCAAGGCGGCTTCTGGGAACGCAATGGCTACCACATGCACGGCGACCCTTGGAGCGAAGAGCGCTACGGGCTGTGAGTGTACGGCGCGCGCCGCGCTGTAGAATGATGCTATGGGCACACCACACTGGTGCCGGTCCGGGAATACCTGAACACCAGCTTGCCGGATGGCGATCGAGACTATGTTGACGGCCGGATTGTGGAGCGAAATGTAGGAGAGGTTGAGCATGCAGACGTGCACGGCAGAATTTATCGCTACCTGTGCGACCACTACCCCGCGTTCTGGTCGGGTATCGAGGTCCGCGTGCAAGTGCGTCCCACCAGGTTTCGATTGCCTGATGTCATTCTGGTTGCCGGTGATAAAACGACGGAATCCATCGTAAGCTTCCCCCCGCACGTTGCGGTTGAGGTTCTATCCAAAGATGACCGCGCGGAAGAGATGCAGGGAGCGGATCGACGATTACCTCGAGTTCGGTGTAAAGGCCGTTTGGGTAGTCAATCCGTGCACCCGCCGCGGTTACATACATACCACCGAGGGCGCCCACGAGGCCAAGGATGGTCTCCTCAACGCTGCTGATCCTGCGGTTGAGATCCCACTGAAGAGTTTGTTCGAGCCGTAAGGCAGTCGCAGTACGCCGCACGATAGAATCAGAACAACTCGATGCGGGCGCTTTTCCACGACTTGCATTACTCCCTTCGTGGGCTAGCGCGTAATCCGGCCTTTGTCGGCGTCGTGATCCTGCTGCTGGCTGTCGGCATCGGTGCGAACACTCGCATCTTCACGGCAGTCGATGTTCTGCTCCTGCGGCCGCTGCCGGTGAAAAACCCGGAACAGTTGATCCGGCTGGTCACCATTCGTCCCAACAATTATATCGACCCGATATTCGGCTACTTGTACTGCCGCTTATTGCGGGAAAGGGTGAAAACCTTTTCTGTGTTCGCCGCCGGCGGCCTGGAGATGTCCTTTCAATCCGGCGACCAGGTTGAAAATGTTGCGGGCCAATTTGTATCGGGGGAATTACTATCGCACGCTGGGGATCAATGCGTTCCTCGGACGTTTGACCACTGACGCGGATGAGGACGTATCGCCTTATCCGGTAGTGCTCAGCTATGGATTCTGGCAGCGCGCTTTCGGCGGGCGGCGTGATGTGCTGGAGCGCAGCATACACCTGCGCGGATTTCCGTTCGCCGTAGTTGGCGTGTCGCCGAGAGGATTCAATTCAACGGCATTCAGATCGAGGAAAGTCCCGACGTGCGGATTCCGATCTCGGCTCACAAGCTGTGGATTACCAAACCGGGCCCGGTAGAAGCCCAGACCGGCGATCGTGAGCCAGAGCTTTGCCAAACGTTTTTTCCCCAACGTGGACCCGATCGGACGCACCTTCGGAGATGAACTGAACGCCGTGGCGAAGCGCTGGAACCAGATTGTCGGCGTGGTGAGTGATGCCAAGTACCGCTCCATGCGAGAGCAGGCTCCGCCCACGTATTACGAGCTGATCGATGACGAATTGAAATGGTCCGACGGCGTGGCGCTGTACGTGCGGACGCGCGGCGACGCAGGTTTGGTGACTGGCGAACTGCGGCGGATGCTGGCCCAAATGGGGAAGGGTATTGCGCCTTCGGAGACGGCCACCATGGAGCAGGAGATTGAAACTTCGCTCTGGCAGGAGCGATTGATCGCAGCATTGTCAGCCCCATTCGCCGCGCTGTCGGCTGTGCTGGTGGCCATCGGTTTGTACGGCATGTTGGGATATTCAGTAGCCCGGCGCACGCGCGAGCTGGGCATGCGCGTGGCGCTGGGAGCCCGTGTGCGGCACATTGCGAGTCTTATCGGCCGCGATACTTTGTGGAGCATCGTGCCTGGGCTGACACTGGGTCGGTTATGCCGGGTGTGCCCGCTACTCTACTGTCTAGAGCCGTTCGATTGCCGTGGCCGTGGCGCTGCTCACGATCGTGGCTGCGATTGCGGCATCCGGCCCTACTTGTCGGGCTGTCCGAATGGAACCAACCGAAGCGCTTCGAGAAGAGTAAGCTTCGGCGCCGGCCGCCAGACGCAGGACGCGCCGCGCTGTAGCAAGGCCCCCCGCCAAGCCCCGGAAAATTGGAATCCGGGAAAGCGGCCGTTTTCAAGACTTAACGGCAGTTTATAGGAATGATAACAGCAAAATATCGGCATCGGCCGGGCCGCTCGAACGAACGTTGATGACAACGAAAAAGCGCACCGGCTTCAATCCTATCTTCAGTATCGCGCCGGCAGTGGCCACTGGTCTTATTCGGATCGAAGCCGTCAAGCAAGCCATTGGGACGCTCCCGATCACGCCACGTGTACTGGCCAATTTGCGAGAGACGACCCGCCTGTTTTCTACTCATTACTCGACCGTGATCGAAGGCAACCGCCTGACTCAGGAACAGGTTGCCCAGGTAATCGGCGGGGATCAACATTTTCCAGGCCGGGAGCGAGACCAGGACGAGGTCAAAGGCTGTTACGCCGCGCTCGACGAAGCAGAACGTTTGGCAAAGAGACGTGGCAAAGTTTCCGCGGCGACCGTGCAAAAGCTGCACTCTCTGGTTATGGGAGGCGGCAAGACGCGCGTGAAATCCACGCCCTATCACGACGGTCAGAATGTGATCCGTGACGCTCATTCCAAAGGTATCGCTTATATGCCGCCGGAGGCCAAGGATGCTCCGTGGCTGATGGAGCAGTTCATTACTTGGATCAACCAGAAGGATGAGTTGCCGGTACCCATCAAGGCTGGGATTGCACACTACCAACACGCCACCATCCAGCCGCATTAGACGGCAACGGACGAACGGCGCGTTTGCTGACCACCCTTCATCCTGCATTCGGGAATGTACGACCTGAAGGGGTTCTACGCACTCGAAGAATACTATGCTCGCAACCTGAAGGTTATTATGAAGCGCTGACCGTCGGCCCGTCGCACAACACTACCTGGGCCGCGCCGAGGCGGACATCACCAAGTGGATAGTTTATTATTTCATTGGGGGTATGGCAAACTTCATTCGAGAAGGTTCATTCGAGAAGGTACGCGACCAGGCTCTGCGCGAGGCTGAAAAAGGTGGCAAGGATCCAAGCAACGCAGGGGCCTGACGTTGTTCCGAAGATCGCGAGAGATTGACGCCAAGGATGTTGCCGGCCTGTTCGGCTATAAGTCCAGGACCGCGGCGTTGCTGTGCCAGCGTTGGGTCGAGAAAGGCTTCCTGGAAACAACCGATCCTGCCAAAAAATCGCGCCGCTACAAACTGTGCGACACGTATGCCGCCATCGTCGATGAAATTGACTGATGGCCGCCGTGATCTTGCGTGCTTGGTTTGCGACTGCAGGCGCCCACACTCATGAGATCATCGGGCAAGCGATAGGCAGCCAATCATCACATCGGCTTAACGTTCGGCCGCTTGAACTGCTTGCATCAATCGTTCCCACCGGCCACGCGAAATATGGAACACTGAGAAACTATGGCAACGCATCCGCCCGCTCGGGAAGCGGGAATCGAATCCGGTTCGTGGTACAAAGCGCTGAGCGGGTATCACTGGTGGGTGTTGAGTGTGGCCTCGCTTGGCTGGATGTTCGACACCATGGACCAACGGATTTTCGTGCTGGCGCGCGGTCCGGCGATGCACTCGCTGTTGCCGGTGGGGACGGCGGCCGCGGAAGTAACACATTACAGCGGCATAGCCACGGCGATTTTCATGGTGGGATGGGCAGCGGGCGGTCTGTTCTTCGGCATCCTGGGCGATCGCTGGGGCCGCGCCAAGACCATGATGCTGACTATCCTGTTCTACTCCTGCTTCACGGGTCTGTCGGCGCTCTCGACTTCCTGGGTGGACTTCACGTTTTACCGCTTCCTCACCGGACTGGGTGTGGGCGGTGAATTCGCCGCCGGTGTGACACTGGTAGCTGAAGTAATGCCTGAACGCGCGCGTGCGCATGCGCTGGGGGGGCTGCAGGCGCTATCGGCGATCGGCAACGTCATCGGATCGGCCATTAGCTTCGTAGTGCTGCCGCTTGGCTGGCGCTGGATGTTCACGGTAGGTGTGGTCCCCGCGCTGCTGGTGGTGCTGGTGTTCCGGAAGATGAAGGAGCCCGAAGCCTGGCAGCGCATCAAAGACTCGGTGACCGCCGGCGGCGACAAGAAACAGCTCGGCTCGCTGAAGGATCTCTGGTCTCATCCGCGCTGGCGCAAGAATACGATTATCGGTCTGCTGCTCGCCATCTCGGGCGTCATCGGCCTGTGGGGCATCGGATTTTGGTCGCCGGAGCTGATCCGGGAAGCGCTCAAAGACCTGCCGCTCGAAAGGCGCAACTGGTACGTGAGCCTGGGGACGCTGCTGCAGGATTGTGGCGCATTTCTCGGGATCTACACGTTCACCGTGGTCACAGCCAAGGTCGGACGCAAGCCGGCGTTCATCATCTCACTCCTGCTGGGGATGGCCGCCACTATCATGACCTTCGCGTTGCTGCACAAACCCAGCGACGTGTTGTGGATGATTCCGCTAATGGGCTTCTGCACGCTGCTGGTCTTCGGTGGATATTCCATCTACTTTCCAGAACTTTATCCGACCAGGTTGCGGAGTTCGGGCGTGGGCTTTTGTTATAACGTGGGACGCATCATCGCAGCGCTAGGGCCCTTCACGTTGGGCGAACTGACGGTGCTGTTCCGTGACGCGCACTTCGCTACACCTTTCCGCGCCGCCGCAATTGCTTTGTCGTCAGTCTATTTGATCGGTGCGGTTGCAGTGTTGTTCGCGCCGGAAACCAAAGACCGGCCATTGCCGGAAGAGTAAGCTGAGTCCAGTTCAACGCCGCCTCGCTTCGGGATCCAGTTCTAGCTGCGCGCGCACACCCTCTCGATGAGGCATTCGTCGTTTCTTGTTGCGCACCTGCTTCTGGAGACCTGCGGCTTTTCGTGCGTCGGTCCCACTGTCCATACTCGCCACTCAATGGCGAGACCGTGGTCGCTTTGATCTAGGCTTCGATCTGGGTTCCCTGAAGGAGCGGATGATACGTCTGGCTGGATCGGTGGCCGCAAGCACTCCTTTGACCGTTTTGAAAGCGGAACTGCCTGCAAGCGTTGCTGGTGTATGTACTGGCGCATTGGGAGCGCTTACCGCAAGAGACCAGCAGAGGTCAACAAAGCGGCATTCTATGGGATCGTCCAAGAGGGCCCACCGCCCGGATTGCTGGCATTCGATGGCGACACCGCGGTTGGGTGGTGCCAACTTTCGTCGCGGGATTCGCTGCCCTGGCTCGATCGAACTCCGAATCTTAAACGCTTGGACGATCTGCCTGTATGGTGTATCTCGTGCTTGTATGTGCGCAAGGGCTACCGCAAGCAGGGAGTTACATCGGCCCTGATTCGCGAAGCGTTGAACGCCGCCCGGAATGTCGGAGTGCCCGCACTTGAAGCCTGTCCACTCGATGGGGATTTGACATCGAGCTCCTC
>QHXW01000232.1 GCA_003223115.1 Acidobacteriota bacterium
ATGTAACGAGTAAGTTGTGATCTATTCCACAGCATTCCACAGAGAAGAGTGCGACTCGCGGAGGACTTAGTCTTCCCCGGTGATCAGCCGGGCGCCCCGGTTACGTGTGAAGTAGTTATATGCCCACTGAATGAAAACCAGCAGCCGATTGTCGAATTCCGCTAGGTACATCAAGTGGACGAACAGCCAGATGAGCCATGCCGGAAATCCGCCCAGATGAATGCGGCCGAAGTCAGCCACTGCGGCCGCACGGCCGATGGTTGCGAGGTTTCCTTTGTCCCGGTAGCGGAACGGCCGCGGCGCGTGGCCTTCAAGCCGTCCGCGGATAATCTCCGCTACGTAGCGGCCCTCCTGCATGGCGACGGGCGCCACGCCAGGAAGCGGCTTGCCGTCTTGATGGCTGAAGTTTGCCAGGTCACCGACGATGAAGATCTCGGGATGGCCGGCGAGAGTCAGATCGGGTTCGACGAATACGCGGCCCCCGCGATCCAATAGTGCACCCGCGCGATCAGCGAGTACGCGGCCCAAAGGCGACGCCTGTACGCCGGCTGCCCATAAAATGGTGCGTGTCGGTATGTGCTCCGAGCCACCGCGCCGTTCAACCGTTACGCCGTGCTCCTCGACAGCCGCGACGATCGTGCCGTTGAGAGGGCGCACGCCCAGTTTAATCAGGGACCTCTCTGCCTTGACGGAAAGATCGGGCGGATAGCTTGGGAGCACCCTTTCCGCACCGTCCAGAAGCAGAATGGATGCTTCAGCGGGATTGATGTGACGGAAATCGTGCCTGAGCGTATCGCGCGCGATCTCGCCCAGCGCGCCGGCGAGTTCAACACCCGTTGGTCCGCCACCCACCACGACGAAGCTCAACCACGCGCGGCGCTGGTCAAGATCCGGCTCGCGCTCGGCCCGTTCAAACGCCAGCAAGACCCGGCGGCGGATCTCGGTGGCGTCCTCAATGGTCTTCAGCCCCGGGGCCAGCGGCTCCCATTCATCGTGGCCAAAGTAATGGTGTCTCGATCCCGCGGCGAGAATGAGTGTGTCGTAACTCACCTCGCCATCGCGCAGCACCACGCGGCGGTTCGCTGGGTCGATATCGGTCACTTCGGCCAAAAGCACTTCGGTGTTCATGTGACGACGTAACACGAAACGCAGAGGCGACGCGATTTCGCCGGGCGATAAGCCTCCGGTCGCTACCTGGTAAAGAAGAGGTTGAAACAAATGGAAATTGCGCCGGTCGATCAGGGTCACGTCCACGGGCAGGCGTCCCAAGGCCTTGGCTGCATAAAGCCCGCCAAATCCTCCGCCCACAACTACCACGCGATGCTGCCCGGGCATAGATAACCCCCGTCGCTCGTTCTGATGCTGGACGGAAGTTTCTGCGGCGGAGTTAGGCACTTAGTGCTGACTCATCTTCGCCTGCGCCAGGCTGACCTGCCGCAGAAGAATGAATTCGTACAGGTTCTCGGCCGTGAGAAGGCCCTGGAGGCGCTCGCCATCCATGACCAGCGCGCAGCTTCCGGCTCGAGAAACTTGCGGTAGAGCCTTGGCCAGTTCCATATCAGGTGGCACGCGGACGAAATTTCGATCCATCGCGCCTGCTACATACGATTCCGGTCCCTCGCGCATCATGGCGCGAATCAAGGCCGACCGAGTCAGGAGTCCGATGACCTCTTCGCCATTCACGACGGGAAAGTCCTGCTGCGAGGTCGAGAGCAAGACGTCTCCGGCCTCCCGTATGCTATTGGAGTGCGACAACGTGCGGAAATCAGTAACCATGGCTGCGCGCACAGGAAAACCGCTGGTAAGGGAACGGCCTCTCGCCGCCTCTCCTTCTTGTGATGCGCCGAGGTATACGAAGAGTGCAACGAACACCAGAAGAAAATTCGCGGAAAGTAGGCCAAAAAGTCCCATGCCTGCCGCCAGCAGCCGTCCCGCGCCGGCCGCCATCCGCGTCGCTTCATCCTCCGATTTCCTCAAAGCGATCAGCGAGCGCAGCACGCGTCCGCCGTCCATGGGATAAGCCGGGAGAAGATTGAATACTGCGAGCAGCAAATTACCCACCGCGATTCGTTCGATGAGATTGGCATCGGTCGGGATACGAAGGTTCTCTAGAGGAAGAAAATCGTGCTGTGTGGCGAGCAGCACAACCGCGATCACCAGATTTACAAACGGCCCTGCAAGTGCGATTAGCGGTTCCTGGCGGGCACCGGGCAAGCGTTCCAGACGGGACACGCCGCCGATGGGGTACATGACGATTTCTAGCGTGCGTAAGCCATATATGCGCGCCACCAGCGCATGCCCCACTTCATGCAGAAATACCGAGACAAGAAGCGCAAGGACATAAACTGCCGCCGCGGGCCCCGATTGGCTGCCGCCGAAGCCGATGAAAATCAGGAACACCAGCAGCAACAGAAACGTGAAGTGGAGGCGGACCGGGATGCCGAAGATCTTCAGCCTGCCAACGGTGCCGGGTCCTTGCGGTTTTGTTTCCTTCTGTCCGCGGTTCGCGGGTGTGTCCGCCACAATCTCTCCGCCCTACTCATTCTGCCGAAGCCGGTGCACGCGAGGCAAATGCGCTCTGAGGCAAATGCGCTCTAATGCTGAAGGACATGGTCAAGCCGACCGAGTTTGACATGCCGCGAAGGCGGTGGAATCCTGAATGTAGCGTTCCTCCGCCGTCGGCAAGCCGCAGCCGGGCACGTGAACAGCCGGTAACTCATTTACGTCATTGAATTGAATTAGATGGCATCTCACGCATCCTTCTACGAAGCTGTCACCGGCGCCGCCACCTCGCTTCGCTCGAATAAGTTGCGCAGGGCTTCCTTACCTTACTGGCATTATCCTGACTGGCATTATCCTGGCCACCACCACTCTGATTGCCGTCATGTCGGTGATCAACGGGATGAATCGCTACATTGCCCAAAATGTCTCTGACATGGGTGACGACGGTTTTCGCGTTCGCCGTATGGACATGATCGGCCAATTCGCTTGCGGCCTCCGGCGGGTTCATGGGTGTCGTTCTGGCCTGGATGGTGGCGGTGCTTGTGCGCGCCGTGACGCCGGTGCCCATGAGCGTACCGTTTTCCGCTGTAGTGATCAGCGCGGCCCTTTCCGCCGGTG
>QHXW01000036.1 GCA_003223115.1 Acidobacteriota bacterium
GTCGTCGATTTGACCACGATCGAGCGCCACTTCCAATGCTGCTGACGCCAGGGCAATCAGAGTGATCCCGACGCCATCGATATGCAGCTTGCCGTTTGTTCGGACGGAGGCTCGCTCCGCCTCAAACGCCGGGGGATCTCTTACGAGCCTGCTGCTCAGGAAGAAAGACAAGAAGCCGATCGGAATGTTGATGAAGAATATCCAACGCCAATTGTAGTAGTTGTCGGTGATCCAGCCGCCCAAGACAGGCCCGATCGCCGGGGCTGTCACGATTACGATCGTGTACAGAGCGAATGCCGACGCGAGTTTGGCGGGAGGAAATGTGTCCACCAGAATCGCTTGTGATACCGGCGCCAATCCACAGAAAAGTGACGTCAGTGAAAACAGCGCAACGCAACCGAGATAGTATGTTTTTCTCCCGAAGACGCGGCTCAGCCAGGCCGACATCGGCAAGATGACTGCGTTCGCGACAAGGTATGTCGTCAAAATCCAGGTAACCTCGTCGTAGCTTCGGCCGAGACCGCCGCCGATGTAAGGGAGAGCGACATTTGCGATCGACGTGTCGAGCAGTTCCATGAACGTCGCAAGCGTGACAGTTACAGCGATGAACCACGGGTTGATGGCTGGCTTCCCGTTCGACATGACAGCCTCTCAGTGAACATCCACCGTCGGCTCGACCGACATGCCGGGCCGCAACAAATGCTCGGCATCCTGATCTTTATCGAGCCGAATCCGCACGGGGAATCGTTGGACAACTTTCACGTAGTTCCCGGTCGAATTTTCCGGCGGGAACAGGCTGAAAAGCGGACCGGCCGCGCCAGGCAGGCTCTCCACTTTGCCCTTATAGTCGCGTCCGAAAGCGTCGACGCGGATCGTGACGGATTGGCCGGGTCTCATCCGTTTGAGCTGCGTCTCTTTGAAGTTTGCCGTGATCCAGATATCGTCCAGGGGAACGATCACAAGCAGGCCCTGCCCCGGCTGGACACGATGTCCAAGCTCAACCGTTTTTCGCCCGATCACTCCACTGACCGGCGCGTAGATCTTCGTGTAACTGAGATTCAGCTGAGCGGTGTGCAAATCGGCGCGGGCCTGCTCCAGGTGTCCGGTAGCTGAATCTGACTTGGCACGCGCATCAGTAACTTGCTGCGGAGCGATGCGGGCAGCGTCGATCTGCGCTTCCCGCTGGACGACAAGGCTGCGCGTTTCGGCGATCCTCTGTTCTCTCGAAACGATCGCAGCTCGGTCAGCCTCTACTGCCTGGGCGGCGGACGTGCCTTCCGTTTCGCGAGCATCATAATCGGACCGTGAGATCTCATGCTTTTCGACTAGCGCCTGATAGCGAACGCGGTCCCGTTCAACGCGAGCGTAGATGGCTTCATCCTGCTGCAATTTGTGTAGCGCGGCAGCCAAGTTCGCCTGCTCCGACGCGACGCTCGCGAGCGCCTGCGCTTTGGCCGCCTCCGCGGAGTGGAGCTGGCCGAATGCGCTCGCGTCCACGATGGGAACCGTTACCTGCGCCGAATGCGCCTCCGCTGTGCGGGTCGCAAGGTTTGCTTTTGCATGTTCGAGCTCAGCCGCGTAGTCCCGGGGATCGAGCTCCATCAGCAGTGTTCCCGCTTCCACGAGTTGGTTATTCTCCACTCGCGGATTGATGTAAACTACCGTTCCGCTGATCCGAGAGCTCACCAGGTCCAGATGCCCTTCAATTTGGGCATCATCGGTGGACTCGTAGTCCTGCGAGTGGACCCACCAAAGGGAAGCTCCGGCGACAGCAATCGTCGCCGCAAGAAGAAGGATCCAGCGCGAAAGGCGTCTACTTGGGACATCGTTTGGGGATTTCGGTTGGTCGCCGGCAAGCTTGGCGGCAGGCTCGCGCGTTTCGACCACGTGCGGTCGCGCCGTCTCTTGCAAATCCTCGACTTCTGTTTCGATGCGTGCCACGTCACTTACCTCCTAAGAACTCGGGGAGCTTGGTTTCCGCGCTGCCGACGGCACGTGCAAAGGAAATCATCGCCACATTGAAAGAGAACAGACTCTGGATGTAGTTCTCACTCGCAACAGTGACTGCTTCCTGCGCCTGCACTACTTCGAGATAGTTGGTGACGCCGTTGCTATACCGGTCCTGCGACTGCGTGAGTGCCCGCTCAGCGAGCGCCTTGTTCCGTTCCGCGACCCGTACGCTCGAATCCGACGCGGTCAGATCCAGGCAGGCGACGCGGACATCGTACGCTACGCGGCCCTTCAGGTCTTCATACTCCGCCTCACGGCGAGCCAGGTCCGCCTGCGCCTGCGCAATATCCGCGCGTATTCGGCCTCCCGTGTAGATCGGCACTGAAATGTTGCCCGCGACGGTATAGACCTGATTGAAGTTCCCGATATTGGCGCCGCCGCCGCCGTAATCCGCCGTCACGGAAACAATAGGAAGCCGCTGTGCCTTTTGAGCACGAACAGTGAATACCGCTGCCTGGACGCTGGCTTCCGCGCTACGGAGATCGGCGCGGGAGCGCAAGGCTTCGTCCACTGACGTCTTGCTGCTGATTCCGGAGAGGGGATGGTAGGCCAGGGGATCGGTTAACGCGAAGTCCTGGTCGATGGCTAGCCCGACGATCCGGGCCAGCGTCAGTTTGTCCTTTTCGAGCTGATTGGTTGCGTTTTTCAGCCGCTGGTCGGCTGATTGGCGCTCCACCTGCGCACGGATGGAATCGATCTCTGGAGAGACTTCATTCTTGACCCGATTCGCGGTTTGCTGGTCCAGCTCGCCAGCGGAGGCGAGCTGTGCCTTTGCAGTCTCCACACGGGCAGCGCTAGCGATCACCTGCATGTACGCCGTTCCCACTGCGAAAACGACCACATCGCGCGAATCCTGGATGCTCAGCGTCGAAGCTTGTGCATCGCGCTTTCGAGCGAGGTATTGATTTCGAAGCTCCGCGTTGTAAAGCGACTGCGTTAGGCTCACGCGAGCGTCCTGATATCCAAATCCGCCGCTCGTGGAGGGCAGCGCGGGCAGACCAGGGATTGGCGGCAGCTTTAGGCCAATCTCTTTGTAACTGAGGTTCTCGTAACCCTGGCGACCCTGAGCTGCCAGTTGCGGCAGTAACGCGGAGAGTGCTCGAAGGCGTTCGGCGCGTACGTCGGCGCTCGTCTGGTTGGCTTCGACCAACCCAAGGTTGTAGCGCAGGCCGCGCTCAATAGCGGTCCTCAGCGACAGCTCGAGTCGCGTGCCTGTATTCTTCGATGGCACGCTTCCCAGGTAAGGGTTTTGACGTTGGGCGGCCTGTGCGCTTGGTGTAGTAGTCCCCTCGGCCGGATTGATGGGGCGCGGAGTGGCGACGGAGTATCCGAGAGGACTTTGAGGCTGTCCCCAAGCCACAAGACTGAAAGTTAGACAAAACGCCAATCCCAGCGACTTCAGTTCTCTTTGGTTCTTGTTCGCCATTTTCCGGAGCCTCCAGTCGTTCTGAGGGATTTGATGCCAATGGGACCGGTCGGTCGCAAATCGCGAAGGGAGATTTCTTGGGCTATGTTCGGTCTGAGACCATTCGGTCCCAATGAGCATCCAAGCAAACGGGAGCGCTATGATACGAAAAGACCGACTGGTCTCAGAGCGAGCGCAACTTTATGACCAAAGGCGAACAAACCCGAAAAAAGATCGTGCAGGCAGCTGCGCCGATTTTCAATCAGAGGGGGTATGAGGGCAGTTCCCTCAATGACTTGATGGAAGCAACCGGCCTCCAAAAGGGTGGGATCTACCGTCATTTCGCAAGCAAAGAGGAGCTTGCCGCGGAGGCGTTCGATTACACATGGGAGGCAGCTTGGAATGCCAGGCTCTTGCACGTGGACGAGAAAGCGAACGGCATCGATAAACTCAAGCAACTCATCGCGAATTTCGTGGAGCACAGGTCCCCTATTCCTGGTGGGTGTCCTATCCTGAACACCGCCATCGACGCCGACGACGGAAACCCGGTCCTTCGGGCGCGCGTCGCAAAAGCTCTTCGATCCTGGGTGGGCCGCGTGCAGGCCTTCGTGGAGCAAGCTCAGGAACAGCGCGACGCGCGTCCCAAGGTGGATCCAAAGGAGGTGGCGACACTGATAGTGGCCTCGCTCGAAGGCGCCTTTATGATGAGCAGGATTCAGCGCAAAGATGAGGCCCTGCGGCACGTTCAATCGCATCTGAACCGATATCTTGATGGCGAGGTGGCCGTCTCGCGATGAGTGAGGCGCAGCAGTTGTATCTGGACGATCTGCACGTCGGCCAGAGATTCAAGTCAGGAAGCTATTTGATGGAAGCCGCGCGCATTAAAGAGTTCGCCGCGGAGTTCGACCCGCAGCCGTTCCATCTCGACCAAGTGGCAGCGGAGGCGAGCATTTTTAGAGGGCTGGCGGCGAGCGGCTGGCAGACCGCCGCCGTCGCCATGCGGCTGCTGGTTGCCGGCGGCCTGCCATTCGCTGATGGCATTGTCGGCTTGGGCGGAGAGATCGCCTGGCCCAAGCCCACCAGGCCAGGCGATACTTTGCAAGTCGAAAGTGAAATTATTGAAATCACGCCGTCGCGTTCGAAGCCGCAACAGGGCATCGTGACCGTGCGTAGCACGATGTTCAATCAAGACCGGGAAGCGGTCTACCTGCTAACCGCAAAGTTACTTGTACTCAGGCGTCCTCGCGGGAAATAATTGCGACCGATTGGTCTCATCCGCATCTGGTCAATTAGAGGAACCCTAAAGAATCCTATGTCGACCAAGTTTCACGCTTACGCCACCTCCGCACCCCATGCCCCGCTTGAACCATTCACCTTCGACCCGGGTGCACTTGGGCCTGAAGAAGTCGAGATTCAAGTCAGCCATTGCGGAATCTGTCACTCCGACCTCTCCATGCTCGACAACGAGTGGGGCATCTCCCAATTTCCGTTGGTTCCTGGCCACGAAGTGGTCGGGACAATCGTGGCCCTTGGCGAACATGCCAAGGGCCTGAATATCGGCCAGCGCGTAGGCGTCGGCTGGACGGCCTATAGCTGCCTTTCATGTCACGAGTGCCTCTCGGGAGATCACCATCTGTGTGCGCGCGGTCAAGGCACTATTGTGAGCCGCCCCGGCGCCTTCGCGGATCGGGTGCGCGTCCAGTGGACGTGGGCCCGTCCACTGCCCGATGCGCTTGATCCGGCGACCACGGGGCCGCTCCTTTGTGGTGGCATCACCGTCTTTTCGCCTCTGCTTCAGCATTCCCTTCCTTCTACCGCGAGGGTAGGAATTGTTGGCATCGGCGGGCTGGGCCACATGGCGTTGCAATTTGCCAACAGATGGGGCTGCGAAGTCCACGCGTTCACCACGAGCGATAGCAAGGAAGCGGAAGCCCATAAACTCGGTGCGCACTACGTCCACAACACCAAACGCGACGTCGAGCTGAAGAAAATCGCTGGCAGCCTCGATCTCATCATCTCAACCGTCAATGTTCCCCTGGATATCCCCGGATTGCTGGGAACCCTTGCGCCGAAAGGCATTCTTCATGTCGTGGGGGCGGTACTCGCCCCCATGCCGATTCCCGCCTTCGGCCTCATAATGGGCCAAAAGTCGGTTTCCGGTTCGCCCGTCGGCAGTCCGACAGCCATCGACCGAATGCTCGCCTTCAGCGCCCGGCATTCCATTGCTCCCATTACTGAGGCCTTCCCTATGTCGAAAGTCAACGATGCACTCGACCATCTTCGCGCCGGCAAGGCCCGCTACCGCATCGTGCTCGTGAACGATCAGTCCTGAGTACCCCAGGAGCAAACCATGGCAAGCAAAAGGACAGTCATCGTAACCGGAGCCTCGCAAGGCATCGGAGCAGCCGTTGTCCAGGCCTTTCTGGATCGTGGCTATAACGTCGTTGCGACCTCGCGCAGCGTTTCCAAGGCCGGCTTCGCGCCGTCACCGAATCTCGCACTCGTCGACGGCGACATCGGTCAGGCTACGACCGCTGAGAAGGTCGCACAAACCGCGATCGCCAAGTTCGGCTCGATCGACCATGTTGTCAACAATGCGGGCATCTTCGTAGCCAAGTCTTTCACGGAGTACACCGCCGACGACTTCCGGGGTCTCGCCTCCACCAACCTGGAAGGGTTCATCTTCATCACCCAGCTCGCAGTCAAACAAATCCTGTCGCAGGGCGCCGGTGGAAGTGTGACAACCATCACGGCGTCGCTGCTCGAGAACCCTATCGCCGGTCTTCCGGCATCGGTTGCGATGGTCACAAAAGGTGGACTTGATGCGATTACCCGCAGCCTCGCGAGCGAGTACGCGAAGGACAACATCCGCTTCAATGCGGTCGCGCCCGGGGTGGTCGACACCCCACTCCACAAAAAGACTCCGAAGGACTTCATGAAGACCCTGTCACCTATGGGGACGATCTCGGATCCCAAGGACATCGCTGAAGCTGTGGTTTATCTGACAGAAGCTCGTCATGTTACAGGGGAGGTGCTGCACGTGGACGGCGGTGCGCACGCGGGCCGATGGTAAGCGTAAAAGGGTCGCAGCCAGGCGGTGCAGATCGCCGATTGCAGGACCTTGGCATTCAACTCCCAGCCGCCCCGACGCCGTTTGGTATTTATGTCGAGACGGTACAGACGGGCAACCTTCTCTTTTTTAGCGGGATGCTCCCAGTTGTCGATCACAAGCCGAAGTACCTTGGCCGACTCGGGAAAGAGCTCAATATCGAGGCTGGGCGAGATGCCGCTTACACTGCGGCTTTGAACGTCCTCGCCGCGGCCAAGGAGCATTTAGGCTCACTCGACAAAGTGACTCGTGTCGTCCGGCTCGGAGTGTTCATAGCAACCTTCGGGGATTTCTTCGATCAGCCCAAGGTCGCGGACGCTGTCTCGGACCTGTTTCGAGATGTCTTTGGCATCCAGAAAACATCGGTTCGGGTGGTAATCGGCGTCGCCAGCCTACCCCTGGGAGTGCCGATCGGACTCGATGTCATCTTCGAAGTCGCGGAGTAGCAAATTTTTTTCTGCGGCGTTTAGATGTTTATCAACATCCAAGTGGGCAGACGGACACACACATGTTCAGTCTAAAGGAGTGACGACAATGGGTAGGCTAACGGGCAAGAACATCCTCATCACCGGCGGCAATAGCGGAATCGGGCTGGCCGCGGCGCAGGAATTCGACCGAGAGGGCGCGCGCGTTGCCATCTGCGGCTTGAATGAGGGGTCGCTGCAGGCGGCTAAGGAGACGCTCGGAGCTGGAAGTCTCGCCGTTCGCGCGGACGTCAGCAATCTCGCTGACCTCGACACGATGTACGCCACGATCAAGCGCGAGTTCGGGCACCTGGACGGCGTCTTCGTAAATGCAGGTTATAGCGAGTTCCTGTTGTTCGAAGACGTGACCGAACAAAGCTTCGACAGGGTAATAGCCGTCAATCTCAAAGGGGCTTATTTCACGATTCAAAAGGCCTTGCCGCTACTCAGGCAAGGCTCGTCTGTAATCATCAATGCGTCCGTTGGCGCGCGCAAGGGGTGGCCGACAACTTCGACCGTCTCGACCTGCAAGGCAGCAGTCGTCCATCTGGCTCACATCCTCAGCGCCGAACTCGTGGACCGCGGTATTCGCGTGAATACCCTAAGCCCGGGTCCTACGGACACAGCGATGTTCGGTCGCTTCCCAGGCGAAGAGCAGGGCGAGGCGGTTAAGGGCGTCCTCCGAGCCAACAATCCAAGCAAGCGGTTGGCCGATCCGTTGGAAATCGCGAAGCTGGCAGTTTACCTCGCGTCGGACGATTCTGTGTACGTCGTCGGGGCAGACTTCTTGATCGACGGCGGGGCCACGGCCATTTCGGGCGTGGGCGTCTGAGTCTCGTTGTTGCGAGTGGAAACTTCAACAACACGGAAGGAAAATTAAAAATGAAAATATCCGGTGGAACAAAAGCACGGCACAGCTTCCTAGCATTTCTGCTGGTCGTCACGTTCACATTCAGTTTTGAAGGCACAGTCATGGCGCAAACGAGCAAATCGACTGCGGTAAAGAATATCGTTGTGGTCCATGGAGCCTTTGCCGACGGTTCTGGGTGGGAAGGAGTCCACGCGATTTTGACAAAGGACGGCTATACGGTCACGATCGTTCAGAATCCGCTCATCTCGCTGGAAGGAGATGTAGCAGCTACGAAGCAGGCAATTGCCAATCTGAGCGGCCCAGTCATCCTTGTTGGCCACTCCTATGGCGGGGCCGTGATCACGGAAGCGGGTAGTGATCCGAAAGTTGTCGGGCTCGTCTATGTAGCCGCGTTTGCCCCGGACAAGGGCGAGTCGGTCTCCTCAATGATTGCCGACCTCCCGCCCGGTGCTCCTCAGCCCCCGATCTTGCCGCCGCGGGATGGATATCTGTTCCTCGACATGGCGAAATTTCGGTCATCGTTCGCCGCCGATGTGAGACCAGAAACGGCCGCTTTCATGGCGGATTCTCAGGTGCCATGGGGCGTGGAGGCACTGAACGGAGCGATCACCGAACCGGCCTGGAAGACGAAGCCAAGCTGGTACGTGATCAGCACCGAGGACAAGATGATCCCGCCCGATGCCCAGCGGTTGATGTCCAAACGCGCCGGCTCGACGGCTGTCGAGGTCAAAGGCAGCCATGCCGTGTATTTGTCGCAACCACAGGCGGTTGCTGCGCTCATCGAGACGGCTGCTTGGGAATCGGCGAAGTAGAACCGGTCGGCCGTTGGCTAAGGGCGTCCTCCGAACCAACCATCCAAGCAAGCGGATGGCCGATCCGTTGGAAATCGCGAAGCTGGCAGTTTACCTCGCGTCGGACGATTCTGTGTGTGCCGTCGGGGCAGACTTCCTGATCGACGGCGGGGTTACGGCCATTTCGGGCGTGGGCGCCTGAATCTCGTTGTAGAGAGTGGAGACTTCAACAACACGAAAGAATATTAAAAATGGAAACGAAATTACAAGTATCCAAGAACGTGACCATGAACAAGCCGGATGAGAAGAGACAGGGAATGAAGGTACGCACGGTTGTCACCGGCCATGACGCCAAGGGCCGTGCTGTTTTTGTGCGAGACGAGCAAGTCGATGGGACGCCCATGCCTGGCTTAGGAGAGCTCGCCTTCCTCTGGAATGCCGATGAGCCCGCAACCTACCCGAACGCGGGGAACAATCCGGCGGCGCCCGCTATATTCCCACCCGAAGGTGGCATCCGCTACATCATAGGGACGTACTTGCCCGGCGTGATTGCACCAGAACCCACTCCCGAGGTGCACCTCGAGGATGGCGACGAACCCGGCGGAGCTAACGACGGCTTTCACAGGACCGACACGACGGATTTCGGGGTCCTTCTCTTCGGCGACATGGCACTCGAGCTCGACGATGGTGCGGAGGTGGTGTTGTCTCCCGGCGATGTCCTGATCGAGAACGGAACTCGGCACCGTTGGCGCGTCGTTGGGGACGTGCTGGCCACCCTGGCTTCTCTCATCATCGGAGCCCGCCGCCATTAGGTTCCGGCCTGCGCGTGAGGTGGCGATTGCCATGACAAATGAGAACCGTTGTAGTTACAGGTGGAAGCGGCTCGAGCGAGAGAGCACGCGGCGCCGGCGCGGCGACACCACAGGCAGCGGACTTGCGGCGGAGCCGGGGATAGGCGTTCAGAGAGTCGAGGCCGTTCCTGTTGCCGCTCAAGCAAGGGACGGCTCACACGCCCAATCCCCGTCATGCCAAAAAACTGTCGGGTCCGAGACGTTTCTGCCGTCTGCGGTCGTGCAGCGGAGCGCAAAATCCTCGGTGCCACGGCTGACAGAACTACGAACACGGCTCGACGGCCTCTTTGCCCAAATCTGCAACAATAGATGGTGTGTAACATCTAAGATAGCGGGGGCTAGACACTTTGGCTGGGAGTTGAACGGGCGATGCGGAAATCAAAAGAAGAAGCGGCAGAAACCAGAGCGCGGATTATTCGTAAGGCCTCTAAGGAATTCAACCAGCACGGGATTGCCGGTACCGGCCTCGCGGATGTGATGAAATCGGCGGGGCTGACTCATGGCGGCTTCTACAGACACTTTCAGTCAAAAGACGAACTTGTCGCGGAGGCGGTTGAAAGAAGCCTTGAAAAATTGTTCGGAGCGATGGAACACTTGGCGGACGAAGGGACCATTGCGGAAGTCATAAACGAGTATCTGTCCCGTGTTCACCGCGATGAGTTTGACAATGCCTGCCCTCTGCCGGCGCTAGGCAGTGAACTGTGGCGAGCAGGCGGCAAAACGCGCCAAAAAGCCTCCGAAGGCGTCTTGAGGTTCGTTTCTCTTGTCGAAAAGCACTTAAAAGATTTGCCAGCAAAGGACAGGAGGTCGCGGGCCCACGCTATCGTCGCGGCTTTGGTGGGGAGTATGATGCTGTCTCGCATTGTGACCGATCCGAAACTCTCCAGCCGATTGTTACGAGATACTCGGGATTTTGTGCTGCGGTCTGTCTGCTAATACTGCTTCCCCCCGCGAGTCGGCTCTCGGAGGCTAAGCGCTCAGCGATCACGATCCACTCTCTGCAAAAACGGTACTGGTAGAGCTTTTTGCGACGTTTAGATGGTGACCAACATCCAAGTGACCGGACGGATGGAGCAAGCCACAACTATTCACGCTTGGGAAGCGTCGCTCAACCTGCGAAGACCTGCGCCGGCTAAAGGCTCGCGTCGATGTTGCCTTCCGCCATGCGCGGAACCTCTACGGGCCGCAGTGAAGGCGATCGATCCCGCAGCGCTGCCGAATCTCGAGGAGGAATTAAAGCACAATTCGGCCGCGCGGTGATCGTTTGGCGGCGTAAGGGTCCGAGAAAGGAGTCATGAAATGAAGGACTTAGCGGCCATAAAGAGACGAATTAGCCCACGGATTCCAGAAGGCCAGACGGGGCTAGCATTGCTAGATGCCACCGTGACTGGAGCGAAAGCCAAGGATCTTGAAACAAAACTCCATCGCCTCGTCATAGGGCAGGAAGAGGCGATTCACGAGATCGTTCGGACTTATCAGACGTATCTCGCCGGGCTCTCACCGGAGGGCCGACCGATTGGAAACTTCTTGTTCCTCGGGCCTACGGGCACCGGGAAGACCCGCGCCGTGGAGGCGACCGCCGAAGCGCTTCTCGGCAATTCGCGGGCTATCATTAAGATCGATTGCGGCGAGTTTCAGCACAGCCATGAAATCGCCAAACTAATCGGATCGCCTCCAGGATACCTCGGTCATCGGGAAACGCATCCGATGCTGGCCCAGGAAGTTCTCAATCAGTACCATACGGATTCTGTGAAGCTGAGCTTCGTTCTGTTCGATGAAATCGAGAAGGCGAGTGATGCGCTCTGGAACCTTCTTCTCGGGATCCTGGACAAAGCTACACTGACGCTGGGCGATAACCGAAAAGTGGACTTTTCGAAGGCGTTGATTTTCATGACGAGCAATATCGGTGCTGCTGAGATGAGTTCACTCGTCAGTCCGAAGCTAGGTTTTCATGTTCCCACGTCGGATGATAGTAATTGCACACCCACACTGACAGCTAAACTGTCGCGCACCGGCATAGAAGCAGCGCGCCGGAAGTTCGCGCCGGAATTTCTCAATCGTCTGGACAAAATCGTGGTATTCAGGGCTCTGGGCAATGAGGAACTAAACAGAATCATTGATATCGAACTCGACCTCGTGCAACAGCGCGTCCAGACGGCTGCCGCCGACAAGCTATTTTTTATAGATGTGACGGGCAGTGCCAGGAAGTTCCTGCTCACCGAAGGCATCGATCTCAGATATGGCGCCCGGCCACTGAAGCGCGCCATTGAACGTCTGCTCGTCCAACCGCTTTCTAATCTGATGGCAACCGGCCAGATTCAGCACCATGATCGGATTCGCGTGACACACAACGGCGAATCTCCGTTCCTAACATTCTTCCGTGAAACAGACGCTTGGGAGAGTTGGAAAACCAATGGGGTTGCTGCGGCCTGAGTCGTCGTTATGACCATGTTGATCGCCGGTCTCGCCGCTCGCGATCACTCAATCGACCTTCGACCTCGAAAGCCCGACGAAACGCCGACATCGGGAGCCAGCCGCGAGCCGAACGCGATGTTGCCTGCACGGCGCCCTTGGGTCCGCTTGTGCCAGAGCGGGAGCATCACCGCGTTTGAGGTATCGGGCAGCTCCGGGACCGTGGCTCTGTCTCCGCAGTCGCGGGACTTCCGGTCGGGCGAGATGCCTACGACTGCTACTGGGAGATGCACGATGAGCAGCGCTTGCGGCAGGATCCGCTGGTACCCGCTCCGGGTCATGGTGCGAGGCAATCAGCCGTACAGCGTTGCCGGGAAGCGAAAGGGCGACAAAGAGCCATCGAGCCGTCTTGCTGGCGCGCAATAAGCGCGCATTGGGGCCGCTTGACCTGTTTGAAACTGAAGTCGGCTCTTGGGGGCTAAGCCCTCAGCGATCACGATCCACTCTCTGCAAAAACGGTACTGCGTAGAGGTTTTGCGACGTTTAGATGGTGACCAACATCCAAATGAGCGGACGGATGGAGCAAGCCACCACCATTCACGCTGCTGACGCAGCATCGAACTGCATGACACGGGGCGGAAAATCAGGGCTCTGCGCACTTCTCCCATTTGTCGTCCTTGTTGGGGGGTGCTCTGTTGGACCGAGATACAAAGCACCGACACCGACAATACACCCCTTTCATAATCCGTCTCCGATGGGAGCGGATGGAGCATCGGCCCCGCCGCTCGACACCTGGTGGGAGGGATTTGGCGATCCTGAGCTAACCCGCATCGTTCAGCGCGCCCTCGATCAAAACCTCGATCTTGCAGCATCGGTAACGCGCGTGGAGCAGGCGCGTGCGGCGGCCAAAGAGGCGGGTGCGAGACTGAGGCCTTCTGGCGCGCTGAACGCGCAGTCGACATCCTTCCGCCAGTCGCTCGAAAGCCCGACTGGGCGTGTTGCAGGAACGTTGCCGGGCTTTGATAGAAATCAAAGTTACCTCGATCTGGGCGTCGCCGCCTCATGGGAAATTGACCTCTTCGGCGGACTTAGGCATGGAGCGCAGGCTGCCGCTGAAGAAGTTCAGGCAGCTGAGGCCGAACGTCTGGTGACTCGAGTCTCAATCGTCGCCGAGGCGGCGGACGCCTACATGCAGATTCGAGGTTCTCAGGCGCGTCTGACCTTCGCACAAGAGCAGATCGCCACGGACGAGCGTCTGCTTCAACTGGTCTCCCAGCGTAAAGCAGCCGGGGTCGCTTCGGACCGGGAACAAGCACAAGCTGAAGCGGTCCTTGCCCAGGCCAAGGCGACGGTGCCGCAACTTGCGATCATTCTTGAGGCGCAACTCAACCGACTCGACGTTCTGATGGGAGTTCAACCGGGCACGTATGCATCAGAGCTGAAGACTCCGGCCAACATCCCTATCATTCCGTCGATCACCAGCCTCGCGGATCCCTCCGAACTTCTCCGCCGCCGGCCCGACATTATTGCTGCAGAAAGGAGGATCGCCGCCTCGAATGAGCGAATCGGACAGGCGCTGGCGGAATACTATCCGAGGCTCTCGCTTTCAGGGTTTCTCGGGAACGAAGCGATTAGTCCAGGAAATCTATTTCGTGAGAAAGGATTTCAGCCCAGTGCTGTCGCAGGGTTGCGGTGGAGGCTCTTCGACTTCGGAAGAGTCGATGCCGACGTGAAGTACGCGACGAGCGCCAATGCCGAGGCGATCCTGCGATACCGGAACTCCGTCTTGCGGGCGGCCGAGGACATAGAGGACTCGTTCAGCCACTTGGCCCAGTCGGAATTGAGAGGCGACGAAATCCTGGTCGAGATCGCAGCTTTACAGCGTGTCAGGGACCGCTCGCAAGAGGCTTATGAAGCGGGCGCGATTGCCCTAACCGACGTCCTCGATGCCGATCGGCAACTGCTTGTGGCAAAAGACGATCTCGCATTGACGAGAGAAACTGCGGCCCGAGCTGCGGTCGCCTCCTTCAGGGCCCTCGGAGGGGGTTGGACACCGTGATGACAGGTGCCACAGCTGAAGCGACTCAACGAACCAGGAAGGTAAGGAGACAGGCAACAAGAATGTTAAGGGATACCACAATGGCCGCAGCGTTAATAACACTTGCGCTGGCGCTCGCGGGATGCAAAACCAGCGCGCAAGATGATCCCCGAACGCAGCCCGAACTGGTACGCGTCACTACTGTGGCAGCGCCCGCCGGGGGAAGTGAATCATTCACTGGCTCGGTCACCGCCCGGGTGCAAAGCGACCTCGGTTTTCGTGTGTCCGGCAAGGTGATACGCCGGATGGTGGACCTCGGGCAAACCGTTGTTTCGGGACAGCCGTTGATGCAAATCGATATTACCGACTATATGCACGCCATAACGACACAATCTGAAAATGTCGCGGCTGCAAGGGCCCGGGCAGATCAGGCCGCGGCGGATGAACTCCGCTACCGTGGCTTGGTTCGCACGGGTGCAGTGTCCGCCTCGATCTATGATCAGATCAAGGCGGCCGCGGATTCTGCGCAGGCGCAACTTGCCGCAGCGTCGGCGCAAGAAAAGATTGCCAGGGATCAGGGCGACTACTCGATTCTTTATGCGGACTCAGACGGGACGGTAGTGCAGACGCTGGCTGAGCCGGGACAGGTGGTCGCGGCAGGCCAGACCGTGGTGAAGCTTGCCCATGCCGGCCCGCGTGAAGCGGCTGTTTACCTGCCTGAGACCGTGCGTCCGGTTCTCGGTTCGGTTGCGCAGGCTACGCTGTATGGAGCCGTCAAGAGTGCACCGGCTCGCTTGCGGCAGCTCTCCGATTCCGCCGACCCCGCGACGCGAACCTTCGAAGCTCGCTACGTCCTTGAAGGAAAAAACGCGGACGCACCCCTGGGGGCCACAGTGACGATCCGGCTGCCAGTGCCGAGTTCGGCGGGCTCGCTGGTGGTTCCCAATGCGGCGATCACCGACCGGGGCAATGGGCCTGGCGTCTGGATTGTAGACGAGGCCAGCCGCGCCGTAACATTCCGGCCGGTTACCATCCTCCGCTTGGGTGAGGAAGAAACGTTCGTGGGAGGCGGCCTTCGCAGCGGCGAACACATTATTGCTCTCGGCGCTCATTTACTCACCGAAGGCCAGCATATTCGCGTTGCTGAAAACGCACCAGACAAAAGCGTGGTGTCCTCCCGATGAACCGCGTTGGTCTTCAAGAACCAGCCATCGAGAAGAAGCCAGCAGGCGTGCATGGGCTCAATCTCTCGGCTCTTGCTGTCCGAGAACGCTCCGTGACCTTGTTTTTTCTTCTCGCAATTATCATCGCCGGAGCGGTTGCATATCTAACGCTCGGGCGGGCCGAGGATCCCACGTTCACGATCAAGATATTCACGGTGACTGCCGCGTGGCCCGGAGCGACCGCGCAAGAAATGCAAGATGTAGTCGCGGAGCCGCTCGAAAAGCGCATGCAGGAGCTCAAATATTACTACTACGTCGAGACGTTCACGCGGCCCGGGCTTGCCTTTCTCACTGTCAGGCTTCGTGACTACACGCCTCCTGACCAGGTTGCCGAAGAGTTCTATCAGGGCAGAAAAAAGATTCAGGATGAGACCTCAAGGCTGCCAAAGGGAGTTTTGATGCCGGTGCTGAACGACGAGTATACGGATGTTGACTTCGCCGTATACGCCCTGAAAGCCCGGCAGCTCCCGTTGCGTCTCCTCACCAGAGAAGCGGAGGTGCTTCGCCAGGATCTGTTGCACGTCGCAGGGGTTAAGAAGGTCAACATTCTTGGAGAACGGCCGGAACGGATCTTCGTGGAGTTCTCGCACGATCGCATCGCGACTCTTGGAGTTAGAGCGCAAGATATCTTCGAAGCTCTGGTCAAACAGAATGTCGTAACACCGGCGGGCTCCATCGACACAGACAATCAGCAGATTTACATCCGGCTCGACGGCGCTTTGGTAACCGTCGACAAGATCCGAAACACGCCGATTGTGGAGGGCGGCAGGACGATGAAGCTCTCCGACATTGCCGACGTCAGGCGCGGCTACGAGGACCCTGCCACCTTTCTGGTCCATCACAATGGGGAACCGGCCCTGATGCTGGACGTGGTCATGCAGGATCAGTTCAACGGTTTGGATCTCGGCAAAGCCCTGGAAGCCGAGCAAAGCAAGCTGCAGAAGGCGCTGCCTGTCGGCTTTACATTCGAGAAGGTGATCGATCAGGCGGAGGTGATCCGGAACGCAGTCGACGAATTTCAAATCAAGTTCTTCGTCGCGCTCCTAGTGGTTATGGTTGTCAGCCTCCTGAGTCTAGGCTGGCGAGTTGGCATTGTGGTCGCGGCCGCGGTTCCGCTCACGCTGTCCGCCACGCTCGTTGCGATGCAGTTCGCAGGCATCAATCTGGACCGGATCTCGCTAGGCGCCCTTATCCTGGCTCTTGGATTGCTGGTCGATGACGCCATCATCGCGATCGAAACCATGGTCGTAAGAATGGAAGAGGGCTGGGACAGGATTAAGGCCGCCAGCTACGCCTGGAGCCACACCGCCGCGCCCATGCTGGCAGGCACTCTCGTGACCATCATCGGCCTGATGCCGATTGGCTTCGCTCGTTCCATTCCGGGCGAATATGTCAGAAACCTCTTCTGGGTCGTCTGCATTGCGCTCCTGACGTCGTGGATCGTTGCCGTAACGTTTACCCCCTACCTGGGCGTGAAACTGTTGCCGGACATCAAGCCGATCGAGGGAGGCTACGCCGCCATCTACGAGACGCGGAATTACAAGCGCTTCCGCAGGCTGATTGTGGCCGCGGTGAAGTACAAGTATGCGGTGGCGGGGACGGTTGTGGCGCTGTTCGTCACCGCGGTTTTTGGAATGGGTCTAGTGGAGCAGCAGTTTTTCCCCAATTCGGACAGAACCGAACTTTTGATCGACGTTACCCTGCCGCAAGGCAGCAGCATTGAAACGACAAGCGCGAGCGTGAAGAAGCTTGAGGACTGGCTGCATAATCAGCCCGAAGCGGCTATCGTAACCTCCTACACTGGCGGGGGAGCGCCACGTTTCTTCCTGGCATACAACCCCGAGCTACCGAACCCTAACTTTGCCAAGCTCGTCATCTCAACCCCGAACGCACAAGCGCAGGAGCGGCTTCTCACTAGACTACGCCAGACTCTGGCCGCCGGCTTGGTCCAGGAAGCGCGCGTCCGCGCCTCGCGCTTCGTCTTTGGCCCTTACTCCCCGTGGCCGGTTGCGTTTCGAGTATCAGGACCCGACCTGAAGATAGTCCGGACCATCGCCGATCAGGTTCTGGCCAAAATGCGGACTGATCATCACACGCGACACGCCAACGAGGACTGGGGAGAGCGCGCGCCGACGTTGCACTTTGTCCTGGATCAGGATCGGCTGCACTTAATGGGTCTTACTCCAAGCGAAGCAGGTGAGCAGATCCAGTTTCTCTTGACCGGGGTGCCGGTCACCCAGGTTCGCGAGGACATCCGTGCAGTTGATATTGTGGCGAGGACTTTGGGAGCGAGCCGATTCAACCCGAACGAACTCATGAATATGACTTTGACGAGCCGCGACGGGCGCGCGGTCCCGATCGCTCAGATGGGAACGGCGGTAGTCCGCGAAGAAGATCCTATCCTCAAACGGCGCGATCGCCTTCCGACCATTACAGTCCAGTGCGATATCGATGATGCTTTGCAGCCGCCGGCCGTCACGATGGAGCTGGCCAAATTGTTCAAGCCGGTTACGGATCAGCTTCCGGCGGGGTACTCCGTCGAAATCGGGGCCAGCGTGGAAGAGGCAGCCAAAGCGAACACCGCGCTCGCAGCGGTGATCCCGATCATGATTGTCTGCATGCTCGTGGTCATCATCTTCCAGGTGCGTTCGCTGTCAGCCCTGGCCATGACCGTCCTGACGTCGCCTTTGGGCCTGGTGGGAGTAGTCCCCATCCTTCTGATCTTCCATCAACCGTTCGGCTTCGATGCCATCCTTGGCTTGATCGCGCTGGCCGGAATCCTGATGCGGAACACGCTCATTCTGATAGGACAGATCAAAACAAATCGCGATGACGGCCTCGATTCGTTCCACGCTCTGGTGGAAGCAACAGTCCAGCGTTCCAGACCGGTTGTGCTGACGGCGCTGGCCGCGGTCCTGGCCTTCATCCCACTCACGTTCTCGGCATTTTGGGGATCGCTTGCCTATACACTGATCGGCGGAACGGCTGTGGGAACCCTTCTGACCCTGATATTTCTTCCAGCGCTCTACTCGATCTGGTTTGGAGTCAAGCCCACAAAAGGTGTGCAGCAGATACCGGAGATTCACATACCGTGAACGAGCATATGAAATTTGAGGAAGCAGCTCATGCCAGTGTATGTGGCGCCCGTTTGCCGTCTTTCCGCGTGGCAACAGACCCCTATTCAGCAGGACATCTATGAACTGTCTAGTTGAGTTTCGCAGTGCGATGAGGATCAGGATCGATGGTCTGGATAGGGCGGTGGATCACATCATGGAACTCGTGCGAAGGCTGCCATGCACTTCGGTCGACCTCGATGACGTGGAATTGGCTCTCACTGAAGCCTTGGCGAACGCTGTTGTGCACGGGAACCGACAGGACCCTTGCAAGAGTGTTGAGATCTGCGGTGGTTGTGAGCGGTCAGGAGACCTGCTACTGGCGATCGTGGATCAGGGCGATGGGTTCGACCATAATCTGGTTCCGGATCCCACCGCCGGAGACAACCTGCTTTCGAAACATGGTCGCGGCATCCTCCTAATCAGCCGACTCATGGATTCCCTTGAATTTCGATTGAGCGGCAGACAGCTGGTCATGCGTAAGCGAGTAATCCGGTCTCCCGAAAGCGCATAATCCCATCATCTCCCCGGAGACGACGACGGGCGGTACAAGTCAGCCCGAATGATGACGCCATCACACATCGCAACCGGTAGATCGTGGTCAATTGCGGGGCACGCGTTCCATCGCTTGCAGTCTGCATAGTGAGTCTGTTTCCAGCGTGCCGCAGGATGAATTCGTGTGGCTGGCCGACTCGCCACCGATCCAAAGCGCTGAGGACTCGATCCCACCAAAGCCGCGTGACTACCGAAATCAAACATGAAACCAAACAGTAGGGAGACAACAAACATGAAAGATCAGAACGCAGCAGCAAAGACTAATAGAGATACGTCTGGTCCGCCGCTCGCCCGAGTATTGGCACGTCACGGTCAGGCCTAGCCTGTTTGGAGGACTTCCTGGAGTACAAACAGATCACTCAGGACTACGCTCCGCTGGAGGAAGCGCGATGAAAGGAACGAGTCCGGCGACCACGAATTTGCGAGCGGTGGTCTCCATCGAATCATGCTAGCTCGCAAGTCTATGAAAACAGTTTGCATTCCGAACGCTAACGGGCATGCATTTGAGATCGTTCGATTTATCTTTGTAAATAGCTGAAAAAAATAGATTTAAGTTTGGTAGCGCTAACGGGAATCGAACCCGGATTTTCCACCCTCTCGTGTTTTCTTTAAGTTACTGAAACCGCAATTGCAGGAACCACCTCGTTCGCAGGAATCTCAAGCCGTTTGTACAAAACATGTACACGGACTTGGCCAAAGCTTTCCGTGTTGCCGGACGAGACCAAGCTGATTTTCGCGCGTTTTGTGCTGGTCCCCGGGCTTCTCTTTTTGCGATCAGTGGCGTTCGGACGTGGAACGAGATCATCTTTTTCGAGCGTTTGGCTGCGGGTAACTGATCATCGCGAATCAGGTGGTACGGAGGAGCAACGTCAGCGCTGAATGCTTCTGACTTTCGGAGCACAAGCTTGCAGTCGTGCGCGGGACCTCCTTGCGGCCGAATTTGCGACAGAGGCGTAAAGCGGTGGCGGTTCTTCTTGGAAATCTTCGAGTGGCAGACTTGCGGCTGCAACTCGTCAGTGTCGGATATCAGTCACAAGTTCGACAGCGAAATCTGATCGCGCAGCGACACGTCACCACAATTATTCATCAGGCACCACAATCAGTTAGGTCGTAATTTCCGCGTTATGAAAACCGCTTCCCACGGTGGCCCTATTGTTGCGCTCAGTCTTTCGGCGCCCGTTCACAGCGGAGCCAAGGAGTTCGTCTGTGGCACCAAGTTCCAGATCTGTTTTGCAGGCTGCTGCTATATCTGAGAAGGAATGAACGCCTGGGATTGCAACGAGGTGCACCTCAGTCGGTGACGGCCCGCTACGGTAGCAAGCACCCGAACGGACGTGAGCATGAGAATGGCAACGCTTTCAATCGAAGTGATTATGGTGCCGGTGACCGATGTAGAGCGAGCACTGCGATTTTACGTCGATCGGGTCGGCTTCGCCCTCGACGTGGATTACTCGCCGAACGGCGCGTTCCGTGTCGTTCAACTCACGCCACCAGGCTCCGGCTGCTCGATCCAGATCGGTAAAGGACTCACCGACGCGGCGCCCGGTTCACTTCGCAACACGTTTCTCGTCGTCACGGACATCGAGGCTGCGCGAAGCCGCCTGCTCGAACATGGGGTCGAGGTCGGTGCGATCCGGCACAAGACGCCCATTGGCGCGTGGGATGGAGGCTTTGCACCGGGGCTCGACCCCAAGCGCGGAGATTATGCCAGCTTCGCCGATTTCTCTGATCCGGATGGCAATCGGTGGGTGCTACAGGAGCGGGGCTACCGTAATAAATGACGAGAGGGAAGATTGCCGGCTATTCACGTGAACGATCGACGTATCGAGGAGGAGAGGAATGGGATTATCGTGGCAACAAGGGCCGCTCTCACCAGGAGCAATCGGCAGGTTCCTCGTAGCGGAGCCGCTGCCCAAAAGACTGTTGTACGCTGAGCCGTTACGGCGGCGCATGCGCGTACGCTTCGGTGCAAACTGGATCGCTGATACGGAAGACGTCATCCTGCTCTTCGAACCGGGCCACTACCCGATGGCATACTTCAAGGAAACCGACGTCACCCCAGGCACTCTCGAAACTTCCCGCCACACGACGCAGCATCCCGACCTCGGCCCCACGTCCTGGTACACCGTACGCTCAGGCGATAAGAGTGCGGCGCGAGGAGCGTGGAAGCACACTGGACTGCCCGCCTACGCGCAGGAGTTAGAGGGTCGCGTTGCGTTCGCGTGGCCTGCGATGGATGGTTTTTTCGAAGAAGACGAACGCATTATGGGCCATGCCGCCGATAGCTATCACCGCATCGACATTCGCCAGTCGTCTCGCAATCTCGTGGTTCGGTATCGTGACCGCATCGTCGCCGAGACAAAACGGCCGCGAGCCCTGTACGAGTCGGGCTTTGCGCCTCGCTGGTACGTTCCTCGCCATGATATCGATGAGTCTGTGCTCACCCCGGTGGAACATCGGACCTTCTGCCCGTACAAAGGGCTGTGCAGTTACTACGATATCGGTGAGGCGCGGCTGGCAGCATGGTCGTATCGGGAGGCCTATGCTCAAGTGGGCAGGATCAACGATCTCGTCTCGTTCGAACCGGACAGTGTCTCGGTACAACTCGACGGCGTCCAACTCCATCTGGCGCCGGGCCAGACAGTGATTCCGCACGGTCCCGATCGTGACCTTGACGTTCCAGCGGGAACGGCGAATCAGGCTTAGGGCGAGGGCCATGGCTCGATTGCTATCGGTGAACGTCGGCCTTCCACGCGACATTGAGTGGAAAGGTCGCATTGTACACACCGGGATCTGGAAGAATCCGGTGCATGGTCGCTGTCGCGTCCGCCGGTTGAATCTGGACGGAGACGGTCAAGGCGACCTCGGAGGGCACGGAGGTGAGCAGCGCGCCGTCTTCGTCTACCAGATCGAGTCCTGTGGCTACTGGCGGAAGCAACTGAACAGGACCGATTTCGTGTACGGACAATTCGGGGAGAACTTCACAATTGAAGGGTTGGCCGACGATGCCGTGTGTATCGGCGACCGTTATCGGATCGGCAGCGCGATCTTCGAAATTACGCAGCCTCGCGTTACTTGTTATCGCGTCGGCATTCGGATGAACGAACCGCGGATGCCGGCGTTGCTCACGTCGAGCGGACGGCCGGGATTCTACTTCCGAGTTCTACAGGAAGGCGACGTCGGCGCCGGCGATGAAATTGTGAAAGTCGGAGAAGCGAAGGAGCGAATGACAGTCGCGGAGATCAACGCGCTTCTCTATTTCTCCGACCATGCGCGAGACCAGTTGGAGCGCGCATTGAGAATCGAGGCGCTTTCTCCGGGATGGCGAGGATCGTTCGAGGCGCTGCTCAAGAATCCTTCAAGTGGAAACGCGGGTCTTGTGCCCGAAGCAGCCGCACATCCGGCAGCGCCAGGATTTCAACCGTTGGTGGTCACGGCGATCGATCAGGAGTCCGCGGACGTCCTGTCGCTGACCATGAAGAACCCGGACGGCCACCCCCTGCCGACGCCCCTGCCCGGCCAGTATGTGGTCTTGCGTCTTCAACCATCCGCACGGGCTCCGTTTTTTCGCAGCTACTCGCTCTCGGGTCCGGCCTCGCCTCAGCGTTATCGGATCAGCATGAAGGTCGAACCAAATGGAGCGGGGGGAACCTTTTTGCGTAACTACGTGCGCATCGGCGATACTCTCGAAGTCAGTTCGCCACGCGGAAGCTTCATTCTGAACACCGGCGACCGGCCGGTGCTGCTCATCAGTGCGGGAATCGGAGCGACGCCGGTTCTCGCGATGCTGCACTCGTTAGCGGCGGCGCGGTCGA
The DNA here is from genome assembly GCA_003223115.1 of Acidobacteriota bacterium. Classification (GTDB taxonomy): domain Bacteria; phylum Acidobacteriota; class Terriglobia; order Bryobacterales; family Bryobacteraceae; genus QHXW01. The sequence goes on from QHXW01000036.1 coordinate 22,658, forward strand.
CCCGTCAGGTGTTATGGCTCCACGCAGCTCGGGATCGGGACCATAATCCCTTTGCCGCCGAAGTCCGCCGGCTCGTGCCTGCGCTGAGGCATGGCCGAAGCTACGTCTGTTTCAGCAGGCCAGGGCCGCTCGACAAGATCGGTGAGGAATTCGATGCTATGGGTCGCTTGTCACAATCGATGTTTGAGGCGGCGGGCGTTCCGCGAGACGCGGACGTCTACCTTTGCGGCCCGAATCGATTTATGGCGGATATGAAAGAAGCGCTCCTGACATTCGGTATCGAGCCGGAGCGAATTCATATCGAGATCTTCAACGGCAGTGAGCCGATGACCCCTGGTGTCGTCCACGCAGCGGCCCGAAGTCCGCATCTGCCCAAAGACGACAAAGCCACGGGCCCACTCGTCTCGTTCGCGCGAAGCGGGATTGCTGCGCACTGGAATCCGTCGGCTTATCAGAGCATTTTGGAACTTGCCGAAGCGTGTGACGTTCCGGTCCGCTGGTCGTGCCGGACTGGCGTGTGTCATAGCTGTGAGAGTGGTCTGGTCTGCGGAGATGTCGTTTACGGACCAGAGCCGCTCGACAAACCCGCCGATGGCAACATTCTTGTCTGCTGCTCACAGCCGATTCGCGACACGGTTATCGATTTGTGATTCCAGGAGATTCTATGCAACATTCGGAACTCTCACGCTGGGGCATACTCCCGATGCGTGTCCTTGTTGGTTATGGACTCATGGAGCACGGCTTCGCGAAATTGTCGAGAGGCCCGGATGCATTCGCCGGTATCCTGGAGCACTTGGGCGTGCCGATGCCACACGTAGCGGCATGGGTGACCATCGGAACCGAGCTTCTTGGCGGTCTGGCTCTGTTGCTTGGAGCTTTTGTGATCTGGGCAAGCATTCCCACGGCCTTTATGCTGCTTGTTGCAATGATCACCGTCCACCTGCCATACGGATTCAGTTCTGTGAAGCTACTGAGTATTTCCGCTTCGGGCGCGGAGTTCGGCCCGGTGGGCTATGAACTCGATCTCTTATACCTCGCCGCGCTGCTAGTGATTACTCTCCAAGGGCCAGGTCCACTTTCGATTGATCACATGCGCCGGCGAAGAGTCCGTGTCCTCAAACAAGATGCTTCCTCCGATTCCATTATGGCCGGCGGCTAGGCGAAAGGTCGGGGCGCAAATGGAGAATCAGCGCGGCGCAGATCAGACCAAAGCCCAGACGCGGAGCGATGAGGGCAACCAGCATTGCCGCCGCGAACGCCGCGAGCACAGAGAGCGATCGGCGCCTCGCCATGCGGCGCATACCCGCGGTGACATGCTGAGCATCCGCCTGACTTAATATTTGGCGTTCGAGGACGTTATAGGCAATGTCGATACAAACGAACAGCCCTGCGTAGAGCACGACCGGAGACGATGCGAGCTGGGTGCGCGCCACCCACGAAGTCGCAAACGGCAGGAATGAAACCAGAAAAAGATGGACGAAGTTGATCCATATCAATCCGAGAGTCAGGTGAGCGACAAACCGCATCAGGTGATGGTGATTGATCCAAATGATCGCGATCAACAGGAAGCTCACCGCATAGCTGATTGCCGTGGGCCAGAGAGGCCACAGCGCCGAAAATTGCAGCTGGTCCGGCGCCTTTAGTTCCAACACCATGACGGTCACAATTACCGCGAATACGCCATCGGTAAAAGCCGTGACCCGATCTGGAGTCATCTCTTCACGCATAGAATTCGGCCGTTATTGCCGCCGCAGGATCGTGGCCAGACGAATAAACGCAGCGCTTCTTTACCTCTGCGCAGTGCATGTCAATCCACGGATCTCTATGTTTGCTGAGCCTGCCCGGCATGGTGTTGGATTTGTTGTGGTACAGCCATGAACAAGCTTTTTAGGCCTTCCGTCATCGTCGGGTGCGCAAACATGGTGTCTCGCAAGGTCGTGTACGGCAGCCCGGCGATCATTGCAAGCTGGACCGTACCCATGAGTTCTCCAGCCTCGGGTCCAAAGCCAGTGAATCCGAGAATACGGTCGTCGTGTGCCTCGATCAGCGTCTTCATGAACCCACGTTTTTCCGAAATCGTCCAGGGCCGCCAACCGGATTCGACCGGCACGGACGCAAGGCGATAGGCAATACCCCTCTCTCGCGCCTGCGACTCGTTGAGTCCAACACGTGCCAGCTCCGGATCAATGAAAACGCAATATGGTACCAGCCGGTCTCGCGTGCTGCGGTGGCCTCCGTTCAGGTTTTCGTGGATGATCGCAAAGTCGTCCTCCGATACGTGGGTGAAGTAGGGGCTGCCCGCACATTCTCCCATCGCCCAAACACTCGATGCCGTGGTTTCCAGGCGATCGTTCACGCGGATGTGTCCCGTTTCAATGACATCGATTCCTGCCGTTTCAAGTCCGATGCCCGTCGTGTTGGGCGTACGTCCAACCGCCACGAGAATGTCCGTCCCTTCCAGGGTTCGTGTCGTGCCCCCACTCTGGATATGGAGATTGACCTCGCCGCCGGAATGGCCGCTGACACTGAGCACCCGCGTATCCAGCCGTATATCGATGCCTTCGTCTCGAAACAGTTGCAGAATCGCGTGGGAAACATCCGCGTCTTCATTCGAAGCTATGTGCGAGCCTCGTTCGATCAGGGTGACACGGCTCCCCAGCCTACGCAGAGCCTGGCCCAGTTCAAGGCCGACGTACCCTCCTCCCAGGACAATCAGGTGTTCGGGACGACGCTGCAAATCGAGAGCCTCAATATGCGTCATCGGCTTGGCTTCTCGCAGACCTGGTATATCGGGTATCATTGCGCGGGTCCCAAGGTTCACAAAAACCCGGTCAGCTGTGAGCGTGCGTTCACCGCCATCATGCAATGTGACCTGAAGGGTCCGAGCCGCGACGAAGACGCCGTCTCCGCAGACGATTTCCGCTCCGGACGAATGGTATTTGTCCAGATGAACCTTGACTATTCCGTCGACCATCTCGCGTTTCCGCGCGTATACTCGCTTCATGTCGATGGCGATCGTTCCCGCCTCAATTCCGAACTCCTGATGCCGCGCAACGAGCGACGCCACCTTCGCGGAATGAATGACGTTCTTGGTGGGTAGACATGCAATGTTTGGACAGGAGCCGCCGACGTACTTCCGCTCGATGACAGCCGTTCGCCTGCCTTCTTTGGCCATGGTCCACGCCGCCAATTTACCGGCTGTTCCGCTGCCGAGTACGAGGACATCATATTTTTCTGCTGTGCTCATGCGATTCATTTCCTTTGCATAAGTCGTATCCCGCCATCGCTGGTCCGCGCGCTTTGGGCGGAAGGTGGTCGGCTCGATAAAGTTGGCGGCCCAGGCGCCATGAACCAATACGATCTTGGCGTTCTGAGCAAAACGAACTCATGGCTTCGCCCCGTTCGCCGCGAGAAAATCCTTGATGGCAGCAGCAATTTCGACGACGTGAGTCTCAAGGGCAAAATGCCCGGTGTCAAGGAACTCGACGCGAGCGTTCGGTATGTCCTTTCGATAAGCCTCTGCGCCAGCGGGAATGAAGAACGGATCATTCTTGCCCCAGATCGCGAGAAACGGCGGTTGGGCTTTCCGAAAGTAATCCTGAAACGCTGGATAGAGTTTCACGTTCGAGGCGTAATCGAGAAACAAATCCAGTTGAATATCTCTGTTTCCCGGACGATCCAGCAGAAACGCGTCCAACGTATACGATTCGGGAGGAACACTCTCCGGATCGCCCACGCCGTGCGTGTACTGCCATCGCGTACCTTCGAGCGTCAAAATATTCTTGCGGATTGTCTCACGGTTTTCCGCGGTGGGCTCGGCCCAGTATTTCCGGATCGGCGCCCAGGAATCGCCAAGCCCTTCTTCATAGGCATTCCCGTTCTGCGAAACAATGGCCGTAATCCGATCCGGATGAGCCATCGCTAGACGGAATCCCGTGGGTGCGCCGTAGTCGAACACATAGAGCGCATAGCGTCTCAATTTGAGGGTCTGTGTGAACGCATTGAGCGTCGCTGCCAATCGGTCGAACGAATAAACATACTTTCGTTCGGCGGGAACTTGCGTGAAGCCAAAACCAGGAAGGTCCGGAGCGATTACGCGATACTCACTGGCCAAACGCGGGATGAGTTCTCGGAACATGAAAGAGGAGGCAGGGAATCCGTGCAGCAGCAGCACGACCGGCGCATCGGGGTCGCCTGCCGCGCGGTAGAAGACACGTACCCCATCCGCCTCGACGTGGTGTATCGATGTGTTAGGGATCGTTACTCCGAAACCGGGACTCTTCGTCGTCTGGGTGGAACGTGCTTGACCCATGAAATTCTCCTTCTTCGGTTGACCGGCATCGTAAAAAGCATTCTGTAAACCAAACCACAGAGAACTCACCGGGAAGCCTGCAGCAGGGACTTAAGTTGTTTTCGGATAGTAGGATCTCGTCGCACGAGCGGTGAACGATACTCGCTATCGTGTGACGGAGTCGCGACGGAGGTCCGGCACCCCGACCATATCTGGTCGCACCTTCCGTCGCACTGGCTGTCGTTCGGGGTAGAGCGGCACTGGCTTGCGGGAGGGTGTAAATACGTACTTCCCGGCCCCGGCGCAAAGTCAAGGAGAGACTAGCCGCACCAGGAACCGCAAATCGGCCTGGGCGATGGTCACTTTGGGCGGTGGATGCGGAGCTTCTGCATCCTGTAGACTAGCGACGTTCTCTTCATTCCGAGTCGCGCCGCGGCGCCATTGCGGCCCCCCACAACCCAGTTGCTCGCTTCCAGCGCTCGGACGATGTGGTCCCGCTCAACCTCCTGGAGCCCCGTCATCGGCATGTTGGCTTGTCCGAGCGAGGGAGAGGGTATCAACTCGGAGGTTGGTGCGCGTAATGTGGAGTGCGGAGAAAGAATGACGGCTCTCTCTATGAAGTTCTGCAATTCCCGAACGTTTCCTGGCCAGGGATATCGAACCAGGGCATCCATTGTCTCCGAAGGAATTTCGACGATTCGCTTATTCATGCGGCGGGCATAGAGCTCCGTGAAATGGCGAACCAGTATCGGAATGTCCTCGGTCCGTTGCCGGAGCGCCGGAATTTGAATTGGGAACACCTTCAATCGGTAGTACAGGTCTTCACGAAACGATCCCTGTTTCACCATTCCCGCCAAGTCACGATGCGTAGCGGCGATGACCCGCACATCCACCTTATGAGTGCGATTGCTGCCGAGTCTCTCAAATTCCTGCTCCTGAAGAACGCGCAGCAGTTTCGCCTGAAGTTCGAGAGGGATGTCGCCAACCTCGTCCAGAAAAAGCGTGCCCTTATCAGCCAGTTCGAACCGCCCCACTTTTTGGGCGATCGCTCCAGTAAATGCTCCTTTTTCGTGACCGAACAATTCACTTTCCAGAAGCCCGAGGGGAATCGCGGCGCAATTCAATTTCACGAAGGCGCGTCCGCGACGCGAGCTCAAATCGTGTACCGCGCGGGCAATTAGTTCCTTTCCGGTTCCGGTCTCACCTAGAATCAACACGCTCGAATCGGTAGGAGCAACAACGGACACCAAATGTAACGCGCTCTTCAAATCGGAGCTCTCACCAACGATTGCCCCAGTATGCGCGCGGATTTCCTCCTCCAGGTAGAGCCTCTGCTTCGCTTCTTTGTCTCGATCCTTGATCGCCCTTTCATAGTCCAGCGCGTTCTCGACGGCAATCGCTACCTGACGGGCTACCTGTTCCAAAAAGATGACCTCGTCTTTCTCGAATGTCCTTTCGGACCGGCTCAAAGCAGTCAAAACGCCGACGACTCCACGTCTGCCGATCAGCGGCAGATCGCAGCCGGACACCAAGCCCTCTGCGACAACAACTTGATAAAACCCTTGACCTATGCTGTTGCCAAAGCTCTCCGGGTCGTCGCGAACCTCCTCCAGGCGATTAAAGTGTTGTGTCTTGCCAGTTCGAAAGACTTTGCCGCAGACCGAGCCACGGATCGGGATAATCGCGCCATCGCAGACGGAACCTCGCGGCTCAGGGTTGTACAAGGTAGTGACGCGCAATTCCCCGCTATCGGCATCGGGTAGCAGCAAGGCGCAGAAATCACATCGGGTCACGCCCAGCAGATTTGTGGATAGCGCCTCAACCAGATGCAGCAGGTCCAGCTTCGATGTCGTGCTGTTCGTAATTTCCAGGAGCAATCGCAGCCGATTGCGTTCACGCCGCAGCGCTTCTGCTTGCAGATGCCGCTCAATTGCAATTCCTGCAATGTGGCCCGCGTTCTCGATCAACTGCAGATCGAGCGCGTCAGGATTATGCACCTCACGATAAAGGATGGCAAACGTGCCGAGCACCTCACGTCCGCGGGTGAACAGGGGGCGCGACCAAACGGCGCGAATACCGTACGGTGCGACGAGGTGACGATAGTCGTCCCAAATAGACTCGCGGAGAATGTCGGCTACATACACCGGCTCCCTGCGATAAACGGCTGTGCCGCAGGATGCTCCTTTCGGGCACACGCACATGCGCCCTACATTCGAGGCGAGGCCTGGAAGACTGGGAGCGGCTGCGCAATGGAGATGTTTACCGTCGGCATCGGGAAGCCAGATTGTGCATAAGGCGCCGTTTCCTTGAGATTCGACCAATTCAGCAATGATCGTCAGCAGCTCGGGCAGTTCTGATCCGTCAAGAATCAGCTTCAGGATGTGCAGGACGGACTCGCTGGAGAAGAGGCCCGATTCGTTACGAACGAGTTCAACTTCCGACAGGTCGTGGGCGTGAGATTGCATTGCTGATTTCATGCCTAAAACGTCAGTTCGGAGTCCTGACCCAGTGAACCGAAAACCGCAACGGCGATTCAGATAATCGAATGTCTTGGCAACGATCGGATCAGGTCCCTGCGGGTGTAAATGATTCGCCGCCTGCCAGATTCACGTGCCCAAACTTGGCCCCCCGTTCGATACCCTAGAGAGCCTCTTCATTAAGGTTATACCAACGGACGGTCACCCCTCATCGGGCTTACTTTCCGCCGCCCCAAATGTACTCTGAAACACGAAAACGTCTACGATTGCGGACGAAGGTCCAGCGGCTGAGTCTACATTCGTATTGGAAGGCTGGTCCACTATTTCGTTTCCGAAACTCATCCGGGATGAGGTGATTTTCATTCCCACGGTCCACTCGGTTCCCATTGGGCGTTGAATGATTTCTCCGTTGCGATTTTGGACAGGACTGGCAGGAGGAAAGGCCTGATTTCGTCCACGAGCCGCATGAGGTCACCTTCCGTTCCTCCGAATCGGCTGCGCCGTACGAATGCACGCCACTGTAGAACGCGCGCGGGGTCATCCCAATATGCTCGCGTGAGGCCTACGGGTTCGGCTTCAATTGTCGTTCCCCTGCGGCGAAATGTCGCGAGGATCGCCCGTCCCAGGCACTCTCCATCGAACGGGTACATCTGGGATAGCAGGGCGAGATCGTAGTAATCTTTCATCCTGCTATTCAGGAGGCCGAGCACCGTAATCGCCTCCAGTTTTTCCGCGATCACCGTCTCCTTTGGATAGGCGCGGAGTACTGGAGAGGGGAAATCGAGCATCGTTGAGTAGACGACCTCGGTGGGACCCGGAGTTATTACATCGCCGAACCCAATATCGAGTTGCATCGGAATCCGGGCTTTCGCAAGCGTCGCGTGGAATTGGACTCTGACACCCTCGTAATCGGCGTCCTCTTTGATTCGGGTGACCTCGATTGAATCGCAGTTGAATTCGATCCGTCAGGTCCACAACCAAGGTGCAGACAGCGCTCACGATCGCTTTGATGTGCTCGGGCCGATTGTCAGTTCGGCCGGCGAGATCGATATCCATCGTTGGTCGGGATGCCGGTGCGCGCCAGGCTGTTAGCAGCAGGGCGCCCTTCAAAATAAAACGGTCTCCATGCGGGGATTTGGCCAGCCGGTATAAAAATCGCTCCATGGCGAAATACTGGAGTAGTTCCTGGAATGGTCGGTTTTGTGCGCGGGATTGGTCGAGGAGGCGCTGCCTCGCAGATGCACCGAGATCGCGTCCGCTCACAGGATTGCCTCAAGGTACGGCCGCATGATCTTCTGGACACGGTTGATCTCCGCGAATTTCGTCAGCTTCGCGCGGTTCGGCTTCGGAGTACGTTCTGGTATGTCCGCAGAGCCTCGATCGCAATGTCCAGTCCGATCTTGTTCCGATATTTGAAGCAGTCGGCGATAGTCTTCTCTACCGAGTAAATCCTCACTGAAACTTCGTCGATCGCCACGAGCTCAACGCCCGCGAAAAGAGGGCTTGGGATACCAGAAGACCCGAAGCGGTACCCCGTCGACCTTCGGAACGTTAGCGTGACTGGGAAGCGCGATATCGATCGCATGCGGAATCTGGGTAGTCAGGCCGTGGTGCGCGAGCGCTGAGATGAGGCAAACCACGGCGCGTGGAATCCGAATAGCAATTGGAACCAGATCGGGGCTGGAAAGGGCCGGTGCTGTGGAGAGCCTATAGAGACCACGCCCGACCTGTTCGATCTCTCCAGCATCACGAAGAGCGTACAGGGTGCGTGGGTGAATACCCAGCCGAAGAGCAGCTCGTGCGGAGCATTCCCCCGTGTTCAGTGAACACCTCGCGTGCTTTGGTCACTCCCGTGTCGGTTGCGGACATGGATAAAAATTACGGATATTATAAACTATATCCGACCTTTCTATCCACGCTCGCCCGCTGCGTCTGTGACCGGCAGCTGCGACACTCTTTAACAATTGATCTGGATTCGAGCCTTGGAACTCTTTGGGGTAAAGGTCCATTGCCAAGCCTGTACATCAATTTTGCAAGTGATTGATTTAAAGTGAGTTGGTAGCGCTAACGGGGGTCGAACCCGTATTCGCCGCCCTCTCCTGTTTCCTATAAGTTACTGAAACCGCGATCGCAGGGACCGCCTTCTTCGCAGGAATCTCAAGCCGTTTGTACAAAACATGTACACCGAATTGGCCAATGGGTTTGAGTGTTGCTTCGCGCCTCGCCACGTACGCAGACGCGAGAGATGCGCGGCGCAAGGAAATCGAGGATGTCTGCCGCACGTGCGAAAATAGGCCATGGAGCCTTACGCACTACCGCACGGTGCCAAAGGCATCGAAGGCGACGGGTTCGCAGTAGAATTCCGCGCCGACAAGATCGTCTTCGTACCAAAAGCTGACAGCAAAGCCACGCACTACACCCTTCACACGGGTGCGAACTCAGGCGTCATCGATCTCCATGCAACCGGCGGTGACGGGGAAACTCATCGTACGCTTTTCGCCATTCGAAAAGATGACCTCTTCGGCCTGCTCCAGGAAATGGCCCCGATCGTTCCCGAACTCTTAGGATTGCTGCGTCCGTTGCGCTTAGGATGGCTCAAACACGGGAATATCGGCATCGCTCGCGGCATCGAGCCTGTCGCCGACGCCGAAATCGCCGCTGTGACGCGCAAACGAAAAAAGCGTCTCACCCTGGACCCTGAGCTTTATTGTCAGAACATCGGCTGCCCGGAATTCCTGGAGGATGTCTACGATTTTCCCGATGGCAATTTCACCCTGCTTCACAAAGGCCGCGCCATCGGTATGGGCTTGAAGAAAACGTGCGCACAAGGGGACATTCGCTTATTCTGGATTAAGCGGCGCGACCTGCTCCGATTCGGCCATTACTGGCAGCAGAGACTGATTGAGCACCTTCAGCGAATAGCCATTCCGCCGGAGCGCTACACCGACTATCCGTTTTTGCGCTTCTGATCCCCCCGAAATTTGCGCAATCCGGCAGTGCGGCTTTCCCGGGCGGAGGACGACTAATATGCCAGAGACAAGACCCAAGATTCCGCCTGAAGCCGCGTTCGAACGATTCCTGCACGAAAAGCACGAGCGCGGCGAGAAGAAATACGAACACATCTCAGGCCGCATCGCAGTCGAGAACTTGCCATCCGACCACCTCTACCGGTGGATTGCCGAGTGGATGAACCTTCAGCTTTCGGATGTTGGCGTGACCTCGACCGGGGGCGTCGCTCTGCCGCCGCTTCATTTTGAACTCGTGAGGGTAAACAACGGTATCGCTGCGGCTCACACTTTCGAGGCCGTGGAATGGGGCTTCATCGTCATGACGCAGCCCATGTTCGACGAGATGTTGCGGCTTTCGCGGCTTGTAGTGTCTCAGAACGAGGCCTTCTTCAGCTTGCAGATCGCCCCTTCCGCCGATGCAGAGAAAACCGCCCGACTCCTGCTCCTGATGCAATTCTGCTTCGTCAGCGCTCACGAGTACTCGCACCTCGTGCGCCAGCATCTGGAGGATATCCGCCCCATGCCGACGTCCTCGGAGCCGTTTTGTCGCAAGCGCAAGAGATCGATGCCGACGGGTACGGCATCTATCACGACCTGCCGTATTTTTTCAGTGGCGCCGGTCGCCCGCTTGCGTCGCGTCTGTTGAACACGTCGTCCTCCAAGTCTCTCGACAGCTCGATCCTGTCGTGCTTCCTCCTCGCCGGCATGATCCAGTTCTGTGCCCGCTGGGCCGGAAAGATACAGATCGAATCCGATCTCAGCACGGAACACCCGCCCCTCCCTTTGCGCATCAACTACATGACGCTGTTTGTTGAGATGTGGTGCCGCGAGGTAGGCGGGCTGCCGACAACTTGGATGACAGACGGCACGCTAAGAAATTACTTCTCCGCTGCTGCCGGGCTATTCCAGCCTGAGATGAAGACCGCATGGGATCAGCAGATAGTCTGGCTCAAAAGTCCAAACGGCGAGAACTACTGCGCCGAAATCAGAAAAGGCATCGACCGACTTCGCACCGGGAAGATTGAGCCATGAACCGCCTTCTCTTTCGGCGGAGCGACTGCCGTTCTAGTCGTCCGGCAAGCGCGTAAACGGCGCCGGTGGTATCAGGAACGGCCGCCGCGAATTGCGACCTTATGATTCAGCGCACCGGTAGACTCTCCATGACTGGCGCGAAGCGGCTCATCGAGCACTCCGAATAGTTCGTGTACATCCCCAGATGCCCTACCATCCGCAACAGGATTCGGTCCACAAAGCTCAGCAGAGTGAAGAACTCATGCCCGGCATCGGCGAACCCAAGATCCTTGCCCTTGGCCGGGTCTTTTTCTGACAGGAACTTTCCCGTATGAACCAAGGAATTCCGCGATGCGACAATCGCCTTGACGCTCTTCTCGTCTTCAACGAGGCCGAGTTGCTCAATCATATAGAGCACTACTCGGCGGAACGAGGGATCCCACTGCCCCAACTTGTCGCGAACTGCGCCCACGGCTTCCGGAGGAACATCGCTCTCTTTGAGCGCCGTCTTAATTACAGTCCCTATCTTCCTCCTCAGTGCTTGGGGTAGCATCGGTTCCCACACTTTTTCCGAATACTCATGAACAAAAAGATCCTTCAGCATCTCCAGCACAACGACCGTTTTAATGCCTCTCGCCTCGGCGTAGTCATTCTCAAGCCGGGCATCCAAAAAGGCGGCAATCAAACCATTCATCTTCCGCCAATCGCGGTTCTTAAATTGGTCAAGGCCGTGTTGAAGGAACTCCTGCAACATTCTTGTGTTTGCCTCGTAACCGAATTCTTTGATTGGCGCCACCCCCAGAGAGCAATAGGGTTTGGTGCGACGAGCGGCGTGCACGGTTCGTATGCGCTCGCCCTGCGCATTTAACCCGGTCGCGACGATCCATTCGATAACGGTTCCCGCAGCCACGGACATCAGCTTGCAGATCCGGACCGCCAGATCGAAAGGCCATTCCTTCGGTGCCCCGGCAGGGGTAGGGATGTACAACTCACAGGTCGGTACAATCGCCCGTGTTTGCCAGAGCGTCACGATCCGTTGCACATAATCTGGCAAGGGCGTGATCTCCACGTCTACGCTTTGGCCGTCGATGATCAAAGCCATTCGATGGGGCGGCGGGTGGTGCGGTGGCTCGCCGAGATGCGTAAAAGGTGAAAACGCGAAGTTTGTCAGCAGATACCGGTGCGAATTTGTCGGCGGCTCCTTGTCGAAAACAGCAATCTTGCCAGGCAGAAAATACATCGAACCATATCCATCGCTGTCGAGAGACAACGGCCTGCCGCCGCGTTCCGTGTCCATCACAACTGTCAAGCCAGCCGCTGTCGTTCCGCGAAAACCCGCGGAGCCGCCTGTGTCCAGGAGAGCAAGCAAGTGAAAAGCAAAGTCGTTCGGGAGTATGCGGTGGCAGAGAAGCTGTACCATACCGTTGCCGTCCAGGTCTGCCCGAAATTGGCAGGCTATACGGGCCCCGTTTTCAATCGTCAGATACCCAGCCCCCTCGTAGCTGGCGACGGCGTCCTGACTGTTGAACGCGAAACCTTCCTTCAGACGAACTAGCATGCGCGCATGATAACAGCCCGCACCAATGGCTTCCCCCTGCTCGGCACCAACCCGAAAATAGTGACGTGGACGGCGTCGTCTGGCTAAACTGCACGCCCGTAATTCATAATCGAAAAGTGCTGCAGGCAAAAGTGAGAGCAGTCGCCAGCTTCGGCGACGACCCGACGAAGATTGAAATCATTCGGGTGCGGCTACTTTGGAACGACGGTCCAGTCGGCCGGATATAGCCGCTGTTGATCCTGCTCGATGTGGAA
>QHXW01000233.1 GCA_003223115.1 Acidobacteriota bacterium
GAAGTCGACAAGCTGAACGGCGGCTATGTGAAGAATTACATGAACGCCTATCTGGACAGTTACAAGCAGACAGTTGGCGCCGGCTACATGGGAAAGCGCGGCATCCGATATGTGATTACCGATAGCTGGGAGGCCGGGTCGCAGAACTGGACTGACGATATGATCGCGCAGTTCAAGAAGCGGCGGGGTTACAATCCGTTGCCCTGGATGCCCGTTCTGGCCGGGCAAGTGGTGGACTCTCACTTTACGAACTCAAACTGAACCAAACATCGATCACGGTTTGCGTCGTTGGCAGTCTAGAGCGCTGAAGATAGACGGTGAATGGAAGGCGGACTCTGTGGAGATTCGCGAGACGATTTTCGCTTCCGACGCCGGCTCTATAGAATGGCATTGCCTCATGCCGCGGGCCCAGGCTCGGATGCACAACCGCCTCGGACTCGGGTACGCGGAGCATCTAAATATTACTATCGCTCCATGGAAACTGCCGATTTGCACTCTCCGGTAGGGCCAGTTTAGCACGCCGTCCGATTGGATCGTCTGGATCGACTGGATGGGCTGGATGGGCGACTTTACGCGCCGTATCGTCTACCGGAATGGCGAGATGGCTCCGACGTCCGTGATCGAAGATTGCCAAATCGAATTCCTGGACGGATCGCTCCTCATTCTAGACCGCTCCCTCGTTCTGCGCGAGGGCCCACTTGGCGCCACGGCACTGTCTGCCATCCCGGGACTTCGGGAGACGTTTCCTGCGCGGTTGCTCAAGGTGAATGAATGTAAGTGGCGAAGCCGTGCGAGGTTCGAGCGTCCGGGAATGTCAAACTGTTGAAGGCTGGGCTATCCATGAAAGAGTGGAGTGGCCGAAATGATGCTGGGGAAAATTCTCTACGGGCACTGTTTGTCGTGGTGCTGCCCGGCCTTCTGATTCTGTGGGCTGCGGCGGCAGGACTCAATGTTTCATTGCCCACTTACCGCAGCCCTCCTCTGGGCTATGCGATTGCGGCGAGCGGGCTTGCCCTGATGTTCACGGCGATGCTGCAACTACGGTGCCTCGGCGGTGGGCTTCCGATGAATGCTTTCCCCCCGACGAAACTGGTTGCTCGCGGAGTATTTCGCTGGCTTCCTCATCCTATCTATACCGGCTTCGTGGCGATGTGTATGGGTGTTTCGATAGCGGCCGGATCTGCCGCCGGCCTCTGGCTAGTTACTCCCAGCATGCTTCTCGCGTCGGCAGGTCTGGTGCTAGGTTATGAACGTCTCGATTTGAAACGGCGCTTCGGCGATGCGCTGCACCTGCTGCCGGCAGATGGGACAAAACCTCCTACGAATCGGGACCGCGGGCAATTCTTCCTCGCGGTTGTCATCCCTGGCTTGTGCTGTACGAATTCACCGCCCACATGGGCGTCCCCGGCAGCACGTTTCGCCTAAGTTTCGAGGATCATTTGCCCATTTACGCGGACAGTTCTCATTTACGAAACCTCTTACATCACTGTCGCTTTGGCGCCATGGTGTGCACGAACACAGCGCGATCTGCGCCAGCTTATGATCTCGGCTTGGGTGGCGATGGCTGTCATCTTCCCCATCTATTGGATCATCCCGTCGAGCGTACCGCGCCGTCCGCTGGCAGATAACACCTGGGTTGCTCGCCTGCTCAATCTGGAGCGCGCTATCGATCCGCCGACCGTTGCGTTTCCTTCCTTTCATGTTCTTTGGGCGATCTTCGTAGGGCGTCTCTATCGGCCGCGCTGGTTGGGTATCACCTATGCGGGGGCCATCGCCATAAGTTGCATTACCACAGGCATGCACTTCATTCCTGATGTGATCGCGGTCTTCGTGATCGCACCGCCTCTGGTTCACCCGCAGCGCGCGTGGAAGCGGTTGCTGCGAGTGACGGAAAGGATTGCGAACTCCTGGCTTGGAGGCCCGAGTCCGGAGGCACACCAGTAGGACCGGGCGCAACCAACGAAACAAAGTGCTCAGCGATGATGTGTTGCACTGCCGGAAGAGTCTGGTCGGGGAGGATTCCCAAAGCGTCCGCACCAAAACGAGGAGCGGGACTGGAGATTTCGCGGAGAATGGCTTCGCGAGCCGTCTTCAGATCAAGTGCGTACCAGCGTTTGAGAGCCAGCTTGGATATCCCGACGATCGGAGCAAGTTCCGGATTGCCTGGCTGCCGGAAATTCACGTCGCGCAGAGCGAGTCTTTTGAAGCACCGGGAGCCAGCGCTGGTCGCTGACCTGGGTCCAGCGCTGGCCGAGCCAAAGGTCTTGATCGATCGGCGAAAGTTGCTCGACCATCTGAATGATCTGGGTGATTTGATCGGAACCGAACTTGACCGCCGCCAACTGTTCCAGACCAGCCATATACGTTTGCTTCGAGGTAGCGAGAGCCTGACCGCGTTTGGTCGGGAGAGCCTCCGATAGTTGCCGCCGCAGAAAGGGGAGCCTGGCGCGGATGGCGGGCCATGTCGCATCCGCTGACGGTGTATTGAGGACAGCCAAAGCATCGAGGAATGGGGCGGTAACCAGAAAATCAGGATCGCGCAACATGCGGCCCATTTCGTCAGCACCAGCCTGCTTACTGGGCGAGCTGAGTAACACGAGGAGCGCTTCGTGGTCGAGCGGATAAACATCCCCTCGATATTGGCGGGCCAGGAAACGGGCAGCAGCCGCCGTACCACTCGACCTCGTTTGTGTCGAGCGATAATGCGCGGCTCGCTTCGTTGGGCGCAGCAGGCCGGCCGGACACACGCACGGTGCGGAGAGAAAGCCTGTAATGGCCAGGCAGATCAAAGCGAAGCCAGTCTGTGAGAGGCAGAGTGATGGTCGCGGGCAAGGATACGGGCACGAATTGGAAAGAAGCCGGGTACGTTGAGAAGCGGCGCACATTGTCGAGGAATGGATGCTCATACAATGCGAGGGGATCGACGGCGGCCATTAGCGGGAGTAACTTGAAACTCCTCTGTAGCGGCCGTGCCCCATCGGTCTTGCACGTGGGCAGACACTGCGAACTGCTCGGGTTGATCGGAGGTGAACTGGAGTTGAATCAGCTCGCCCTGGCGGTATTGCGTTGCACCCGAGCTAAGCCGAAGGGTCGCGTGGACATGCGAGTCACCGGCAGCGGATGGAGTCAGCGTTTGAGCATTAGCATAAAGGACGGAGGCAACGATAAATGCCACGCTTCCTGCAAAGCGGACAAGGCGCACGAACATCGGTGTACTCGACGCAGGCGACCCCGGCCTGGTTACCAATCTAGCGGAATTTCCCTGTTGCTTCAGGGAGCGGGCCCTGAATCATTTGTCCAACAAGTTGGTGGCCCAGTGTGTCATACAGGGCATCGTGACTGAACAAAGAGTGAGTGCGACGTGTGTAGTGGTTCAGGCCAATGCACCCAGTGCAAGGGAACCAGTAACGGCGGCCAGTGCTTCAATTGCGCGGTCACGGGCCAGTGTCCGCAGCGCCAGGGCACCGGCCGGGCGAAAGGTCAATCACGTGAAGTAACTGGAGACGCGCCAGATCGGAGCGGCGTTAGGTCAGTGATCAGGGCGCTTCCAGCTCCGGCACCAGCGGAACGGGAATAGATGGCTCAAACAAGCCGAACGTGAAAATGTCCGCGGCCGAGGCGATACTTACATACTGCTTGCCGTCAACGCTATAAGTGATAGGTGAGGCCGTGAGCAATTGGCCCATGTAGAAGTGCCATAAGTGCCGGCCGGTCTTTTCGTCAAGAGCCACTAACTGCCCGTCGTCGTCGCCAAAGAAAACCACGCCGCCGGCCGTCGATACAACGCCCGCCCACATACTCGCCGGCCCAGTCATCGGATATTCCCACCGCTTTCCACCCGTGCGCGGATCCAAAGCCCGCAGGAAAAACTTGCCTGGTTCCTTGGGAATTGACTCCGCGCCAGTGCCAGCGAAATTCTTCATTGGTTCGGGATCCTTGGCGGATGATGTGTAGGTATCGCATTGTTCCAACGTTGGCACATACAATAATCCCGTCCGCGGGCTGTACGACGGCGACATCCAGTTGGAAGCGCCGCGAATGGACGGACACGCCCGGTTTCCGCTGGGAGTAGGATCCCTCTCAGGTAACGGATTAGGCCTGCCCTTGGCATCGATGCCCGTTGTCCAGTTCAGCAATTGCACGTAGGGGGTGGCCCGCAAGAACTGGCCGTTGGTTCGGTCGAGGACATAAAAATAACCGTTGCGGTTGGCGTGCAGCACCAGTTTCCGTGTGCGCCCTTGCCAAGGAAGATCCACCAAGACAGGCCACGCCTGCGCATCCCAGTCATGCGTGTCGTGCGGCGTGAATTGGAAATACCATTTCAGCTTGCCAGTGCGGACAGCGAGTGCGATCAGAGAGTCAGAATACAGATTGTCTCCCTGACGTTTCCCGCCGTAGAAGTCCGGCCATGGGTTGCCCGTGCACCAGTAGAGCAACTTTAGCTCCGGATCGTACGTTCCACTCAACCAAGTGGCCGCTCCGCCCCATTCCGGTCCAAGACTGCCCCAGGATTCGGCCCCTGGTTCACCCTTAGCGGGCACCGTCCAGAAGCGCCATAACTCGTCTCCCGTGGCTGCAGAAAACGCCGCCACGAAGCCCCGCGTGCCACTATCGCCACCGGCC